>NZ_JBBNHG010000001.1:0-519 GCF_040094675.1 Coprococcus hominis (ex Arizal et al. 2022)
TTGGGAACAGCGTAAGGTTTTAGATTTGCTTGTTCAACCTGTTACAGATGGACCTCATGAGACTCCTAGATTGGTGGAAAATGGAATCCCATTTATATCTGTAGATGCTATAGTTGATAATAAAATTGATTTTTCTCGGAAGCGTGGAGATGTATCTGAAGAGTATGATGCTGAGTGTTGTAAGAAGTATAAACCACAGTACCATGATGTATATGTTGTAAAATCTGGTTCAACAGTGGGAAAGGTCGCAATTGTTGAAACTACTGATAGATTCAACATTTGGTCACCATTAGCAGCGTTAAGATGTGAGGGAAAGACGAAACCTTACTATTTGTTTTATCTTCTTCAGACAAGAAGGATGCAAGCTCAAATTTTAGATAAAGCATCGAATGGCACACAGCCAAATTTAAGCATGCGAGAACTTGAAAAGTTTGATGTGTTGGTTACTGACAATGCAGAAGAACAACAGAGAATAGGAGATTATTTTAAGTCCTTAGACCACCTCATCACTCTTCATCA
>NZ_JBBNHG010000002.1:0-2955 GCF_040094675.1 Coprococcus hominis (ex Arizal et al. 2022)
ACCTCATCACTCTTCATCAACGTAAGTGTGAAAAACTTAAAGCATTGAAGAAATTTATGTTACAGAATATGTTTATTTAGATATAAAGAAGGAGATTAGCAATATGAAGAAAATGGGCATATTATTTGCAATTGGAATATGCTGTATCATGGTAGGATGTGGACAGAAAAATGATTCATCGAATTATACGACATCGGTGTCATCCATGACAGATTCGGCAAGCGAAGTGTCGGAAAATGACGTTGTTTCAGACTTATCAGGTACGTGGAAACAGGATGGTGATTTGGGAGAAATGTATCAAGTTGCATCAATTAATGATGATACTATTTGGATATATTGGTACAATACTGTGGATGCAAGTTATACTTTATACTGGGCAGGCAGTTTAGAACAACCGGAGAACAGTAAGGCGTATACATGGACTTCTGAAAATGATCATGATAAAACGGATGTTTCTATTCTAGCATCGGGTGATAATACAAAAGATTTTACATATAAAAACGGGAAAATTAGTTATGAATGTTCTATTTCTGGAACAACAAAAATAGTTAACTTAATTCAATCAGATATTGATTTACCGGTCTCATTATTAGCAACGTCAAAAAAGGAAGAACAGCTAGAAGTCGAGAAAATTAAGTCAAATTTAGAAGTTACATGTGAGATTGCAAATAAAAGGGTGCTCTATGTATTTGTGACAAATAATAGTGAGTACAAAGCGGACAATATATTATTAAAGTTGACATTAAAGGATGCTGAGGGGAATAAAGTGGATTACCAGGAAGAAAGTTTGGAACAAGTTCTTGGAAAAACAACTGTTGTAAGAAAATTTATTACTGAGACGGATTATGATGATTATGAAATTGACGAAGAGGTTAATGATAATAATATTTCTATTTACTCAGGTAATTTTGCTACTGATATTTCAGTGGAATCAAATAGAAGTGGAAGTAATATAATTGTTGATTGTACCAATAATGCAGAGTGCAATATTGATGATCTGAATTGTGTAGTAGTTGTATATAAAGATGGTAAAATAGCGGATAGCGAAGAATATTATTATTTGATAACTGATGATGCGGGTGTTTTTGATTTAAAAGAAGGAGAAACTCAAACAATAAAGTATGAGATCCCAGAGGATGTTTCTTTTGATGATTATAAGGTTTTTATAAATGGTGCATATGTGTATTAATGCTAGATTATAACAAGATTGCATGTTATCAGAAATTAACGAAAAACGTCCTAAGAAGTATTAATGGAGGGATTACGGAATGGGTAAAATTATTTTATATCATGGAACACAAAATAAAATAGTGACACCGGTCTTTGGTGGTGGAAATGATAAACATGATTATGGTCGTGGATTTTATCTGACGGAAGTATTGAATTTAGCCAAGGAGTGGGCGGTTTGTGTACCGAATAGCGAAAATGGATGGGTACATAAATATGAATTGGATTGTACTGGATTGAAGATTCTCGATTTTCAAGAGAAAGATGTACTGAACTGGTTAGCGGAGCTTATGAAACATCGGGATGCGGCAGATTCAAAAAGATATAGAATGTTAGCGGCGAAGTTCATTGATAAATACGGAATTGATACAAGCGACTATGATGTGATAAAGGGGTGGAGAGCCGACGCATCGTACTTTTATATTGCAAAAGAATTTGTGCGCGACAACATAGATATGGATATATTGGAGGAATTGTTATCATTGGGCGGTTTGGGAATCCAGTATTGTATCAAATCAGAACGGGCGTATGCGCAATTGCATGAAATCGATGAAGATATGATTTCAGTTCCATATAGTGAATTCAATGAACAATACAATCAACGGGATATAGAAGCCAGAGATAATATGAGAAAACTGGTTGATTCAGAAGCCAATAAGGTAACGAAGGTATTTAGTACATTATTGTAGAGGTGATAGGGTATGGGAGCATACGCAGAAGCATATTTAAGTGATGTAGTTGAGAATCAGGGAAAGTTATTCGATTATGTTGCGGAAACATTCCCGGATAAGGACACAGAGGATTTTATCAATTTTTATATGCAGAGTAATACACGGAAAAGCATCGATGAATCACAGGCATATGTGAATACGATGGATGCAAAAACTTTGTGGGAGTATTTCTGCAAAACTGAAGAATATGCATTGAAAGATGGGAAAGCACTTGCTGGATTCCTTCCGGATTGGGTAGGTGAATTTTATGCATATTATCAGTGGTTCTATAATATTCCCAGCCGGGAAGTTGTGAAGAAAATTCCACTTAGTTTCTTGAAAAAAGCATATCCGGGATTGCATGATTTAGAACTCGATTTAGCAGTACAAAAGGTGGGTGAACCAGGGTGAGAGTATTAACATTTCACAATCCAGACGAGGAAAATGGATGTTTCAGTAATTGGTATTTGTCTGATTTTACAACTGGTGATATGAAATATACTTCATTGGAACAGTATATGATGCATCAAAAAGCTTTGCGGTTTCACGATGAAAATATTGCGGCACAGATACTTGCAACAGATGATGTAGCTTATATCAAAGAGCTAGGACGTAAGGTGTCCGGTTTTGATAATCATGTCTGGAATGGTATGAGACAGATTATCGTCTATGAAGGTCTGATGGCGAAATTTACACAGAATCCGGAGTTAAAAAGAGCGTTGCTCGATACAGGCAATACAGTTCTTGCGGAAGCTGCCGTGAATGATAAGATTTGGGGCATCGGATTGTCTATGAGTGATCCGAAAAGATTAGATCCAAGCGAATGGAAAGGACAAAATCTGATGGGATATGCCTTGATGCTGGTAAGAGAGAAATTAAGATAACATAAACAATGAATAGTAACATTATAAATGTTATTTTAATAAAAAAATGTTATCAAAAAAGGGACTTTTGTGAAAGATGCGACAAGTATAGTGTTTGATTTGAAAAATTTATTTACGCTTGGGAACAGCGTAAG
>NZ_JBBNHG010000003.1:0-2225 GCF_040094675.1 Coprococcus hominis (ex Arizal et al. 2022)
ATATAATAGAAATTATTTTAAGTTTCAATAACAGGGAGGTAGGATTATGGCAATTACAGGTATCAATAACAGCAGTTACACATCGTATTATGCTTCAAATTATAAGAATACTGTAAAAAAAACAGATAGTGAAAAGGATAGTACAAATACAAAAGATGGCAACGTGACAACAAGTACAGTTGAATTAAAAACATCACGTCCCGGTGTGACAAAAACAGAGCAGATTAAGACAGGGTATAGTAATGTAAATGATTATTCAAAATACTTGCAAGGAAAATACCATTATATGAATATAGGGCTGACTTCAATGCAGGGTATTCCGACAACGGTATCTGTTTCAAGTGCATTTTTACAAAAGTGCATGAATGATCCGGAAAAAGCAAAGTATTTGGAGGAAAACTTAGCAGCCATTCCGGATTGTACAAAAGATACGATTAATGGATGTTTGGGCACTGTGACAAATCAGAGTTATATGATTGATGCAAACGGAAATATTATAGAGACAGCATCTTGTACAAATGATCCAGATGGGAAAATAGCGAAAGAGAATGCTGAACGAAAAGCAAAAGAGAACAGAGAAAAAGAGGAAAAAGTAAAAGAGAAAAGAGCTGCTAAAAAAGCAGAGGAAGAAAAAGCTGCAAAGAAACGTGCAGAAAAATCGGCAGAAAGAAAGGAAACGGGTGATTATACCTTATCCGTAACTGGTACTGATGTAAAAAGTATGACACAAAGCCTTGTAGCAGGATCTGTGAGTATTTCTGTACCTGATAGATCAAGTTTTGATATTAAGGCATAAGAAGGTTCGGTAAAAGGAAAATATCAAATCGGTACTTTGGTTGGAACTGCGATTTTGGCTAAAAGATTGTGAATTGCCAATATAATCAATAGTTTCTTCTATGAAAAGATAAGATGACAGGGTGGAAGGCTATGGAGAGCTGACCGCCCTGTTTTTATCCAGAAAAATGCAGAAATAATCAAGAGAAAATCAAAATCTTTCTGCTATTCTGTTTCATGGGTTTTATATGTACGAAGATAGGCTTCTACAAGTGCAAGAATGGTGGTTATCTGATCGCTTGTACATTCTGAAGGATAAACCAACAGTCTTTGGTAATCCAGATTATCAAATGAATAGCAGTTCTGTACAGAAACAATTAAAAGCAGCAGGGATCGACACAAACAGTAAAAAGTATAAAGCAGTACTGAGTGAGATGATGAAAAATGGAAACGGTGCAATGTTTACAAATGTTCAGGCAATTAAGAACCTGATGAGCCAGTATGACAAAAATGGAGACTGGATTGATCCGAATACCGGATTAACAGGACTTGCTGTAACGGATGAGAACAGAAACAGTTATAAACATATCATTTGAGGCGGTTTTTAATGCGAAAGCCTAATGAAAGAATGGAGGTATTATAAAATGTCTAGTGTGAACAATTATATGAATGGCATCTATGACAATAACATATCCTGTAGGAGTTGCATGTTCTGCGATTATGTATTTTATAATAAAGCAAAATGGTAATTTTTTGAAAAAAGTTTCGGATTAGATGTAGTGTTTGCCGCTGAAACCGTAGTATATGAGTGAAGCCGGTAAGGAGGCGGTGTGATGATAGACGATGAAAAAATCATAGAAATGTTTTTTGAGCGTTCGGAACAGGGCATACGGGAACTGGACATAAAATATGGAAAAGCCTGTCACAATCTTTCCTACCATATAGTAGGGAGCAGACAGGACGCGGAGGAATGTGTAAACGACGCTTATTTAGGTGCATGGAACGCCATTCCCCCAGCACGACCTAACCCATTGTTGTCGTATCTTTTGAAAATCGTTCGGAATATTTCGCTCAAAATCTATTGGAGAAAGGAAGCAGCCAAACGAAGCAGTCATTACACGATTGCTTTGGAGGAAATTGAAGCCTGTATTGCAGACCAGAAAAACATTGAAGAAGAAATCGAGGTCAGAGAGTTAGCCTGTATCATTGAGTCTTTTTTAGACACGCTGACTATCGAAAACCGCGTTATCTTTATGCGCCGCTATTGGTTTTCCGACAGCTACAAGGACATAGCCGAGTTTGTAGGGCTTTCAGAAAAAAATATTTCTGTCCGGCTGACCCGTATCCGCGAGAAAATGAAGCAATACTTGATTGGATAGTGTCAAGTAAGCTATGAAAAACGAGCCGAAGAAAAATAGGCTCAAATGAACCTTGAAAATTGCAGATATTTA
>NZ_JBBNHG010000004.1:0-9035 GCF_040094675.1 Coprococcus hominis (ex Arizal et al. 2022)
AACACGATGTTCAAACAAGCCGCCACTGAGCCATGGATGGCGAGCGGAGGGCGCATAGGAATCGCAGATTCCTATTTTGGATGCGCCCGACAACCTGCCGACGAGCGTATGCGAGTGGGCGATACCCGAGCGGCGTTTGCGTGCGATAAGAAGATGTACAACAGAACATCCTAGTACTTCTTAGTTTCAATACATCTGATATTTTGAGATGCGGTTGTGGACATATATACAAAGATTCTGCACATTTTATATTGCGTTAACTATATAGTGGATGTATGCGAATCATTAACCAATCCCACCCAGTGCGATACCAAGGATCAGCACAAGGATACAGATCGGGCAGTACAGATATTTACAGACAGGTACATACTTGTCTGTAAATTTTTTGTTACGTCCAAGGTTGACCTGCTCCTCGACATAGTTCTTACCGTATACCCAGAAGAACATGATACCGGCGAGACCTGCACCAAGCGGGCAGATGTAGATGGACAGAACATCCATCCAGTCGGATACGATTCCCTGAATACAGATGGACACAATCACGCCGATGACACCGATGAGAAGACAGGAGAGCTTGCGGTTTAAGTGAAGCTTTTCCTGCACCGTTGCGATTGGCGCTTCGTATAAGTTAAGCAGAGACGAAAGTCCTGCGAAAAATACCGCTACGAAAAAGATGATCGCTACGATGTGTCCGCCCGGCATAGACTTAAATAAGCTAGGAAGGAAGATAAACATCAGTCCCGGACCACCCTGGTCAAGCTGTGCACCGGTTGTAGCCATGGCAGGGATGATCACGAGTGCGGCAAGTATCGCGGCAATCGTGTCGAACAAGGCAACACGACCGGCGGAAGCAGGAATATCCTCGTTATCCGGCAGATACGAACCATAGATTAACGTTCCGTTTCCGGCAACAGACAGGGAGAAAAATGCCTGTCCCAAAGCGAAGATCCATGTCTCCGGCTTTGCCAGAGCGGAAGGTTCGACGCGGAAGATGTACTTATAGCCGTCGATGGCGCCCGGCTGACATGCCGTGTAGATTGCAAGGATCAAAAACAGCAGGAAGAACACCGGCATCATGATCTTATTCGCTTTCTCGATACCATTTCCGACACCGAACATCAGGATTATAACAGCAACTACAAGTGCGATGATCTGCCACAGATTGTTGCCGAAGGCAGAAGCCATTCCACCAAACGATGCGGCGAAGGAATCGATATTGTCCGGGGCAAGCGTGCTTCCGGTAAATGTTCCGATCATGTATTTCAGAATCCATCCCATGACGACGGTATACCCAATCGCCATCGCAAGAGAACCAAGCACCGGGATAAAACCGAGCGTTTCGCCGACCTTTCGTTTGCCGCGGGATTCACATGCGGCACCAAAGGCGTCAATCGGGCCGGATCGTGTGCCTCGTCCGAAGCTCATTTCCCCGATGACACCGGTCGATGCAATCAAAACGACAAAGATAAAGTATGGGATCAGATACGATCCGCCACCATAGAGGGATACACGTGTCGGGAACATCCAGATATTGCCCATGCCGACGGCAGAGCCGATGCAGGCGAGGATGAAACCGAGACGGTTAGTAAAAGATTCACGTTTGCTCATATAATTTCTCTCTCTCTGAATATTTTGAAAATTATTCCGCACGAACTATGCAGAAAATGAAAAATCTAAAATCTACTATACAGTATAACTGCCAAAATGTAAAATGAATAATAAAAAACGCACGGAAAGGCGGTTGTTTTTTGACGGATTCTATACTAATATACATAATAAATTAAAATGTTTTTTTGATGGGAGATAAATATGAGAATCGGGAAAATAGAGCTTATGCGTTTTCTGGGGGCTGTGCTGATCATGAATGCACATTTTGGCTATCAGGACCGACCATTTCAACTAAGCTGGTTTTTTGTAGAGTTCTTTTATATAATAACCGGATATTTTACAATGAGACATTTCGAGAAACAGGAACCACAGGAACACTTTGAAGCTGTGAAAATAGCGGTTGAGTATACGGGAAAGAAGTTTGTACAGTTTCTCCCGTATACTACGGGAGCGATATTGATTACATATATTGCTATGAATTGGCATTATATAGGAGAAGGTGCATTTGGAAACTTCATACGGTCATTTGAAAATATGCCGTTTGAGATGCTATATCTGTCTGAGGCTGCACCGGAGGGATCGTTGTTGTTTACAATGTGGTTTTTATCAGCGATGTGTCTGGTATTCCCGTTTTTCTGCCTGTTGTTGATGATGCGGAATCGCCGGTTATCTGGCATGATTTGTTTTTATGTAGCACTTTTTTATTATCTTCATACATATGATTATGGTGCACATGAGTTTCCAAATCGATTGGTACGAACATTTGCGGGTCTGTGTCTGGGCGCGACTATAGCGTTGTTGGCGGATTGGTTAAGAGGGATTTCATTAAATCGAACATGCAGGGTGTGGCTGTCAGTGCTGGAAGTAATCACATATGTGTTTCCAATTGTGACCTGTTACCCGCATTTTAAGTTTCTGCGTGGAAATCTGTTGTGCTTTGTGGTAAGTGTGACGATTATATTTTCCGGTCAGAGCATGGTGCCGGATATGTCCTGTCGATTTTTCTCATGCCTGGGCAGGCTTAGTATGCCGTTATATGTATGGCATATAGCAGTGTTGAGAGTAATTGAGAGATTCTTCCCTGATGTTGATATGTTGACAAAGGTGCTTGGCTTTTGGCTTGGTACGTTTGCTTTGGCAATAGGAAATATGTATCTGGTTGGATTCGTAAAACATCGTTTAAGAAAAGATAAGGAATGTACTATGAACTAAGAAAGAGGTGCAAGACATGACAGAACAGGAAAAGATGCTGGCAGGCAAGATCTACGATTCGTCGGACGAGACGTTACTTGCCATCCGTACAAAGGCACATAAGCTGTGTCAGACCTATAACCAGACTGCAGACACCGAGGAGAAAGCACGGGAGCAGATGATGCGTGACCTGATCCCTGATTGTGCGAAGGGCGTGTATCTGCAGGGACCGATCTATTTTGACTATGGGAAATTTACGACAATCGGTGAAAATACATTTGCCAACTTTAATTTCACAGTGTTAGATACCTGTCCGGTGCATATTGGCAATAATGTCTTCATCGGACCAAATGTATCGCTTGTGACACCGATGCATCCGTTTCGCTATCAGGAGCGTGACATCAAGTTCAGGCCGGATGGTACGGCATACGATGATGAGTACGCAAAGCCGATTACGATCGGGGATAACTGCTGGCTCGCAAGCAATGTCGTTGTGACAGGTGGTGTGACGATCGGGGAAGGCTGTGTGATCGGTGCAGGCAGTGTGGTGACAAAGGATATTCCGCCACATTCCCTGGCGGTTGGAAATCCGTGTAAGGTAATCCGGCAGATCACGGAGGCAGATTCCATTCGAAATCGGGAAGATTTGTGGTAGATGAAAAAAGAGGGCAGCTTACCCTCTTTTTTGATATCTGACTTGCAGCCGCTTATAGCTGCTTTTTAATTGCTCGATTTCTTCCTGAAGAAATCGGTTTGTCTGTTCTACGCTGCACACATATCCGTATTCTGGCAGCGTCTGGATGAAGTCCATGATACTGCTGCAAAGTGTGCGCTCTTCCAGTGGAAGAATCATGGAATTCCCATCGTTTCGTACCAGCATCAGGAACGTCATGGATGGCGGTGTAAACGCGATGGAAATATTCAGAGACGTATGTATTTTGGAAGGATCTAATAGCAGAAAATGATAGTCTGTATCATTTTGGTTTGCCTCTATAAATTTGCGGAGAATATAAATACGGTCTTCGATATCAAAGCGGGCAGCGAGCGTATCCGGGAAATTCACATTTTTTCCTTCCGCGGTAAATAATTTTAAGCCTTCCAGCGTGAAGAGAATCGTATGGCTTTCCTTCGTAAGCTGACCGATCCGTTCTAATAATTTGGCGCGGATGACATCCTTGTAAGGGGATTCCAACATGTATTTGTCAATCATTTCCGGCGTGAGATATTTCTCGATGGTGGGCTGGATATTCAGGCAGATTGGATAGTTTAATGCCGGATCTACTCCATTTAATACATTTAACAGGTCAAGTGGTGTCTGCGCACCAGAGGTCAGGATATTTGACCGGGCAAGAAGCTGCTCGTAGTTGTGCAGATAATACTCGTGAATTGCTTTGTCGCTCAATATCAAGGCTGTCTCATAGGTTGGGGACAGCAGGATGACGTGTGTATTCGTGATGACATAATATGGGAACGCGGTTGCCTGTTGTTTAAAACGATTTCGCGCAGAGTAATAATAGTGCACTTCAAATGTGCCAGGAAATGCGGCAAATGATGGCAGCAGATTCTTCAAAATCTGAATGTTGTGTATATTATCATAGTTTTCGCCGTCCATCTGCGTTTTCTGATATTCGATTAAGTGCTTCACATGCAACGGCTGAAAGGTTGGGTGATACAGTGGTTTGAAGAAGATAGACGCGTATGGGTGACTCATATCAGCAAATGTATATATAAATGGATGATCTTCGGTTGTCACATTTTTCAGGGCGACAGAATAGATTGCGTTTACAATCTGATAGGTGCCTTGAATCAACATACAGTTCGACCAGGTATCGACATTTGATACAACCAAATCATAAGGGGAATCGTCTGTCTGGTAGAGCGTCGATGTGGACATTTCCAAAATACGCTTGATTTCCATATGTGTCTGGAAACGCTCGGTTCCAATCTGATTGATCAAAAAAGCCTGTTCTAATTCTTCCTTGTCAATCGGCGAAAGTGCGAAAAACGGAAGAAGCTTTTCGTAGATTTCTTTTGTGATTTTTCTTTGCCCGGATAAGATCTTCTGAAGTGTTGTACGATTGAGGCCGCTTTGCTGAGAGATAGAATATACCGTATATCCGTTTGATTCGATGTAGTGCTTGATCAAAGCCTGTATTGTATCCATAATTTTCCTCACTATACTTTAATGCTATGTATATTTTAAAACACAACTATATAAAATGCTATCGCTAAAAATTACAAAAACCGTCACATTTTTTGTCACATATTGAAAATGCATATTTTTTTCTTATAATTGGAACTGTATTGGCAAGGTAGACGGAGAAAAGGGGAGAATGTAATACGTGTTTGTGACAATGATTATATAAACTCCTTGCACATATCGGAAAAGTCTGCGTAATTGCAGACTTTTTTGCTTTGTCAATAAAAAATAACAAAGGGGGCTTTATATGAGAGCAATGAAATGTTGGAAACGGCTGACTGCATTTTTGTTGTCATTCGTCATGGTGCTTGGATTGGTTCTGACAAATGGAATCACCTCCGAAGCAGCGAGGAAAGAAACTGCATGGACAGAAGACGGGGAAATCGAAGTAACTGTTCCAAGTGTTATGTACAAGACACATGTGCAGTCATTTGGATGGGAGAAAAGCTGGAAGAAGGACGGACAATCTTCCGGTACGTTTGGAAAGGCAAAACGTCTGGAAGCCATTCAGATTCATGTAGACGGTGGTTATGGTATTGGAATTGAATACCGTACGCACGTGCAGAGCATTGGTTGGCAGGGCTGGAAGCATGATGGACAGTTATCCGGCACAAGTGGACAGTCAAAACGTCTGGAGGCAATTCAGATTCGTCTGACTGGTAATAATGCAGATTTATATGATGTATATTATCGTGTACATGCACAGACCTATGGCTGGATGGGCTGGGTAAAAAATGGAGAGCCAGCAGGTACAGCAGGACAGGCGAAGCGTCTGGAGGCAATCCAGATTATTATAGTTCAGAAATGGGAATCTCCAGTCTACATGTACAATGCAAGCGGAGAGTCATTAAAGGGCTCTGAAAGCTGTGGATTTGTCGGAACAGCAAAGACAAATACATCCGATGCAAATGGTGTGGTAACATACAAAACGCATGTGCAGAGTTATGGAAACCAGAACTGGGTAAGCGATGGCAGTATTGCCGGAACAAGCGGAGAGGCGAAGCGTCTGGAAGCCATCTATATCAAGTTAAATGCATCGAAGCTTGGCTATACCGGAGGTATCCGTTATAAGACACATGTACAGTCATTTGGCTGGGAGAAAGAATGGAAAAAGGATGGTCAGATGTCTGGAACGAGCGGAAAGGCAAAACGTCTGGAAGCCATTCGAATTGAGCTGACCGGCACGATTTCTTCTTATTATGATGTATATTATCGTGTCCACGCGCAGTCATACGGCTGGATGGGCTGGGCAAAGAACGGAGAGACTGCAGGTACAGCAGGACTTGGAAAACGATTAGAAGCAATCCAGATCTGTCTGGTAGAAAAGGGCAGCGATGCTCCAAATGCATTGCCGGCAGCTTCCAATGCCAAGGCTTATCAGGGAACACCGGAGCCAGTAGATAATAGTATCATTTATGTATATTCATGGAACACAGAGCTGGGAGAACGTCTGGAGTATTTTAAAGATAAATATCCACAGTATGCAGACAAAGTAAAATTTGAAAATCTGGGACTTGGCGGAACAAGCGATGAATACAAGAAAGAAATCGAAGCTGCATATCAGAAGGGCGGTCAGAAGGTTCCTTCGATTGTAGCGATGGATGAGGATGTTTCAAAATATTTTATGTCTTCGGACATGTTTGTGAGTATGGACAGCATTGGTATTACAAAGAAGGATTATAGCAATGCATTCCAGTACACAATTGATCATGCAACCGTAAATGGCAAGTTAAAAGGACTTTGCTGGCAGGCAACACCGGGATGTTTTGTCTATCGTACAGATATTGCACAGAAGGTGCTTGGAACTTCTGATCCGGCAAAGGTACAGACATATGTAAAGGATTGGGATGCCTTTATGCAGACTGCAGAAAAGATGAAGCAGGCAGGCTATAAGATGGTATCCGGACCAAAGGAAATCCAGAATGCGGCATTGGCAGATCGAAAGAGTGCATGGGTAAATGATGGTACTGTTACGATTGATCCGGCTGTTGACAAATATTTAGAGCTGGCAATGCAATTGATCGACAATGGTTATACAAACAAGAATGATCCTTGGACTGATGGCTGGCAGCGTGATTTCACAGGGGATGTATTTGGCTATTTCGGATGCCCTTGGTTTGTATACTGGTCAATCAACGATGAGGAAAGTGGTTCCGCTACAGCAGGAAAGAGAAATATCTGTGCAGGCCCTTCCGCTTATAATTGGGGTGGTACATATCTTTCTGTAACGGATAAGTGTCCAAACAAAGAGCTTGCAGCGCTTGTATTAAAGACACTTTGCTGTGATACCGATGTGATGTATAAGATTCAGGACGAGACCTTGGATTTTGTAAACAACAAGGCGGCCGTTCAGAAGATGATTGCGAATGGAAAGGGTGCAACTCCGATTTTGGGAGGTGCAAATCCATTGCAGACATGGTATAATGTAGCAGTCAAGGTTGATGGATCAAAGGCAACACAGTACGATTCGGTATTTGAGGGATATCTGTATACGCTTATTGATGGATATGAGAATGGATACAACGAGTCGAAGGATAATATGAAATCAATGTTGAAAGCGATGATTAAAGATGGATATCCAAATTTAACAGTGAAATAAAGAACGTTGTTTTTGACGGTAAGGAGCGCAGGTATTGCTTGTGCTCCTTCTTTTGTTTTGTAAATAGAATGTAAAAAAAACAAAGTTATTGCAAATTTATTATCATGTGTTATACTAAATATAGTTTCTGGCTATATAGTTTTAATAACCATGGAAACGTAGGATAAAAAAGGAGGATTTAAAGGGATGAGAGGCAAAAAATGTTGGAAAAGGGTGACAGCCGTCCTGATGGCATTCATGATGCTGGTCGGACTTGTAATGACAAATGGCATTACATCGGAAGCATACTGGTATAACAGCGAGGGTGAGCGTTATCCGAATGTTGGGTATAGAACCCATGTACAGTCAAAAGGCTGGGAGAGAACATTGACTTTGAACGGAAGAACATCCGGAACAGTCGGAGCAGGAAAACGTCTGGAAGCAATCCAGATCATTGTAGAGCCAGGGTATGGTGTTGGCGTTGAGTACCGTACACATATTCAGTCAAAGGGCTGGGAGAAAACATGGAAAAAAGATGGTGAAACATCTGGTACAAGTGGAGAGGCAAAACGTCTGGAGGCAATTCAGATCCGCCTGACTGGTACAAACAAGAACAAGTATGATATTTATTATCGTGTACAGGCACAGACTTATGGCTGGCTTGGCTGGGTAAAGAATGGTGCTTATGCAGGAACTGCAGGACAGGCAAAGAGACTGGAAGCAATCCAGATTATCATTATGCCAAAGACAGATTATCCAACGGATTACGAGGGCTTTGATGGAACGATCGGTGGTGGATTCGTAGATATGGGTAAGAACCCGACAACCAATGGTTCAGGTGCAGTTTCTTACATGACACATGTACAGTCATATGGTAACCAGAAATGGGTAAGTGATGGTTCTATCTCCGGAACAAGCGGAGAGGGAAAGAGACTCGAAGCAATCTCGATCAAGGTAAACAATGCACAGTTGAATAATATCAGCGGTGGTATTGCATATGCAACACATGTACAGACTTATGGCTGGTCACAGGGCTGGAAGTATAATGGAGCAGCATCTGGAACAAGAGGAGAAGGAAAGCGTCTGGAGGCAATCCGTATTCAGTTAACAGGCCAGCTGGCACAGTACTATGATGTATACTATCGTGTACATGCACAGACTTATGGCTGGCTCGGTTGGGCAAAGAATGGCTCAATCGCAGGTACATCCGGTTTAGCAAAGAGACTGGAAGCAATTCAGATCGTGATTATTCCAAAGGGTGAGGATGCTCCAAACCCATTGCCGGCAGCACCGGGTGCAGCAGCATATGTGCATTAATCGGAATACATAACAGAAGATTGGAAGAGACATTATGAGTGATCATAATGTCTCTTTTTTATGCACGTCAATTGTAATCTGAGATTCCATACCCGCCATCTCAGACTTCTTTAAAAGTTAATAGTAGTAAGTGTAAAGGAA
>NZ_JBBNHG010000005.1:0-1272 GCF_040094675.1 Coprococcus hominis (ex Arizal et al. 2022)
AAGGGGGATTATTGACTGAACATGCGAAATTCCTGACTGAACTTCATTTTTAAGATATTTATATGATAAAAAAGACAGCATAATAACAAAAATGAATTTGGGAGAGAAGGGGGATTTTGAGTCAAAAAGTGCTATTAAGAATGTTATAATACAGATTGACGATTAGAAAATAAATGGATATACTAAAAATAAGAATGGGGGTGAGTATATGCCGAACAAGATTAAGGATTTATTAGAGTTATATAAAGAAGAGATTGATAAACTAGGACGAGAGCATTTGGTAAAAATAATTTTGTATGGATCATATGCTCGTGGAGATTTTCGTCAGGATTCGGATATAGACATTATGATTCTTGTGAATGACTTGGATGATAGCTTGGTTGAATATGAAAATAAGGTGGATGATCTAACCTATGATTTTAATTGTAAATATGGAACAGAAATTATGCCAATTGTAAAAAATATAGACCAGTTTGAATATTGGAAAAACGCATATATGTTTTACAAGAATGTGGATCAGGAGGGGGTCATACTTTAATGGAAAAAGATACAGGAAGTTTTGAAGATATAGCACGGAATAAATTGGCACAGGCTATTGATGATTTGGAATCAGCAGACATTTTATTGGGAGCAGATAAATATAGAGCTGCAAATAATAGAGCATATTATGCAGTATTTCATGCAATTGATGCAGTATTATCTATGGAACCAGTTGCGTTCAAAAAGCACAAGGATGTGATTGCCTATTTTAATAAGAATTATGTAAATAAAGATGTTTTTTCGAGAGATATGGGAAGAAAAATATCCAAGTTAGAAATTATTCGTCATAAAAGTGATTATGATGATTTCTACATTGCCAGCAAATTAGATACAGTAAATCAAGTTACTATTGCAAAAGAGATTATTGGTGAAATAAAAACGTATTTGAATATGGAGTAGTGTTTGAAATACATTTTCTATGTGGTAAAAAGAATTGCCGCCGGTTCTCATCCGGAGCCGGTGGCAATGTATTATGAAAACTCAGAAATGTCATTCAGAAGAAAGAAACAAAATAGAAATTGTTAATTCCGAAACTGCACGCGGCGAAGCTTGGGGAACAAGCAGAGCGGGAACCCGCATTTGACCTTTGGGAAAAAGGGAGAATAAGCGGCAGTTTCGGTCTTTTTGATTTCGTGGGATGTGTGTGTTGGTGCCGTTGAAATCTGGATGTAGTATACAATAGATATTATAAAAAAGGGGGATTATTGACTGAACATGCGAAATTCCTGACTG
>NZ_JBBNHG010000006.1:0-504 GCF_040094675.1 Coprococcus hominis (ex Arizal et al. 2022)
TGATGAAGAGTGATGAGGTTGTCGAGGTTTGCAAAATATTCGCCAATTTGCTGTTGTTCTGGCATCGTCTTTGGCATCATCAATTCCATGTTCGCCATCTGCTTTCCAGATACCTCAACAAATGTTGATCCAGCACCAACTGTTTCACCATATCTCTTAAGTTCTTCAGACCTTGTAAAAATAAAGTACGAATCTAATTTTTCTTTATTCGGAACGATGGACTGAAAGCCTTGATTTGTACAGCCTTCTTTCAGTAAAATAGCGGTTTTTCCAATACCTGCACGTGATGTAAAGAGAATTGTTCCTATGGGAAGAATCTTAGCAGAACTCTTATTTAAACCTTCCTCTGTTATTTTACGCTGGCTGGATTCCAAATAAATCTGTTCACCGATTTCTGCTGGAGCATACCAATCAATATCTCCATCCCAATATGAATTCACACTAGTACTTGGGGTTCCTCCACCAACTATCTCAGCCAGTTCCCCCAACTTACGCTGTTCCCAA
>NZ_JBBNHG010000007.1:0-1873 GCF_040094675.1 Coprococcus hominis (ex Arizal et al. 2022)
GATAGTGTCAAGTAAGCTATGAAAAACGAGCCGAAGAAAAATAGGCTCAAATGAACCTTGAAAATTGCAGATATTTATGTTTTTGATAACGGACGCCATCCTTGAGGGCGCACAAAAGCAATGCTCTGATCGTATTACCGACGGCGAAGAACTCAGGAACAGTTACACTCTTTCCGTCGCATCACAGCATTTTAGCATTGCCTCTGTGTGCCTTCAAGGACACAGCCGTAAGCGTTGCTTACGGTGGCTGATATTAACCTCGGGCTTTGAATCTAGGAACAGTTATGGGCTTCACCCTGTTGCATCTGTTTAATTCTGCATTGTCCTAGATAGATTAGTAGTTGCCATTTTCCTGGCATGTTATCGGCATTATCAAGCTCTTGTACATGATTTAGGACACGATAACCATTGTGCCTATGGGGACGCAGGAAGTTGTAATAAGTTACCCAGAGAGCTAAATCGTAGTTGGCGCCTTCGATGTTATCAAAACCGTTGGTAGGACGATAGGATTCTTTGTAGGTTCTGTTAAGTCGTTCAATCATCTGTTTGTAAGGGCGATATTTGGTAGATACCTCATCATCGTTGGTAAGGCCGATTACTTGGGTGATATCAAACTTAAATTTTTCACCAAACTGGCGGAAGAATTGTTGAGCTGCTAATGGGTATGCGCTGTATCCGTCGGCGATAAATTTAAAGTGTTCTGGTAGTTTTTCTTTGTAGTGTTTTAACGCCATACGCATGGAAAGAATGCATGGACCAACACCACGATTATCAGAGATTTGGTATCCGAGGATGGAGCGTTTTGCAGCGTCCATAATAAACCAGATGTAACCTTTTATACCTTTGATTTTTATGTAGGTTTCGTCAGCAGTTAATACTTTACCAACTTTGTAATCGTAATTGTCGGTGAAAGGCTTTACACAGATGGCGGCAGTAGTACAGTAATTCGCTACTTGTTGATGAGATATTTTTATTCCATGAATGTCTCGGAGAGCTTGAGCGGTTTTTCGCAAAGAGAGACCTAAGTTGACACGATAGGTTAAGCACAGTGACATGGTGTAGGAATCGTGCCTCTTAAAATTTAAGGAAGACGCATTTTTAGGAAGAGAAGATAAATCCATCTTAAAAAAATCTATCGTAAATTCGCGGTAGATGTAGTGGAGTTTATATTTGCTTTTTCCATGTTTTTCATCTAAATGTTCTCTATCAACTTTTTTAAGATTATGAAGATAGTAAGGGCATTTAAGGTTTCTACATTTGTGAATGATAAAGTGCTTTCTACTCTTGATAGGTTCCAGTATTCTGGAGCAGTGAGGGCAACGAAGGGAAGTGGTTTTTGTGAATCGATTTTCGTTAAGGTTGAATTTAGTGTCACAAACCTTACACCAGATTTGTCCTTTAGAACCATTGTTTTTGTAAAGATAAATCTTTGGAGCGTTGCAACGAGGGCAGGAGCAATCGTCAGGGATGTTGCAGTCTGAGCGACGATGCACAGGTTTGATTTTCTTACCATACTTCCATTCTAAGTATGGAAGTAGAAGACGATAATCCCAAGACTCGTAGTGAAGAATTTTAGGGAGTTCATCTATCTTGAATTTTTGATATTTAGGAGAATGAGAATCATCAAAAGCCCACTGCTTTAGTGGGATGTATCTGCAAATAAAATTCAATAACTGACCAATAATTTTGCGTTGGTAATTGATGTAATTTAATAAATAAAGTATAATGTCCATGAGCAATAACCTCGTTTCTTGTTTTGTTGGTTTGGCGATTGACATTATACCAGAAAATAGGGGGGATTGCTCTTTTTGTTTGCAAACTCCCTAAAATAAAGGTTTTAGAACAAAAAAGAGGTAGTCTTTTGACACTACCC
>NZ_JBBNHG010000008.1:0-2930 GCF_040094675.1 Coprococcus hominis (ex Arizal et al. 2022)
ATATAATAGAAATTATTTTAAGTTTCAATAACAGGGAGGTAGGATTATGGCAATTACAGGTATCAATAACAGCAGTTGCACATCGTATTATGCTTCAAATTACAAGAATACTGTTAAAAAAACAGATAGTGAAAAGGATAGTACAAATACAAAAGACGGCAACGTGACAACAAGTACAGTTGAATTAAAAACATCACGTCCCGGTGTGACAAAAACAGAGCAGATTAAGACGGGGTATAGCAATGTAAATGATTATTCAAAATACTTGCAAGGAAAATACCATTATATGAATACGGGAACGACTTCAATGCAAGGGGTTCCGACAACAGTATCCGTTTCAAGTGCATTTTTACAGAAGTGTATGAATGATCCAGAAAAAGCAAAGTATCTGGAGGAAAACTTAGCAGCCATTCCAGATTGTGCAAAAAGTGCGGTGAATGGATGTTTGGGCACTTTGACAAATCTGAGTTATATGATTGATGCAAACGGAAATATTTCGGTGGCAATATCTGGTACAAATGATCCAGATGGGAAAATAGCGAAAGAGAATGCTGAACGAAAGGCAAAAGAGAACAGAGAAAAAGAGGAAAAGGTAAAAGAAAAAAGAGCTGCTAAAAAAGCAGAGGAAGAAAAAGCTGCAAAGAAACGTGCAGAAAAATCGGCAGAAGGAAAAGAAACGGGTGATTATACCTTATCCGTAACTGGTAATGATGTAAAAAGTATGACACAGAGTCTTGTAGCAGAATCTGTGAGTATTTCTGCACCTGATAGATCAAGTTTTGATATTAAGGCATAAGAGGATTCGATAAAAGGAAAATATCAAATTGGTGCATTGGATGGCATCACCAGAGAGTAGAGTGGCAGAAAGTCAGTAGATATAAATCGTTTTATTGGTTCATTGAGCAATGACAGTGATGTAGATTACCTGAAAATAGATGCAGGTTCTTTGACATCGAGCAAGATAGATAAAGAAGTATAGAAAGTGTGGACTAACTTAAGGAGGTTGCTATGAAAGTTCAAGGAAATAGGTATATTAATAATCCAGAGATGATAAAAAATAAGGTTGAGAAGAAAACAACTGTTCCTCAGAATATTATTTCGGAGGATGATGTGAAAATCAGTGATTCAGCAAGAAAGTTAGTTGAGACTGCTCGTAATAAGGTATCGGATTTTCATACAATGCATTTTTCATCTATTATGGGAGAGATAAGAGAGATACCAGCAGAATATAAATGTGAAAATTTATTCAAATTAGATTTGAAAGCAGCTTCCATTTCTGGAGAACAAAGTGCGTTTGAAGGCTGTTCGGAAAATCAGTCAGAGGTTTTTGAAAAATGGCTGGACGAAAATGCTTCTGAATATTTGACAGAAGATGAAATGAAAGATTTAAAAGAGAAGATTAATGCAATGACAGCAGATGTAGATTCTTTGAATGCTCAGGAGGGATATAGAGGAACTTCTTATGAATCTGTATTTTTGTTAAGTGCAAGTGAAGTGGGGCTAAGGAAAGTAAATGAAATGTATGTTCCAGAGCAATTTCAAGCTGGTTTTTCAGACATGATTGACGAATATGTTCATTTTAATGATTCAGCACGTAATTCCATCATGGAGAGAATGACACCAGATTACATGGTTGTTGGAATTGGAAGCAAAACAGAATCTTATAAGTACAAGTCAGAAATAATCTCAGATGAGACAGCTTTTTATACAAATGAGAAGAAAGAGATAAGTGGTATCTGCAATCAGTTTTTAAATGGTAAAACAGATCAAAAATTATTTTGTAATGAGATGAAAGACCGTTTAAATGATTACTATGGAAGCAGGTATGAATTAAGGAATCAGCCAGAAGCTGTTGAAGGCAGAGTAAATAATATGCTGGACAAATTGCAGCATATGTTTGGCGTTTAATGTTGAAAAAGGGTTTGGAGAATAATTATGAAGACAGTAACAGATGTAAACACAGTAAACCAGCTGTTGACATATTCAAAGCAGGCAGAGGCAGGAATACACCAAAAAGCAATACAGATGTTGCTTGGAGCAGGAAATAATAAAAAACAGGACAGTTTAAGTATTTCTGATGCTGCACGAGGCTTTTCAAAGCAATCCATAGCTGCACTGATAGATAAAAATGCGAATATTTCTAACAGTGAATTAGCTTATTATTTTGCAAACTATAATAATTCAAGTGCTATTTTGGATGCAATCAATTTTGGGGAGAATGTTTCCTGTGGATATAATTCTGATTTTAAGGAGTACGGGGTTATTTCCTTTGACCTTAATGGGAGCAGACAGGTAGTACCTAATTATGCAGTACCGAAAATGAATACAAGCACCATGTCAGGCATTTGTGCTGCGAATAATTCTCTGGTACTAAGTAATAAAAGTTATTATGCATGGACAACATCAAGTGGCGGTAAATATACATGGACGGTCAATAATGGAAGAATAGGCTGGGCAGCCTCGGAATCGTTGCTTGCAGAGAATACAAATCAAAAAGGAACAAATTATAAGTGGGAAATGTGTAAGGCAGGCAATATCCTGTCTGATCTGGCACAGGGAAAGAGTGTGTGGGGGTATCTCTACAGCAATGAGGAGGTATTGTCCGTCTGTGAGAAAGTCGGGATTTCTCCGGGATTCTTTTCTATAGATGCGGGAGCAGGAAAACACACTTATTTATTGCAGGAATCAGGAAAGACCATAAATGTTGACGCAAAGATAAAACAGTTAAATGATATAAACTGGATAGAAATCGGATATAAAGAAGGAGATACGTTTTCCGTTTATGGTAAAGAGTATGCTATTGACAGCAGTGGGCATATCAATGTTTCGGCGGAAGATGAATTTACATCAACGGAAATTAAATATCCAAGTCGTTCAATATAATAGAAATTATTTTAAGTTTCAATAACAGGGAGGTAGGATTATGGCAA
>NZ_JBBNHG010000009.1:0-3016 GCF_040094675.1 Coprococcus hominis (ex Arizal et al. 2022)
GAGACTGCAGATGCTGCGTCGTATAAGGTTTTCTTGCGTACCCGGATCACCGGATTGGTCGTCACATATGCCTGCTCAATGCCGTAATGTGGGTATGTGTCTAGCTGATCTGGCAGTTTATGAAATAAAAATTTACGTTCGATTTCCATATTTTGTTCCTCCGTGTCTGGAATATCTGTCAAGCGTTTTTGAAAAAGTCCTTGACGGCATAGTTTAAGTCTATGTTTGCAGATGGATTTCTCCTGCGAAAGCCAAAGGAGGACGAAATATGGCAAACAGAGAGTACAAAAGTGATGTGCACCGTGTATAATATCAATCCGGGGAATAATGAGGATTTGAAGAAGCGGAGCCAGACATTGCGGGAGTATATGATATTTGTTGGATATGTAAATGAGAATCTCGCAAAGGCAAAAAAGGGCGAGAAGGATTATGAGGTTGCAATCAGAGATGCGGTGAACCGCTGTATTGCAGAAGAATAAAACACTTGAACAGATTGCGGATGAACTCGAAGAATCTGTCAAAGATATCCGGCCAATTTACGATATCGTGAAGAAACATGCTCCAGAATATGATGTGGATGTAATTACCACAGAAGTACTGGAAACACGGGAAAATAAAAAAGAATAAAACTTTAAAAAGAGGTGAAGCGGATATGAAATTTATTCGAGGTATCTACTCAGTACAGTTGATGTAAACTGTTGGCAGATTGTGCTGAGGTGAAAATAAACTTGCTAGCAGTCGTTAACTGTACTGTCCAAATGATTGAAATATAATATTAAAGGAGTACAGTTATGCGCTATATAAAAGAAATTCTAAAGAATAACAAATTGTGGGTATTGGCTTACATTGGACTAGGTATATTTAATGCATTTATGGCTAATTACAAAACGGACTATTTTCAGAAGGTTATTGACGGATTGGCGGCCGGAACACTTACATTTGCAGGAGTTATAACCTACGGTCTTATTTTGCTGGTAAATTATTGTATGAATTATCTGGATAATTATCCGGAAAAGAAATTGGAGTATGGTATTTATCTGGATTTTAAGCTTTTATCGCTTAGAAAAATAAGTACAATCGATTATACGGAATATCAGAAAATAGGTACTGGAAAACTTGTTCAAAGGATTGAGAATGGTTCATCCGCAGGCAGAAATGTAGTATTCAATTTCTGGTTGCGTTTGATTCGTGATTTACTTCCTACTATTGTTTTTAGTGTATATTTTATTTGGAAGATTGATAAAATAATTACTTACATATTGTTTGTAGGCTATATACTTATTTTTATAATAACCAATATTCTACTAAAGTTTCTATACAAAATAAAAGAAAAGATTCTGAACAGTGAGGAGCTATTCAATCATTTTCTGGTCAGGGGCTTTATGGAAATGCTGGTGTTCCGTATGAGCAAACAGTTTCCGAGTGAAATAAAGAAAACCCGTAGTGCAAAAGAGGATATTGTATCATCAAAAGTAAAAATGAATATGATTCATGAAGCTTTTTTTACAATATTTGCGCTGCTTGTGGCAATGTTAGATATTGGTATTTTATTTTATGCATGGAAAACAAAAAATCTTACAGTGGGTTCTATAGTTGCACTCATTGCGCTGATTGAAAATGCTTACACGCCGATAGCTATTTTTAATGTACTTTATGTTCAATATAAATTGGACAAGGCATCCTATAAGAGATTTGAAGAATTTTTAGATTTAAAAGAGGATAATCAATTAAGAAATGGTGACGCAATTCATACGGACATTGGGGAAATATCGATAAAAAACTTATCGTTTCAATATGAAGAACGGAAAATTATTGATGATTTGAGCCTGTTCATAAAACGGGGACAAAAAATAGCTTTTGTAGGTGAAAGTGGCTCAGGGAAATCCACTGTGATTAAGATATTACTGGGATTACTAAAATACAATCAGGGAGAAATCTACTTAGGTGATATGGAGTTAAGTGGAATTTGCCTTAATAATTTGTATGACAGAGTCAGCTACATATCGCAGGATGTTCCTGTTTTTGATGGAACAATAAAGGAAAATCTGGTATTTGAGAAGAATGTGTCAGAAGAACAAATGCTGGACGCATTGAAGGAAGTGCAATTATCTCATTTGGTTGAGAATCTTGCGGAAGGTTTAGATACTGAAATTGGAGAGAAAGGTACTTGCTTATCAGGAGGAGAAAAACAAAGACTTGCATTCGCACGCTTGTGGTTTGAAAACCCTGAACTTGTCGTTTTGGATGAAGCAACATCTGCAATGGATAATTTAACTGAAGAAAATGTAATGAAATCGGTTATGCTAAAAATGAAAGATAAAACGGTCATTGCGATTGCGCATAGATTGAATTCCATTGCCGGTTTTGACAGAATTATTCTCTTTAGAGAAGGGAAGATTGTTGGACAAGGGACTTTTGAAGAACTATTACATACGGATTCTTATTTTAAGGAATTGTATAATGCGAATGTGCAATAATTGAACTTTTTACAGAACAATTAATATCCCCGGAGACAGGGTTAACCACCCAAAATCTCCGGGGATGTTTCGCTTGAAAATAACGTTAATTATGCAGAAAGTGACTGTATAAACTGTGCGATTTCTTCTTTGCGCATCACGCTCATCGTACTGTTGTGGAAATGCGTATCATACGTCACTTCTTTTTTCACTGCAAAAGAATCCGGTAAGGTGTAGTTCTTGGCTGTTTCTTCATCCGGGAATTCCACTTCGCCCATAACAAGCCCATCAAACAATCCTTCGAAGATATCAAGCTCTAAGGTAAGCCCCTGATTAAGCGGAATCTTATAGCGCGTTTTCGCAATCACATTGCCGTCTGCTTTGGCGCAGAGTGTCCGGTAAGCAGCTTCGTCAATCGGAAGCTCAAATTCCTGTCGGGCTAACATACCACTACTTTTGACAGTCAGGACATATTGGTAATCAGAGACTGCAGATGCTGCGTCGTATAAGGTTTTCTTGCGTACCCGGATCACCGGATTGGTCGTCACATATGCCTGCTC
>NZ_JBBNHG010000010.1:0-9113 GCF_040094675.1 Coprococcus hominis (ex Arizal et al. 2022)
AAGGGGGATTATTGACTGAACATGCGAAATTCCTGACTGAACTTCATTTTTAAGATATTTATATGATAAAAAAGACAAATAAATAATAAAGACGAAATGAAAATACCACCTTCACGGTGGCATTTTTTATGTTCAAAACATGATATTCTATATCCGGCAAGTTATGAATTCGGACAAAACGATTGCACGATCGCCATGACGACGATCAATCCGAATACAACGAGGATGTCTAACACAACCACACCAAATATGCGCAGCGATTTTTTTTCGTGTTGGCACAGAGGCATAAGCTGTCGTACATGGAGATAGTCGAAGATCGAAGCTACGATAAAAAGCATCATAACGAGTGCAAATACACGTTCCACCCACAGTGCCGCTCCGAAGGTATTGTTTACTTTCATGGATAAGCAAAACCATGCCAGAAATATATAGGTAAGCAGTGCAACCACCATCTTCCAAGGTGTTTTGGAACGGAAACCGGGAGGGGCAAATTGCATATGGTTTGCGGAGGTACCGGGATCGTTCTGTGTTTGAGCATTTGAACGATTGGAAGATGAACCGGATAAATCTCCGGTGAAGGCTTGGTCGGCGTGTGTATAAGGAAAGACACCCCTATTTGCCAAAAACGCCTGACGTAATTCGCCGATGCTTCGATACCGTTCCGCCGGATTCATCTGCGTGCATTTGGCAGTAACAGCATCAATATATGGATTCTGGCAATGCGATGCTTCCGCCATTTCCTTCAGAAGAATCCCTATAGAATAAATATCTGTCTGCGGGGAGGATTGTCCAAATCCGTATTGTTCCGGGGCGGCATATCCCTGTGTGCCAAGCAGGATTGTATCAGAATCTTTCGCCGCCGTATGGTATTTGGCAGCATTGAAGTCGAGCAGCACAGCACGGTTATAACTGGTGATGATAACATTTGATGGTTTCACATCCCGGTGGATGATAGCCGGATTATGCTGATGTAACTGTTCGAGGATCGCACACAGGTCAAGCATGTATTGAAGCATATCGCTTGGAGCTATGTCTGCATGACTGATCTTATCCTGCAGGGATGTTCCGGAGATATATTCTTCGATGACAGTAAGCTGTCCCGCCTCTTCGTAATAGTTTATGATCCGCGGTGTACCTGCGATAGGATTGCGGTATAACTCGGCATAGACGGCGAGGTTATAGACATCAAGCACTTTTTTGATGGCAATCTTTTTTGTCTCCTGGTGCTGAACTAAGTATACATGATGCGGTTCATTTATGGCGGCTATTGGTTTATAATACGAAATAGCGAGACGCTGATCGAGATCCATATGCGTATATCCTTTCTAGAGCAGGGGTACTGATTATACTTCGTCAATCAATTATCCGGGCTGGTTAGTGAAGCTCTGGTAATTGGTAGTCTGATGGATTTATTATAACAGATTGGAGGATGAAATGAAGGAGAAAAATACAAAGGAATTAAATGAGGTCTTAGGGAAGACACATCTCTCGGACTTTGAGAAATATTGCGCGGAGAATAAAGAAAGTGTAAGCGATAATTCGGAAGCATTTTCTATCTATGTGAAGAATCTGTTACAGGAAAAGAAGCTCACCCAGCAGTATGTATTCCTGCAGGCAGATATTCCGGAGCGGTATGGCTATAAGCTGTTGTCTGGGGAGAAACGTACGCGGCAGAGAGATGTGATCCTGCGAATCTGTTATGCGGCGAAATTCAGTCTGGCGGAGACGCAGCGCGCACTTAAAAAATACGAGATGCCGGAATTATATGCGAAGGTCCCGAGAGATGCACTCCTGATGATCGCGTTCAATGAGCGGCCGGGAAGTATCCTGGACGTAAATGATCTGCTTAATCAAAAAGGCTTGCAGCCGCTTCGGACAAGCGGAGTGCAGGATTAGAGGATAAATTTGCCACTGCTGCGGGGGCAACGGAACGCTTCTTAATATGAGATAATTGCAAACAGGAGGTGCCAAAGAAAAGAAACATCATACTGACAAGAAATCTACATATTGAGGAGGAAGAGAAACATGAAAACATGGAAGTTGGTATCGGGCATTTTGTCTATGATTTTATTTGTAATCGTGACATTTCAGTCATGCGCGGCAGGCGTTGCAAACTCACTGGAGGCAAATGGGGAGACGTCCGGCTCGGCAGGTGTATTCGTAGCGATTCTGATGCTTGCGGGAGGTATCGTATCCGTGGCAACGAGAAATTCGGAGAAGAAGGGCGGAAATATCGCTTTGATTGTTCTGTTCGGTCTGGCAGCACTGGTAGGATTTACCGGTTTCGGAAGCTTCTCAGATCTTGCAATCTGGTCAGGCTGGTGCCTGATCAATGCGGCTTGGGCAGTTGCGGCGATGATAAAGAGCAAATAAAAATCATTTATATATAACAGTTACGGGAGAAATGGTGTTTCAAAGCATCCGCATTTGCGGGTGCTTTTTTATAGCGTAAATGATTGGAAATGTTGGAATCCAGATTGACGATTTTTGAATAAATGTCTATACTGAAAGCAAGTTTTTTATTACAAATAATAGAAAAGAGATACGAACATGACACGACAAACAGGCAGACCGGCCGATGAGACAGGCAGGCTGGCAAAGGAAATACGAACCTATGATTTTTTGGATGCAAACCATGTATGGTATGAGCGGATCGACCACGAAGCAGCGATGACGATGGAGGTTTGCGAGGAGATTGACAAGGCGTTGGAGGCGACAATCTGCAAGAACCTGTTCCTGTGCAATCGCCAGGAGACGAACTTTTATCTGCTGATGCTGCCGGGACATAAGAAGTTCAAGACGAAGGATATCTCGAAGCAGTTAGGCGTGGCGAGACTTTCCTTCGCGAAGGATGCTTATATGGAAGAATACCTGGATATCACGCCGGGCTCCGTGAGTGTGCTTGGGTTGATGAATGATACGGAAAATCATGTACAGCTTCTGATGGATAAGGATCTGGTGCAGGATGAATATGTAGGCTGTCATCCATGTATCAATACAAGCAGTCTGCGCCTGAAGATGGACGATCTGTTACATGTGTTGCTTCCGGCGACGCACCACGAGCCGATTTTCGTGACAGTGGAGGATGAGGAAAGTCGAATCAGTTAAAAATTGTAAAATATATAGCTATTTTTGTAGATTCATGATACACTCAATTTAACTTGACAGAGGGGGTGAACGCGTGGATACGATGCAGATTGTGAATCAGCTCGATGGTTTGCATAAGAAGTACAGACAGGCGATGTATTTATTCGCAGCTCCAGTTGTATTGCTGGTGATAGCCTATATAGGGGCACCGGGAATGGGGGCGATGGCGGGCACAGTAGTTGCGGTATTGATGTTTGCGGTACCCGTTGGAACCATTTATGCATCCGGCAGGATGTCAAAGATCAACAAGGAATATCAGATGATCTACAAGAATGCATTTGTTGTTTCAATATTGAACAAGACATTCTCGGATGTTCAGGTGAACTGGGAGTGCGGATTTACGAGACAGAATGTCGAGCAGATGGGACTGTTGAAGCTTGGAAATCGTTTTGATTCCGAAGATCTGATCCACGGAGCATATGAAGGTGTCTCCTTTGATCAGGCGGATGTCACGATCAAGAATGTGACGGGAAGCGGAAAGAACCGGCATACAACGACGTATTTCAAAGGACGGGTATTCGTGTTTGATTTGCAGAAATCCGATATACGTTCTGTTGGTATCCGGTCGAAAAATTTCCAGTATTATGGAAATCTGAATGGATTTCATCACGAGAATGTGAAGCTGGAGAGCGAAGCGTTCAACCGGGAGTTCAAGGTGATGGCAGCCTATCCGGTCGATGCGTTTTATGTGCTTACTCCACAGACGATGGAATGTGTGACAGACCTGTACCGGCGTGCAGGAAATGTAGCCCTGCGGTATCTGGGTAACAAGCTATATGTGGCAGTCAATACAACTGGAAATGCATTTGATGGTGATATCAAGAAGCCATTCGTCTATGTGGATGAAATCAATAAGATTAAAAATGATTGTGCTGTGATTATGGATATCGTACACCGGTTGCGGATTGGAGATGCACAGTAGCATTTTTATAATCAAGTAATATAATTTCTATGAAAAAGAGAGGAGAACAAATTATGGAAGCGATTATTACAGTGATTATTGTACTTTTGGTCTGTATCGTGATCTGGTACATATCAACATCGAATGGAATCAAGCGGTCACAGCTTAAGGTGGAGGAAGCAGAGTCCGGAATCGATGTGGCACTCACGAAGCGTTACGATGTGCTTACGAAGATGCTCGATGTCGTAAAGGGATATCAGGCACATGAGAAGACAGTTCTGACCGAGCTTGTCAAGCTTCGAAGCGGCATGACGATGGCAGAGAAGAATGCAGCCAATCAGAAGATGGAACAGCTTACAAAGGATATCAACATTCTCGCAGAGAATTATCCGGAGTTAAAATCCAGCAACAACTTCATGGAGTTGCAGAAGACGATTGCAGATGTGGAAGAGCATTTGCAGGCAGCCCGCAGATTGTACAATGCGAATGTCAACACGTACAATACGAAGCTTGTTGTATTTCCGAGCAGCATCGTAGCAAACAACATGCATGCGGTAAAGAAACCATTCTTCGAGGCAGAGGAAGCAAAGCGTCAGGATGTGAAGATGAGCTTCTAATTAAAATAAAAATCTTAAAACAAAAATCCGGAGCGTTCATGCAAATGAATTCTCCGGATTTTTTATGGCAACGAGGAAAATGCACGCATTATGCGGTGCATTTGACAATCGTTAATCGAAACGCAGCATGTCTCTGCGGGACTGTATATGTACTAGGATGCATCTTGTATCTGACTGTCTCCAAGGCGCCCGTGTTTCTTCATCCATACAAATGCACCCACGCAGATAATAACCGAAAGCATGGATCCGGCAGGCGCCGCAAGCCCCATCGGGAACAATGTATCTGCGAAGAACTTCGAGGCCAGATACGAACCCGGTACACGCAGACAGATGATCGCAATCATATTGTGGATGAATCCGATGTAGGATTTGCCGTATGCACAGAAGTATCCGCTGAAGCAGAAATGGATACCGGCTAATGCACAGTCGACGATATAGCCACGCAGGTATTGTGAACCAAGCACGACAACCGCGGCGTCCTTCGTGAAGATGCCGACGATACCTGCGGTAATCAGTTCCCCGATGATTGCAACGATTATCCCATAGGTAAATGTAATCAGAATGGCATATTTCAGCGTCTTCGATGCACGGTCATGCTTGCCGGCACCGATATTTTGTGCGGCAAGTGCAGAGACGGTTGCAAGCATCGAAGATGGCACGATGAAGAGGGCACTGATTACCTTCTCGACGATACCGACGGCAGCGGCATCATTTAAGCCACGGCTGTTTGCTATAACTGTGATAATGATAAATGCAATCTGGATACAGCCATCCTGAATCGCAACCGGAATACCGATCTTTAAGATCTCGCCGAGCACAGCACGACTTGGGATGAAATCCTGTTTGCAAAGTTTGATGCCAAGCTTCTGTTTCTTTGTCATGAGCAATGAGATAATAACACTTAACGTCTGGGCGAGTGTCGTGCCAAGTGCGGCTCCGGCGGCACCCAGATGGAGAACTCCCATAAATACATAGTCGAGCGCGATATTTGCTGCGCAGGCAATCGCGATAAAATACATCGGACTTTTCGAGTCACCCATACCACGGCAGATGGAAGCGATGATATTATAAGCTGTAATAAACGGAATTCCGATAAAGCAGATCGTCAGGTACCGGATCGAACCCTCGATTGCTTCGACCGGTGTCTGAATCAGTAACACGATCGGTCTTACAAGCAGCAACAGAACAATCGTCAATACGATGGAAAGTCCCATGAATAAGGTTACGGAGTTTCCGACTGTTTTTGCAATTTCATCCTTATGCCTGGCACCGACGGCACGCCCGATTATGACAGTGGATCCCATTGCCAGACCGACGATCATGACGGTCAGCATGTGCATGACCTGACTGCCGTTTGCAACGGCGGTCGTACTTTCGGTTCCGTTAAACTGTCCGATAATGAACAGATCCGCCATACCATATAATGTCTGTAAAAAATAAGAAAAAAGATATGGAAGCGCAAAATATAAAATCGTCTTGAATACGCTTCCGGTTGTCAGATTTTTTTCCATAGTAAATAAAGCCTCCTACGAAGTCTTTTTCAACCCCGCATCCTATATTAAACCTTACAACAATTGTAAGGTCAATGCCAGTTATGCATAAAATTATAAAAAAATAAGCTTTTTATACATAAAAATGTATTGTATTGCAAAAAAAACGCGTCTTTCGTTGCATTTTTTGTCGCAGGATGCTATATTAAATCGTAAATGTGAAGAAAGGAAGTAAAATATTATGAAACTTAAGAAGTTAGTAGCAATTACATTGTCTGCAGTTATGTGCATGGCAGCACTGACAGGATGTGGCGGAAAGAGCGATTCTGCAAAGAAGACAGCCAAGGTTATCGAGGTAGATCTGACCGATGAGCAGTATGCATTCGGTGTAGATAAGGATCAGCCGGATTTATTAAAGGAAGTAAATCAGTTCGTTAAAGACATGAAGTCTGATGGAACATTTGACGAGATCTGCAACCGTTATTTTGGTGATGGTACTCCGGTTCCTGTGAAGTCAGCAGCTTATGACGAGAGCAAGGATCAGTTGGTAGTAGCAACAAACGCTGCATTTGAGCCATTTGAGTATATGGATGGTGAGAACTATGTTGGTATTGATATGGAGATTGCAAAGGCACTTGCAGATAAGCTTGGTAAGGAGCTTGTAATCCAGAACATGGATTTCGATGCCGTATGTCTCTCTGTTGGCCAGCACAAGTGTGACGTTGCCATGGCAGGTCTTACAATCAAGCCGGACCGTGAAGAGTATGTAGCATTCTCTGATCCATATTACAGCGCATCACAGAAGCTTATCACATTGTCTACAGATACAGAGTTCGATGCCTGCAAGACAGCCGACGATGTAAACAAGATTCTTGAGGCAAAGGGGTCTGACTTAAAGATCGGTTTCCAGAACGGTACAACCGGTCAGTTCTACTGTGAAGGTGATGACGACTGGGGATTCCCAGGACTGAAGATGGAGTCTAAGGGTTACAAGAATGGTTCCCTTGCAGTACAGGATCTGTTAAATGGAAACATCAATTACGTAATCATCGATTCCGCTCCTGCTGAGAGCATTACATCATCTATCAATAAGATGCAGTAATTTGAGAAACGAAAGGATATTTCATGGGAGATATAGGAACTAAAATAGACAAATTCATAGAAATATTCATCAATAACCGTGGGTATGTAAAAGTATTAGAGGGCTTGAAGAATACGCTGATTATCGCTGTGATCGGTCTCGTCATCGGTGTTGTGATCGGTACTTTGATCGCGATGGTGCGTGTGATTCCGAAGTATAAGCGTCTGCCGCGTGTCTTAGATGCCATCTGCCGGTTTTACGTCGGATTGTTCCGTGGAACTCCTATGGTTGTACAGTTGTTGGTATTTTATTATGTATTGCTGCCTCTGATGGATGCACATATGACAGGCGTACAGGTATCTATTATGGTATTTGGCTTAAACAGTGGTGCATACATCTCCGAGATCATGCGAAGCGGTATCCTCTCCGTAGATCCGGGACAGATGGAAGGTGGACGTGCGATGGGCTTGAGCTTTGCGACAACTATGCGCAAGATCGTCATTCCACAGGCAGTCAAGAATATCCTGCCAACACTTGGAAATGAATTTATATCGTTGATCAAGGAAACTTCCGTAGTCAGCTTTGTTGGTGCTTCAGATCTGTATGTGGCATTCAACTTCATCGGAAGCAACAGCTACGAGTTCATGATTCCATATCTGGTTATGGCAATCATCTACATCGTGCTTGTCCTGCTGATCAGCTTTGGAATTAAAATGATGGAAAGGAGCCTGAGAAAGAGTGATAGAAGTCATTGATCTTGAAAAACATTTTGGTGACAATGAAGTCTTGAAAGGCATCAACGTCACTGTGGACAAGGGCGACATTATGGTTGTCATCGGTCCTTCCGGCTCCGGTAAGAGTACATTTTTGCGCTGCCTGAACTGTATGGAAGATCCAACAGGCGGACAGATCATCTTCAATGGTGTTGATATTGCAGATCCAAAGGTTGATATCAATATTCACCGCCGCCGTATGGGAATGGTGTTCCAGCATTTTAATCTGTACAATAATAAGACAGTTATCCAGAACATCATGCTTGCACCGGTCTATGTACAGTGCCAGGATCTGAAGAAGGCGAAACGCCACAACCGGTTCCTTCCGCTTACAAACCTGTTCCGCAAGGAGAAGCAGGAGAAAATCGAAATCACAACGACCAAGGCAAAGATTGTAGCGGAAGCGAAAGAAAAAGCAGAAGATCTGCTGAAGAGAATCGGACTGTTAGACAAGGCAGACGTATATCCGTCTACACTTTCCGGCGGACAGAAGCAGCGTGTGGCAATCGTGCGTGCACTTGCAATGAATCCGGATGTGATCCTGTTCGATGAGCCAACCTCCGCGCTTGATCCGGAGATGGTAGGCGAGGTATTGGATTTGATGAAGGCAGTTGCAAAGGAAGGCATGACGATGATCATCGTTACCCATGAGATGGGATTTGCAAAGGAAGTTGCAAACAAAGTTCTCTTTATCGACGATGGTCAGATCTTGGAATCCGGCACACCGGAAGAGTTCTTCGGCAATCCAAAGAATCCGAGACTCAAAGAATTCCTGTCGAAGGTGTTGTCGTAAGTTAAATTGAAGTGTAAATAAAGAAGCATACAATGCACAGACATCAAAAAATTAGATGCCTGTGCATTTTTTTGTTATAGTATATACGAAAGACACATGTGTCATATATGATATAGAAAACGAAATTAACGAAACTGGTTAGAAGTAGTATTATATAGATCCAGATTGATTCATGAAGATATACGATATGTTTGAAGTTTAGAAGTTCTTGATGTTCTGTGAATTATAGCAGCCATGTTTGAACACGATGTTCAAACAAGCCGCCACTGAGCCATGGATGGCGAGCGGAGGGCGCATAGGAATCGCAGATT
>NZ_JBBNHG010000011.1:0-25529 GCF_040094675.1 Coprococcus hominis (ex Arizal et al. 2022)
CTTACGCTGTTCCCAATCGTCTTTGAATCCCTTAAATCGAATCTTCGGTGTATTCATATTTTACACCTCCTCAAGCACACGAATAAACGCCTCAACAGCCTCTTTCGTCGCATCATCCTGGAAGGTCAGTTCTTTCATCATTCCGACTAACGCTGCATTTTCCTCTTTGATCTGCTTGTCTGTCTCGCGCATACTCTGTGTCAATGCCTTTAAGTCGATTTCTTCCTCTTCTTCCGTTGTATCCACATATCTTGGGATGTTCAAATTAAAATCATTTGCCACAATGTCATCATAAGAGGCGAGATATGCTTCTTTCTCCACCGTCTTACGATTATTGTATAATTCCAGAACATGATCGATATGTTCCTCTTTCATCACATTTTGCTTTTTCTCTTTTTCGAACAATTTAGATGCATCGATAAATAACACATCGCGCCCTTCGCGGTGCTTCTTCAGCACGATAATACAAGTAGGAATCGACGTATTGTAGAACATGTTCGATGGCAGACCAATCACCGCATAGATCGAACCATTTTCCAGCAATGTCTTCCTTATGCTTCCCTCTGCTGCTCCACGGAACAACACACCATGTGGCAACACGATTGCCATAGTTCCTGTCTGTTTCAGATGATAAAAACCATGTAACAAAAATGCATAATCCGCCTTTGATTTCGGTGCCAGCTTTCCACCATAATCCATAAATCGTTCATCCTGTTTGAAGCCTTCTGCTGCCGACCAATTTGCAGAATAAGGTGGATTCATCGTAACTGCATCAAACTCTGTTTCTTCATCGGTTGGCCAGTCTGCATCCAGGGTATCTCCATTTCGCAGATGCTGATTCTCTGGCAGTACGCCATGCAGAAACATATTCATACGAGCAAGGTTGTAAGTGGATGGCATCAGTTCCTGACCGTAATATTTGATAAAGTCTGGCTCTGTGGAATAATTTCTACAGCTAAGCATCAAAGAACCGGAACCCATACACGGATCATATACCTGCAATCCTTTTTTATTTTCCTGTCCGGTCATCGCGATCCGACATAAGATCTGCGCCGGTCCATGTGGTGTATAGAATTCTCCTGCTTTCTTTCCCGTTTCCGAAGCAAACTGACCGATCAGATACTCATATGCATTTCCCAGTACATCGCCCTCGGTATGAATCAGATCTGCATCGTCCAACACCTTAATTACTTCTGCGATCGTTGCGCTCTGCTTCTGATCTCCGGTTCCCAAACGATTCGAATACAGATCTACATCTGCAAATAGTCCATGAAACAATTCATCCGACTCTTCGATCCGGTTAAATGCTGCCTGTAATTTCTCTCGATTGAATGCGTTGTTTTTCGCATCCTTTAAGATGCTGACATAAGTCATGTCCGGATCTAATGTATAATGCAAAGATTCTTTCAATTCCTCCAGCAGCTCCTCTGCATCTTCACTCTCCATAATTTCTTCGTAAGCGGTCTGTGCCTCTTCCAGACTCTCCGGCTTCGCATCATTCAGCAGATCATACACTTTTGATAGATACGAATCTGATAAGTATTTATAGAAAACCAATCCAAGCAAGTATGTCTTGTACTCATTGGCGTCCATCTTTCCACGCAGTACATCTGCCCCACTCCATAGTACCTGCAATAAATCTTTTCCTTCTGCCATTTTTATATCCTCCCTCATTCGTCGCTTCTGTTATAATTCACTTACGCTTAATTCTATCATAATTGTGCGGATGATAAAAATAAAATTTTTGATTTTGAATTTAATAGAATTGATTATTTTTCCTTCACCTCAACATTTCCCCTTGCATTTCCCCGTTTCCTGTGCTATAAAGTAAACAGCGTTTACCAAAGGAGTACAATTATGCGCGAGAGCACAAAAGCGACCAGAGCGACAATTTTACAAAGTGCGAAAGAGATTTTCTTGGAATGTGGCTATCAGGAAGCATCCATGCGAAAGATTGCTTCGCGGGCAGGCATTACCCCCGGTGCGATATACAAGCATTTTTCAGGAAAGGAAGAAATGTTCGGCGAGATATTCGCAGAGAGCGGAAATAAGCTGATGGCACTGAGTGAGTCCATGCTGGATATTGACTTTTCGGCAATGTCCGACGAGCAGCTGATGCAGGTATTCTATTCCCGCATATCCATCCGGACCCTCGAGCTGTTAGAGGACGATATGCAGCTCTTCCACATGCTGTTAAAGAACGATTCCGGCACCTATATCCGGAACTTCCGCAAAGTTTATATCACTCGATGCAACGAATTCGCAACGCGCTTTTATCATGAGTTATACGTGCGTGGACTTGCGAAGAATCAGCTATCCGAGAAAACATGTTACATGCTGTCGTTGTCTGAGTTCTCGATGATCTGTGAGATGATCGCCGATGATACCTGCAAGGACGGCTTCACCGAGGAGATGAAGCAGGCATTTTTAGAGGCGATGGATGTGCTGATGCACGGCATCGAAGCGGCACTTGGATTACAAGTCCAAGATGTGCCAAATCATTGAGATAGATTTTGCTAAGAAAGGATGATTTAGTTGAAGTACGGATTCTCACAGAAATTATTTGGATATTTTTATCACAGCTCCTGCATGAAGCAGGCAAAAAGACATCATTTGCAGATTGACAGCAAGGCGATCAAACAGGAATACCGTGCCATCCTGACGCGCGCCAAGGATATCGGCAAATCCCGGCTGATGAGTTCCTACTGCATGGGCGCATATTTCATCGCATTAAACCGGAACACAACCTTATCCCCGGAGGAATGTTATGCCCTGTATAAGGATGGACTTTCCGCCAATCAGTTGTTCCACAAGGTCATGGGAAATGCAGACAGCTATCTCGATGTGAAGAAGCTTCCAGCCCGGAAAAAGTGGTCTGCTGACTCCCATAAACGGAAATACGAAAATGACTGGGTGGTTGACATCTTAGAAGGCGGCGCGAATGATGATTTCGAGCTTGGCTATGATTATCATACATGCGGCATCTGCAGTCTGTGCCGGGATGAGGGCTGTTTCGAACTTGCCAAATATCTCTGCCGCATGGACTATGTGCTTGCCGACATGATGCACATGCGCTTAGTCCGGACACAGACGATCGCCGAAGGTGCAGCCTGCTGCGACTTCCGGTACAGCCGGATTGAGTCAGAACCAAAAAAGAATCCTTAACAATCATCCTCCCGTTTCATTCCGTCCCGCCGCTTCCGGTCCACTTCGATCCATTCATCAAGTGTGAGCGGGACATAATCCGAGAACATACAAAAACAATTAATCATCTGGCAGGGGATAGAAACCATTTCTTCCTCGCCAGATTTTCCTAGCACCGGGCGCGTAGATGCACGCGTCTGGCGTTGGAAATCATCGATCAGATACTCGTCATATGTGTCATGCACATGTCCATACAGCATGTATGTCTTCGGTTCTCCCTTAGCATTCCGGCGGTACTGCCCGTTGTAGCACATAACCGGATAATGGCACAGAATCACCTTGCGGTTGTTATCATTGATTTCTCTATAATGCGTAATCCATTCAAAACGCGATGGATCAAATTGTTTGTTTGCAATAAAATAATCGTGATTTCCGATGATCAGATACTTCCTGCCATTCAGCCTCTCCAGAATGGCATTTGCTGCTTCACCCTTTTTCGAAATACAGAAATCTCCTAAGATTACAACTTCATCACGTTTCCGCACACGTGAGTTCCACTGTGCGATCATATATTCATTCATGGTTTCGCCGCTCTCAAAGCCGCGACAGTCCATACGTGTATTCAAATTTTCATGGCAGAAATGTAAATCTGCAATATAATAACGCATGTCAGCGTTCCTCCCTTTCCCCAACACTGTCCTTATTGTATGCTTATTTTGATCCGCAGACAAGATAGCATTTGCATTTCTTTGTAAAAGAAAAGACACTCCAAAGTCTATACTCTGGAATGTCTTCACATCTCGTTCTTATACCTGGTTATATTTCCACTGTTCGCTCTCTAACTGCACATCGACCATATGCTTATAGATACCATTCTTCTCCTTCAACGCTGACGGTGTTCCCTGCTCAGCTACCACGCCATCCTTTAATACAATGATCTGGTCAACCCCATCGACCGTACGCATACGGTGTGCAATAATCAGAACTGTCTTGTTCCGGATCAGCTTGGAGATGGACTCCTGAATCACGGACTCATTATCCACATCCAGCGAGGCGGTTGCCTCATCCATCAAGATGATTGGTGCGTCCTTTAAGAATGCACGTGCGATGGAGATTCTCTGCCGCTCACCACCGGATAATTCGGAACCATTTTCCCCGATCATGGTGTTCCATTTGTCCGGTAATTTCTCGATAAAGTCCGTACAGTTTGCAAGCCTGGCTGCTGCCATAACTTCCTCGTCCGTTGCATCCTTGCAACCGATCCGGATGTTCTCCATAACCGTGTTGTTAAAGAGTGTCACATCCTGGAACACGATGGAATACAGGGAAAGTAATGTCTCCGGCTCGACCTTCGATACATCCATACCTCCAACTGTAACAGTACCTTTCTGGATATCCCAGAATCTTGCCGCCAGTCTCGATACGGTTGTCTTACCACCACCAGATGGACCGATCAGAGCTGTTACCTGCCCCTGCTTTGCCGTGAAGCTGACATCGGAGAGCACCTGCTCGCCACTGTCATAGGCAAATGCCACGTGGTCAAATACAATATCATAGCCCTTGTTCGTCAGTATCTCTGCGCCGGTCTGCTCTTCGTGTGACAGGATCTCATCCATACGCTCACAGCTCGGCTCCAGACTGATCAGAGCGGACAGGTTCTGCAATGCAATCTGCAAAGGCTCATACATTCTTGTTACAACAAGCAGGAACACGAACAATGTCAGTACATTGATCTCTCCATTTACAAGCAGGATACTACCAACCAATGCAACCGTTCCAATGCCGAGCTTCAGGATCATCTGTGCGGAACATACATAAGCTGCATTCTTAAATTCCAGCACGATGGCATTTTTCTCTACGGCTTTGATCTTCTTGTTCAAGCCTTCCATGTACGTCTCTGTCATGTTGTTTGAACGCAGGTCACGGATCGTCTCCAGTCCCTCCTGAATTCCATCAAGACAGGAAAGCTTATATGTCATTGTCTTCTTCTGTACAGACTTCAGACCTTTTCTTGAAGTCAGTACGATGATAAATGCAATCGGCATCACCCATACAGCGGCAAGTGCCATCTTCCAGTTGAAGAACAACAATCCAATTACAATAATCGTTGTGGAGATCATCGAACCGATCAGCTCCGGAATCCAGTGGGAGCTTCCTGTCTCGAGCAATGCACAGTCTGACATGATCGTATTCGTCAGATCGGACAGATCCTTCTTCCCGAAGAAGGAAAGTGGCAGGCGGCGAAGCTTCTCAGCAAGCGCACGTCTACGCACACCACTTTCGACATAGGTGGAAAAGAAGGTTGCGTTATATTGGAAATAAGTTGTAACTGCTACAAGTAAAAATACTACGACGATTCCGCCGATGAAGAATCCAAGCTTATCCTTTGGCACCTTGCCATCAAGCAGATACGAGGTAAGCTGATACAGAAGCCCAACCGGCAGCATCAGCACAAGGTTCGCGATTGTGACTGCCACAAACGCTTTTATCATGTTCTTTGCACCGTTTTCGGACAGTGCGTATTTATGTTTCAATTTCTCGATCATGCGGTTGCACCTGCCTTTCCTACCTGCCAGTTCACGGACTTGTTATATTCGTTCCACATATGTGTGTAGATGCCGTCCTTGGCTGCCAGCGCATCATGTGTACCGGACTCTGCAATCTTTCCGTCCTTCAATACGTAGATCTGATCCGCATTTGTCACCGTCGACAGACGATGTGCGATCATGATTACTGTCTTATCCTTGGACAGATTCTCAAATGCGCGCTGCACCTGTCTCTCATTGTCCGGATCAGCAAATGCGGTCGCCTCATCTAAGATCAGGATTGGCGCATTCTTAAGGAATGCCCGCGCGATCGACAGGCGCTGCATCTCACCACCGGATACATACGTTCCCTTCGAGCCGATCACCGTGTTCACACCGTCCGGAAGCTTCTCGATGATGTCGCTGCACTGCGCCTTCTCCAGCGCTTCCATTACCTCGGCGTCCGTCGCATCCGGTCTGCCCATACGAACATTTTCCAGAATGGAGGTCTTAAGCAGCTTACTATCCTGAAATACATATGATACCTGATTCATCAGCTCCTTGCTGTCAATGTTCCTCACATCCACGCCACCGATCTCGATGCTGCCACTCTTGACATCCCAGAATCTTGCAATCAGTGATGCCAGCGTCGTCTTACCACCACCGGACGGACCAACAAACGCGATATGGGAACCTGCCTTGACGGAAAGCGTGATGCCGTCGATTGCATTTGCCTTTGCCTCATCGTAAGCAAATGTCACGTCCTTCAACGCAATGGATGCATCCTTCGATGTCTGCTTATTTGCTGACTCCGGAAGTTCCTTCGCATTTAGCACCTCATCCATCCGGTTCAATGCATCCTCGACGAGCATCTGTGATTCACCTGCATATGCAACCTTCATCAGCGTTGTGGTAAGTACCGAAGTCACCAATATGTAGAAGATCAGGTTCAATACGAATTTGTCTGTGACTGTATTTCCACCTAATGTATAAGCAGCTACGATCAGCGCTGCGAAAATACCATTACAGAATACGGTAAATCCGATCATCGGAATCATCATGGATTTCGTATAATCGATCGTCCATTTCTCATATTCATCGATGGCTGCCTTAAACCGTTTGAATGAGAAGATTGTCTGTCCAAATGTCTTTAAGACCGGTACGCCTCGCACATACTCTACCGCCTCGGAGGACATTGTCTCCAGTGAGTTCTGATACTGCTTCATATCCTCTGCCATCTTCGGTCCCATCATCATCGTACCCATGATAAGGAATGCGAATACGGCAGGAATCAGGCTGATCAGACCAAGACGCCAGTCAAAGCCTGCCATCAGTACAAGCAGCCCGATCGGTGTTGCTCTTGATACGACCTTATCTGGCAGGTTGTGTGCCAGAAATGTCTCTGTCGCTGCGGAGGAATCCATAACGATCTTTCGAATCTTTCCGGTTCCCTCTGTCTCCACATAACCAAGCGGAAGCTTCATGATGTGGTTCATCATCGCGATACGCATATTTGTCTGCACGCGGAATGCTGCCTTATGGGAGCACATCAAAGCTCCGATATAAAGCACCATTGCGAGCAGGGCAAATCCTACCGCCTGCCATCCATACGATGTGATGTGTGTTGCTTTGGAATAGTCCGGTCTTACTTCCAAGACCTCTTTTATGATGCGCCACACATCATAAAACGGAATCAGCGCAACCCATGCACTGATTGCTGCCAGGACGCAGGATGCATAGGAAAAATACTTATGCTTCCCGGCAATTTTCATAAGTCTTGACAATGCACTTTGCTTTTTTGCCTTCATGACAAAACCTCCTTGAACGTTTATTTTGAGTTAGTTTTTGCTAACTTGTATTTTATTTTTTTGGCAGTGCACATCGCTATGCACTGCCTGTTATTCCAATCCAAAAACTGATTTCCAACCTGCGAAATTGAAGATTTGTACATTCTTCATAAAGGCTGCTGCCTCATCGTATGGCTTGTCGTGTGTCAGCACCTCGTAGATATACTGCCAGCCGGTTCTACAGAATACGTGGATAAAAAATTCATCCGCGGTCGCATTCTCATTTGCATACTGCTTCGCAAATATGTTGTAATACTGCTCCTCGATTGCCGCGAGCTTATCAAAGTAATCTTCATATTCTGTCCCCGCCGAATGGCAGAATAGAAGCTGAAATTCTTCCTTATACCCGTAGATATACGCCAATACCTGATCGGTTCCCTCGTTGCCCTCCTCGATGGCATGATCCATGTCCGGACACTCGGTTGCCTTCTGTATGCTCTGCATATACATCTCCATCAGACCATCTGCCGCTTCCTGTACGATTGCGGTGAAAAGTCCGCTCTTGTCGCCAAACCGGGTATATATGGAATTGGTACTGACTCCGCATGCCGCCGATATCCGCCGCATGCTGGCATCATGGAATCCATAGGTAAGGAATTCTTCCTTCGCTGCCTGAAGCAGGGATTCCGTCACACCGGCTGTCTCACGTCGCATGAGCTACTCCTTCTCTTCGTTAGTTGTTGCTGTTATTTATATTGTTTTATTTTTCATAACATCGTTATTATAACAGTGTTATTTTATTTGTCAATAGGTTTTTATATTATCCAACCATTACTTTCAACACGATCATCCCTGCCAGATATACGATTGCCAGCACATACACGACGCCATCCGCACGTACATATCGAAGCGGATACATCTTCGTTCTCGGTCTGCCAGCCTGATAACAACGTGCTTCCATCGCAAGTGCCAGATCGCCCGCCCGTCCAACTGCAGATGCAAAAAGTGGCATCAGAATCCGTCCGGTACGTTTCAACTTCTGGAACACATTTCCTGCCTCGAAATCCACGCCTCGTGCCGTCTGTGCCTTCATGATCCGGTCCAGCTCTTCGATCAGAATCGGAATGAAGCGGAGCGTAATCGACATCATGAGTGCAATCTCATGCACCGGTACATGAATCTTTGTAAGCGGATGAAATGCTTTCTCCAGGCCGTCCGTCAGCTCGGTCGGCGTCGTTGTGTATGTCATAAGTGACGACCCCAAAATCAGCTCCATCAACCGCACAACACGGACAACCGCCTGCATGATTCCTTCCCGGTAGATGTGAATAAACTTCCACTGGAAATACAGCATTTCTCCTTTTCCGAAAAACACATTTACGATACAGATAAATACCAGCAATATCCACACCGGCTTTAGCCCCTTGATCATATATCGAAACGGCACCTTCGATATCACGATACATGCAATCAATACTACGCCTGCCACCGCAAATACGATCAAACTTTTGCTAAGAAACAGCCCGATGATATAGAGAAGCGTTGCGAATAACTTGACACGCGGGTCCAGATGATGAATCGGAGAATCCGAAGGATAATATTGTCCAATTGTAATATCTCGAATCATAAATTATCTCCCTGCTTCCTTTCATCCAATCTGTTCTCAGTATCAACGCTTTTTCTTCCTGCTGTACTGTTTGTGCAATTACCAAGATAATCGAGCAGCTCTTTCTCTCGAATCACGTTCTGTGGAATTTGGTACCCGTTTGCGCGCAATTTGTCCGCCAGTTTCACAGTTTCCGGTACATCCAGTCCACAGTCTGCAAGCGTCTCCCGCTTGGCAAATATCTGCGCCGGTCGGTCATCCAATATCTTCTTTCCATCGTCCAACACAATAATCCGGTCTGCGTATTCCGCCAGGTCCTCCATACTATGCGAGACAAGTAAAACTCCGATTCCCTGCTCCCGGCTCATCCGCCGGATCCGGTCGAATATTTCGCGCTTTCCTGCTGCGTCTAATCCCGCTGCCGGCTCGTCCAATATGATATATTCCGGATGCATCGCAAGCACACCTGCAATCGCCACACGCCGCTTCTGTCCGCCCGATAGCTGCAATGGCGATGCTTGATAATATTTCTCTGGCAGGTCAACAAACCGAAGTGCTTCCTCCACACGCGTCTCGCATGCTTCCCCGGTCAAGCCCTGCTTACTTGGTCCAAATGCGACATCCTCCCACACGGTATCGCAGATCATCTGATGCTCCGGATATTGGAACACCATGCCAACCTTACTGCGCAGATAATTCCCAGAATATCCCTTTGCATGAATATCCTTTCCCTCAAATGTAACCGTTCCGCCAGTCGGTTTCAAAAGCCCGTTCAAAAGCTGGATCATGGTGGATTTACCAGAACCGGTATGTCCGGCAAGTCCAACAATCTCCCCCTTGCCAAGCGACAGATTCACGTCGTCTAAGGCAACCTTCTCGTACGCTGTTCCCGGGCTGTAAATATAGCTAACATGTTGCAGGGAGAGGAGATCTTGATTTTTTTCATCTGTCTCTGCTTCAGCCTTTTTGTTTTTTTTCTTATCTACCAGCTCAGAGCTTGCTTCCCATTCTCTTCCAGTTTTATCATATTCTGCTACTTTTTCCCTTTTGTCAATCGTAGCCTCCTCTACTCTCGCATCTCCAATCTTTTTCTCGAACACATCACTATCTATTAATTTCCTCACACGATAAGAAAGCGGTGCCTCCATCCCCATCTCCGCAAGCAATGCATCCGCTCCGAAGAATTTCTCTGGCCTTCCATCAAATCGCATCTGTCCGTCCGCAAGCAGAATCACCCGGCTCGCAAGTGCCGCCTCTTCCATATCGTGGGTAATCAGAATCACAGTCATTTCCTGTTCCTGATTCAACCGCTGTAACGCTTCCATCACTTCTTTCCGTCCTTTCGGATCAAGCATCGCAGTCGGTTCATCTAAGACAATATAATCCGGGTGCATCGCAAGAATTCCTGCAATCGCAATCCGCTGTTTCTGTCCGCCCGACAGATGATTCGGAGCCGTCTTTCTCCGCTTCCACATCCGCACCTGTTCGAGTGCCTGCTTCACACGTGCCACGATGGTATCTGACTCCATACCCAGATTCTCCGGGCCGAATGCAACCTCTTCTTCCACATTTGCTGCCACCATCTGATTGTCTGGATTCTGGAACACCATACCGACGTGCTGGCGAATCTCGTACAGCTTCTCCGCATCCCTGGTTCCCATCTCGTCTACCGTCACCGTACCTTCCGACGGTCGAAGGATTGCATTTAACTGCTTCGAGAACGTCGTCTTGCCGGAACCATTTCTGCCAAGCAGCGCAATGAATTCGCCCTTTTTAATTGTAAGATCTACACCCTTTAAGATTTCTTCCGTCGCAATCACGTTTCCATCAACGTCGCGCTTTTTATATTGAAATCTTACTTGTTCTGCCCGTATCACCGTCCGGTCCTCCATACTGTGAAATAAATTTATTGTGGCTCTTGCTCTATCCACATCTTCTTTAACCGCGCTTTATCCACTTTCCCACTTGTGTTCTTCGGGAACGCCTCCAGAACAATCACACGCTTCGGAATCTCAAAATCCGCCAACTTTTCCTTCAACTGCTGCCGCAGATTCTCTGGCACGTCCGTGCCTTCCACCGTCACAAATGCACTCACGATCTCCGCCGGCATGTCCGCATCCTTTTCCTTCGGAAGCAGAACGACCGCCGCCTCTGTGATACCGGCGACTTCCTCCAACGCATTTTCAATCTTCATCATCGACACCTTGCGTCCACGCACGCCAACGATATCATCCGTCCGTCCAAGGAAATAGAAATTCCCCTGCAAATCCATCCGCCCGCTATCCTTCAGCGAATACGGCACGGTAATATTCTCCACGTGAAATGCATTGTCCACGTACATTTCATCATCCTGTATGAACACCCGCACTCCCGGAAATGGTTTGCCGATCAGGTTCCGCTCTTCCGTCATGTCCGCGGACTTCACATACGTGATATAATTCAGCTCGCTCGCACCGTAATATAATGTAATCTCCGTATTCGGAAATATCTTCTTCAACACTTCCGCATCCTTTCGCCCAAGGCTCTGCGAGCCCGAAATGATCGTGCGGATATTCGCATTTACACCCTTAAATACGCGAGGCAGCATAAGTAACTTGGACGGAATCAGGTAAATACCGTTCGCCCTTTCGCGCGCCATCACCTGCTCCCATTTGCCCGGCAGGAATACATCCTCCGCAATCAGCGTGCCGCCTGCCGCAAGCTGTCCCATATAGAGATTCAGATTCCCGGTAAATGCAAGGCTTCCCTGTACGAACAGCCGGCTGTCCGCATCCACGCCAAACACCGCATTCTGTATCGCGAAGAAATCCGCCCAACTTTCAAAGCTTCGGAATAAAATCTTCGGAATCCCGGTTGTTCCGGATGTCATCACTGCCATTACCGCGCGCTCCGGCACGGGCGTATCAAACAGCGGATCTGTTACTTCAAGTTTGCTGTCCGCCGGCACGATAACTGGTACCTGATTTGTTCCCGCACACGCCAGAAATAAAACCAACTGTTTCAGGATTCCGGTCTCCCGAATCGGATACAGATGTTTTTCTGCAACCTGCGGAAGGCGCGCGCGTGCATCCTGCACAAGCACATAGAGCTTTCCGTATGTATAGCGATCACCATTGATGATGATTGCGTCTTTGTCCGATGGTTGTTTTGTCAGATAATCAATATACTGCATGTTACATTCCTCCCGCCCGCAGCAACAGCGCATGTCCGATGCCGCCGGCTGCCGCAATGCTGCATACTGCATAGCCCGGTGTCTCCTGCAGCGCCCGGCATGCATGTATCGTAATGATGCCTCCTGAGGCGCCATATGGATGTCCATATGCGAGCGCCCCACCATACCGGTTGTAATGGTCAACTGCTTCCGGATAGGCACGCGCAAAAAGCTCATCAATTACTGCAAATGCCTCATTACATTCAAATACCGCGATATCTTCCGCCGTATGTTTCGTCTTGGCAAGTAATTTCTGAATGGCAAGTATTGCTGTCTCCGGGCTTTTGTCCGGGTTCCCGCCAACCGTTACGGAATCAACGATTTCCGCAAGCGGTGTCAGATTATGCTCCTTTACATACCGCTCCGATGCCACCATCAAAAATGCCGCACCATCATGCATCAAGCATGTATTTCCGGCTGTTAGTATCGCTCCGTCCGGCAAAAGCGGTGGTAGCTTATCTAAGAATCGTTCACTTATGCGATCCCTGATACCCGCGTCTGCAGTTGCCCCCTGCACGCCGACCAGATATGGTTCTAGCACGCCAGCTTCTCTTGCCTGTTTTGCGAGAGAATGTGAACGTAATACCCATTTATTTAATTCCTGTCTGGTCATCTGCACATCCAGTGCCACACGCTCTGCGCCGCGGATCATCGCATACGGATCATGCTCGCCCGGTGCAAATTTTGCGACGGAATAAAAGGATTCCTCGCCTCCATAGCGTTCATAGTCCGGATGATTCCGGTTATACGCACGTCGCGGTGCCGTTGACGAACTATCCACGCCACCTGCCACAATCAGATCTGCCTGTCCACTTCGGATCTTCGCCGCGGCAATCGTCAGTGCTTCCAATCCCGATCCACACTGCATATCCACTGTGTACGCGGGAACCGCCTGTGGGAAATGTGCCGTAAGCGTTGCCAGTCTGCCAATATTTCCACTGGCTCCAACTCCATTTCCGACGATCACCTCATCGACAGTCTGACGTACATCTTCCGGTACAAGCGCACAGAGTACCTCCGCCGCAAGCACCTCGGCTGGCAGATGTTTATACATTCCATTTTCGACACCGATATAGCTGCGGCGTCCGTCTATAATATACGCATGTTCCATACGATTTCCCTATCCTCTCGTTTACATTCATAGATCTGCTTTCCGTGTTCGGTTCTTGCCTGGATCTGCAGCTTCTCATCTACATATACCGGTTTTTCAAAACGGAATCTGCAAATAAACGTTTTGCTATCCGGCATTCCCGCCTGCATCTCATTTTGCGTTTCCACCTGCACACCTGCCTGCATCTCGTTCTTCATTCCCGCCTGCGCGCCTGCCTGCATCTCGTTCTTCATTCCCGCCTGCAACTCTACATCAGTTTCCGTTTCCGGCTGTTTTTTCATCCACATATCAAGCATCCTCTCCACCATCAAAAGCCCCGGCACAACCGCATGCGCCGTCCGGTGAATCGAATTCGTATCGCCTACGGCATCCACAAATCGAAGGATATCGGAATGCGTAAATGAAAACGTTTTTTCCCCGCCTGTGTCCGCGTTTTCTTCCGTTCCGACCGAATGGTGTAGATTCATCCGCTGTTCTTCCAGCTTTGATTTCTCGACATTCATGGCCATATTTTTTTCCATACCTGCTTGTTTGCTAGTAACTGCCCCCTGCACCTCCGGTTTCACTACATGCAACTCCAGTTGATACACGATTCCATCCTCTTCCATCTGATTTCGCATAACCGCAAAGCTTGCAGTTTCCTTCACAATCTCGGACTTGCAGGAATTTTGAATTTTGATTTTCTGATTTTGAACTACTGTCAGATCATTCCCACAGCCAAATTCTGTGCCTGATACGCGTTCTCCTGCCGCTTCCCGCTGCGCATACACACACGCCCCGATCATCCAGCCATCGTATCCATCAAGCATATGAAAATCAGCCAGTTGTTCAAATATTTTTTCAAATTTGTTCTTCATTTTCTCACTCAATGTTTCCTATTATATTTCCCAAAGTTTACAATGTCAACTTTTCTATCCATTTTAGGTTGACATTCTTATTTTCATCTGCTATTCTACATCATGTACCTGCTATGAATTCAACAATAGCATGGCTATTATAACAGAAACTATGGAGAAAAAGAAATGGACACAAAAACAAAAAGCAAATTTTCAACCTACTCAATTGTCATGATGGCACTTTTCGCAGCCATCCTGTGTGTATCCGCTTATATCAGCATCCCGCTGCCAAACGGAACACACATCACTCTTTTGAATTTTGTAATCACCCTGATTGCACTTGTATTTCCACTTGCAGAATCCTTCTTCATCGGACTGATCTGGATGTTACTCGGACTGGTCGGTGTTCCGGTATTCGTTGGTGGACAGGCAGGTCCGGGATATTTATTTGGCACATATGGCGGTTTTTCCTTCGCCTTTATCTTCATCGCCATTTTGATTCCGATCTTTCGCGGAAAGAAGTACAATCGTATCCGTTATACTATTGTCGCTATGTTATCCGCTGTTCTCGTTGATGCAGTCGGTTCTCTCTGGATTATGATCGCATCAGGTTGCAGTATCAAGGCTGCTTTTGTAGCCGGTTTTCTTCCTTTTATTGCACTTGATCTTGTGAAAGCAGTCGTTGCTGCACAGATCGTACCAGCATTCCGAAAACTAATTTATCTGCGTAGAGAGGTCGAGGACGAGGATTAACATAAATCGAAACTCCCTCCCCTCAAAGAACTTGAGCCGTTGCAATCGCAACGGCTCTTTTTCATTCCTATCAATTATCACTTTCATCTGTACTTACTGTATTAGTTCCGGCTTCGTCCGCAATCACAAAACTCACTTCATACGTTTTGCCCATCGCATCACCGACGTTCTTCACATACTGCTCTAACAGCTCCTGTGCCCGCTGCTGCGCCTGCTGCAACAGGGATTCATCCGACTGGACATTCTCCAGCATATTTTCCTGTGCAGTCTTGATTGCTTCCGTCTGATCGTCCGCATTGATCTTCTCTGCGCCAAGTCCTTCACGGGTTGTGTAATAGGAGTCTTCATTTAACGACGTCTGATCCACCTGACAGCTAAGCACCTCCGCCTTTGGCATCGTGATCGTTACCTGATCGCCATCTACCTGCATATCCAGATTCGCAATGTCCACACCGAGCTTTACGATGCCGGAATACTCGATCCAAAGCTCTGCCGATGTATCCCACCACAGAACTTCCTTTTCCTTCGTCAGCTTTGCCACATTATGATAATAACATTTGAGTGTTGCCAGCTCACAGATTGTCTGCATCTGCGTAATGCTCAATTCTTTCGTTACTTCTTCACCTTTTTTTCCACATGCAGTGAACAGCATAATAACTGCAAGACAAAGGACTACGAATTTTTTTAATTTCTTCATTTGTTTCTCCTCCTTCGTCCCCTACTGAATCACCAGTTCATACGACTCATCCTGATTCTCTATGATCGGCATGAGCAGTGCCTTGACTGTATTCTCACAATTTTCTTTCGCCATCTGTAAGAACACTTCATTTCCCCGGCATTCAGAACCTGCATCTGCGATACATGCCGCATACGCTTCCTCGGATACATCTGCCGTGTTCGCACTCTTCTTGACAAACATATAGTCAAGCGAAGCCATATCGACATCAATCTGCTTGACCTGCAACTGCGGCAGCGTCACAATGATTTTCTTCGCCTGCCCTTCTCCGACATTGTCATCGATCTGAACATCAATATCTGCCATGTTGATACTTGCCTTCACTTCGGCCTCATAAGAGACATAGTAGACAACCTTCGTCGGATGATTCTTCTGCGGCACCTCTGCCACACCGTTGTAGGTAATCTCACAGACTGATAAATCATCTATCTGCAACACCTGTTCTAGCTGGCTGCTTGTAAGGATCGTCGTCTCTACCTTCGGTTTCAACCCGAACCATCCAAGCTGCTTTGCAAGCTTATAGCCAACCACAACCAGAATAACTACGACCGCTAAGATGATCACCCACTTCAGAAGCTTTGTTACATCGCGGGCAGAAAGCTTCTGTCCTTTATCTTTATTCCTTTTGTGTTTGTTCTTCCTGCCCTGTTCTTGCATCCCAGTCTCTTTTGCTGTATCTTCTTCGATTTCGTTCATTCCGGATTTGCCCATATGTCGTCTCCTTATGCTTATTTTTCGCTTTCATCCGTATCGTTCACTTCTGCTCTCATATATAGCATATATACCCGCCTACTGTAGCGACACCTTATCTCCATCAATCTTAAAACAGCCAAAGCTCTTCAGGAAGCTGGAAAATTTGCTGTATCCATATTTCTTGATACTGAAATTCCGGTTCTCATTTTTTAACGTACTGTTTAAGAGTCCCATATTGCTGTTCTTCTGTGGATTCTTCTTCAGAATCTGAATAATCTGCTCCTCAATTTCCCTCTTCGGTACAACATCATCGATAATCTTCACATAATTCTGACGATTCTGGGAAATGACCTCGAAATTACCAAATGCCTCATTTATAAATGTTGTAAGCTTCGAGTACCCATAATTCCGCACATCGAAATCAGAGAAACGTGCCTGTAATTTGCTTCCAATCTCGCCGACATGCGTCAGTTTATTATTATCAGCATTGCCATCAATGATATCATAGATTACCTTCTGAATAGACTTAATGCTTGTAATATTCGAGCTGTTTTCATTTTTCTCGGTTGATACTTTCGCAACATTTTTCTCATCCGTGACCTGTGAGATATCTTCGCGAATGAGCGCATCCAGCATTTTGAAGCTCGTACACGCCTTGACAAATGCTTCCGGCGTCTTGTTCTCACCCATGCCGACTACTTCCTTACCAGCCTCTCGCAGACGCTCTGCCAGCCGGGTAAAATCACTGTCACTCGACACCAGGCAGAATCCATCCAGATTTCCAGTATAGAGCAGATCCATCGCATCAATAATCATCGCCGAATCCGTCGCATTCTTACCCTGGGTATAGGCGAACTGCTGGATCGGAACGATGGAATTTCGAAGCAAAGTTGCTCGATTCCATCCATTGACACTTCGCGCCCAGTCCCCATAGATTCTTCGCACCGTTACCATACCACGGTCCGCCAATTCATCAAAAATTGTATCTATATATTTGGCAGATACATTATCCGAATCAATCAATAATGCATATCGTTTTTCTTCACTACCCATCGTTACTCCTCATCCTTATATCCCTGTTCCAGCCGTACTTCAAATTCGCTTTCCGGCATCGGCTTATCAAATACATATCCTTGCACAATATCACAGCCAACCTGTCTTAAATACCGTAACTGTTCCTTCGTCTCTACCCCTTCTGCAATCGTCTTCTTCCCGAGCTTGCGCACCAGATCAACGATACTGACAAACATTACCATGTCCGTCTCCTTGCCCGGATATTCTGTCTCCATTGGAATAAATGACTTATCAATCTTAATCACATTCAGATCTACCTTCTTGATCATGTTCAAGGATGAATAACCGGTTCCAAAATCATCAATCGAAGTTGCGATACCTTCGCTGCGAAGTCCATCGACAATCTCCGACATAATCTCATAGTTCTGAAAATCCTCACTCTCTGTCAGCTCAATCTCGATATAACCATGATCGATACCGTACTTGTCAATCACATTGACAATCTTTTTCACCAGATAATCTTCCTCCAGATGTCTTCTGGAGAAATTCACAGAGATACACGGAACCGTCTTTCCTTCATCCAGCCGCTTGCGGATAAACCGACATGTTTCTTCCAATACATAATAATCAAGCCTGCACACGCTTCCTTCCCGTTCAAGCTGTGGAATAAATTGCATCGGTGGAATCAGTCTGCCCTCATGCATCCAACGTACCAACGCCTCTGCACCACAGATTTTGTTCGTATTGGCATCGACCTTCGGCTGATAATAGACCACAAATTCATGTGCCTCGAGCGCAGGAAGAAAGCTTGCAATGATTCCCTGTGCCTCCATTATTTTATTCTGGATCTCTGTCGAATAAAATGCAACCGTTCCGCTGCCCTTCTGTCTGGCAGCCTGATATGCAATACTTGCGCGTGCCATAACATCTCGCGGTGCCCGGATATCATCCAGCTTACCGACACCGATCGTCGCCCCGAATACAAACTCTTTTTCCTTGATTTCGGTTCGATGATACAGCCGGAGATTCTGGAGCTTCGATAAAATAATTTCACTCCGTTCATTCTTCACCAACGCGACAAAATTATCGCCACCCAGACGCGCGACAATCTCATCATCCAGCAACATCTTATCTACCATTCCGGCGTAATTGCGTAATATAACGTCCCCCTCTTCATAAGGGAAAATCTTATTCACATATTTGAAATTATGCACATTGAAGAAAAATACCGTGTATGTATGAATCTGTCCGGTCGCTAACTGTTTGCCAATAAACTGCATAAACGCCTCCGGATTCGCAACACCGGTTGCCATATCCGTCAGCAATACGCCGCGCAGTAATCCCTGCATCATAACACGGCTAAACTGAATATATATCTCCTTCAGCAAAATCTGCTGCGTATCCTGTTCTTCCTTTGAGTAGTCCACATCCTCACACGGATAAACGGAAAACGTCATTGTTCCGCCATCCGGCAGTACAAATACCTGATGCTTTGCTTTTCCATATGCCCCCTTCTGATTATCAAATAATTTTCCAACCCGATGCTCCCCGTGCGGACGGATCTTAGATACCGGAGCATCCAGCTCATATTTCACTTTGCCAAGCTTCAGATCGTCTGCAACAATCGCAAGTGCCTGCACCACATCTTCCTCACACTGTTCGAAGGTCTGAACCTCCCGGTGCAAGACTTCTGTAAATGCTTTGTACTTCTCATTGAACTCCAACTTTTCACACATTTTTTATTAAACTCCCTGTTTTCCTCTATCCCATTATGCAAACAACGTCTCTACCTGTGCAGCATCAAATACCACATGTCCTGCATGCTCTACCTCGATCTGATACAAGGCATTTGCTGCCAGATGTTCCGCCGCCTGCTCGATATCACGAATTCCCGTCGTATTCTCAAACTGATGGATCACCGCATCTAAGCCCGCATCTGTCACAACACACTCCTCTTCCCGAAGCCCGATGCGCTTCAGTACCTTCGGCATTGCGAACTTCGTGAATATAATCTTCTTTTCTTCAAATGTATAATCCGGAATATCAATCAACGCGAATCTCGACATGATCGGTGCACTGATATCTTCCTTGTTGTTTGCCGTTGCAATCGGGTAAACTCCTGTCGTTGGCACCATACATTCCATATAATTATCTGTAAATCCAAGGTTATCCAGAAGTGTCAGCAGCACATCCGCCGGATTTCCGTTTCCCTTGCCGGATGCCGCCTTATCCAGCTCGTTGATGATAAATACCAGATTCGATTCGCCTGCATTCGAGAACGCTTCCATGATAATTCCAGGTTTCGCATTTGCATAGATTCGCGAACTTCCCGTAAGCTGCTCCGGATCCTTAATGGAACTCATATCGAGAGTTGTCCAAGGCAGTTTCAGAATCCTTGCTACCGCATATGCAATCTGAGATTTTCCGGTTCCTGCCGGTCCTACCAGAAGAAGTCCATACGCCGGTAATGTATGTGTCCGGTTGATCTGGATGATCGTCTCCATGATTCTCTGTTTTACACGCTCTAATCCGTACAGCTCTTCATCTAAGATTTTCCTTGCCCACACCGGATCTATCGCCTCGAAATAATTGCTCTTCCACTGCACGTTCAGCATAATAGAAAGAGCACGCTGTGCATGTCTGCGTTCCTCCTGTGACACCTCACTCGAACGAGCAACTGCAAGATTCCGCCGTGCCCACAGACGGATATTGTCCGGCATCGTCTTACCTGCACACATCATGAAATCAGAAATGCTCTGCAGACTTGTGAGCTTCATCTCATCGCCGACTTCGTCCGCGTCCTCGTCCTCCTCGACTTCCTCTGCCGCACTACTTGCAAGCAGGCGCTCGATCATGAACTGCAGGAAACCATCCTCTGCGGACAACTTTGTCGCACCGCCATATGCAGTCTCCCGGATCTTATAGACGGCATAGCCATCCTCCATGTTCTGTCCAGACAGACGGATTGGAATCCGGTTATCGCCGAGCCATTTGATCAGACTGATAAACCGCGCATCCACGCGCAGAATATCTGCCGACCATGTTCCATCCGTATCGTTAAACTCAAACGCCGTCCGCTTACTCTGATTTGCAAACATACCGGACGCATGATGTGACCACTGCCGTTTCGTATTATCTAACACTAAGATTGGTTCTTCCGGTGTTTTCTCTTTTGCATCGGAAAGAAATGATGTATATGTACAGACAGGCTTCGCCTGCTCCTTCGATGAGCTTGACGAGCTTGAAAAATCAAAAACTGGCATAATAAAATTTCCCTTCTTATTTATAATAGTCTCTAGTTCCCCTACATCCTATAAAACCACATTTTCGTCAAATTTACAATATACAGATCATAAATTTGTCAGTTTTTCACAGTAAACAGAAAGAGCACACCATTTACGATGTGCTCCTGTCTTTCTTCGTCCAAATCCCTGGTTCATTCTTTCTTATATTGTAATTGCAGCCGCTCAATTTCTGCCTGCACAAGCGAAACAACTGACTCCGGGGCTACAATTTTCGCTCCATCGCCAAGTCCCATTACCCAGAATACAAACTGCCGACTGACTGCAACATCCACATTTACTGTGAACTGCTTTTCGCCCTTCGGAATCAAATTTACATCCCTGCCAAACCGGTCCAGAATCACGTTTGCCAATTCATTATCACATAGCAGCTTGACACGCTCTTCCGTTCCCCCAAACATGCCAAACATCTTCTTATCATAGACAGCCGTGTCAAACTCATTAAAGACTTCCCTGCCAAGTCGCTTTTCTTCTGTCATCTGAATATCCAGCATCTTATCCACCCGGAAATGCTTGATTTTCTCCTCCTGCTCGTCATACGCAACCAGATAATAGTTCCCATCACTGCAAGTAAGCGCCCAAGGGCTTACCTTATAAAATGCACCACCCTTACGAAGCTCCGCCTCCTTCTTCACATTCCACTGAAAATAATGGAACTGGATCTGTGAATTTTCTGAAATTGCAGCATGCAGATGATCTACATTTCGATAGATACTGTCATTCATCGTTTTTACACGTCCTGCAACAAAAACCTGTCGCTGCAGCTGTGATGCCTCGAACTTTCCCGCAAGCTTTTCAATCTTTTTTATCAGTTCATTCGTCTTTTTCTTTGTAATGAATTTCGCGGACTGCACAGAATCCACTAGAAGCTTTAATTCCGGCAGTTCAAACGGACGGTTGGCAACATAATAACTGTATGTACGATCCTTCTGCACCCGTTTGATATCCATTCCAAACGATCGGAGACATTCAATATCATCGTAAATACTCTTCCGTTCTGCCTTGATCTCGTGTTTCGTCAATTCATCAATAATCTGTGCTGTAGTCACGCGATGGTCTTTATCTGTCTGTTCTAACAGAAATTTCCGAATGTATAACAATTTTAATTTTTGATTTTCCGATTTTGCCATCGCTTGCACTACTCCATATCCTCTAATTCATCCACCGCATCCCAGTAATTCTCCATCCATGCCGCCTGCTTTTCAAAATCAACCGACACTTCAAGCACTTCTTCCATCGACATAACCGTCCCCGGTGCATACAGCAAACCATCTGCACCTACGATTGCCAGTCCACCGACATCCAGCTTACGTGTGTACATCAAGGCATCTTCCATCATCACGATCATTGTCTCTCCGGTATCTGCCTCCAATACGACACGCACCATCGGTTCCTGTCCTTCCGGTCTACCCTCGCAGCCAAAATCTTCCTCATCAATTCGAATTATCTTGTATATCTGTTCTTCCATATAATCTCCCTGGCATATGGCTCTCTATCTTATACATATCACGTTTCCTCATTTCCCATATGCGCCACCGACAGTTGCATCAGTCCTCACGCTTCTTGCCCCAGAAAAATAACGCTACCGTACCCGGTCCTGTATGACTGCCGATTGTTGTACCAATGTGATTGATCTCTACCTTTCCATTTAACTTCGGGAACTTCGCTTCGATCAGATCCGCAACTGCCCGTGCATCGTCATAGCAGGCAGACTGGGAAATATAACATTTGCCGGAATAATCCAATCCATCCTCGGCACATTCCTCCATCCGGTCTACGATTGCCTGAATTACCTTTTTCTTTGTACGGATCTTATACCGTGGAATCAGTTTTCCCTCATAGTCCACATTCAAAAGTGGGCAGATATTCAACACCGAACCAATAAATCCAGCCGTCTTTGTTACTCTGCCGCCCTTAATGAAGAATGTCAGATCAGAAGTGAAAAACCAATGATTCAGATTCAGCTTATGTTCCTCTACAAAATCGCGAACCTCATCAATCGTCTTCCCCTGTGCCCGAAGCTCCGACAATTTATCCATCAACAAACCGTATCCCGAAGATGCCGCCAGGGAATCAACAACATAGATCTTACGATCCGGGAACTCCTCCTGTAGCGTCTCCTTCGCGATATTTGCCGAATTGATAACACCACTGATTCCAGATGACAGACTCACATGCAGGATATCCAGTCCCTGCTCTAAGAATGACCGGAAATATTCTTCGAACTCCTCTGCATTTACCTGAGAAGTCTTTGTATCTGCGCCATTTGCCATACGGGAATAAAACTCGTCAAACGGAATGCTGACCCCCAGATTATCCTCGTACTGCTTTCCATCCAGTTCAAAGTGAAAACATATATATTTTACATCTATCGCATCAAAATGCTCTTTCGAAAGATCGGCTGTTGAACAACAGCTAATTACATAATTTTCCATAATTCCATCCTCTCCTTGAGTGCATATATTTTATTGTCCCTATGGAACAGTCCTACTGTTATCATAGCTAATTTCATACCAAAAATCAATTGCTATTCCAACCTTCTGTCCTTAATTCTGCCCGAATTTAAAATCTGTCTAATCGCATCCTAGTATCCTATGCTGCGGTCTTTACATGTATCTTACAGGTAGTCACCTTATTTACCACAGGCGCACCCACATGTTTATTCTCCATGTTTTCCCGCTTTATAAGACATCCGGCTAAAAATGCAATAATTAACAGCATCGCTCCCAATAACGGCATGGACGTAACGATTATTCCGCCAATCACCGCACTACACACATAGATACCCTCTATAATTTTATTACTGTTTACATATTGTCTCATTTTCATACGCGTCCTTTCTTTCAGTCAAATCTCATCGATCCCGCTTTGTTGTACTCATCTTACCCTTTTATGTGTACAAAAAAACTCCCACGCAAGAAATTAATGAATTTTCTATTAAATTTTTATTTATCTCTATAATTTCCGTCCATATATGGTACAATATCTCTAATTTATTTTATGAAAGAAACCATTAAAGGGGGTATTTCATGAGTAATATCATTGATTATATGAAATGGCGTGGAGACCTGACTTTTGCACAGGATTCCTTTAATGAAATTGACAACCTGATTCTGTCGCAGTTAGTCTATGTAGAACTGAATAATATTGTTCCCGGGGACGAAGAACCGACGATCTCTCTGCTCGACGCAGCCAAACTGTTTTTCAAGCAGAATAACGAACAGGAATTACTCGATCATGTCTCCATGACCAAAAACGCGATTCTGGTATTTAAAGAAATGGCGAAAAGTGTACGTTTTAAAAATGTACAATTATCCCGCTATGTAAATGATATCAATGAACAGGAGCAGTCACAATTTTCTGCTATCACGATCAAATTACCAGACAACAGCACCTATATTGCATTTTCAGGAACAGATGCAACGCTTGTCGGCTGGCATGAGGATTTTAATATGCTTTATCTAAAGCAGACACCGGGACAGGAAAAATCACTGGCTTATTTAAATGCCCTTGGGAATCTGGACACTCCGCTTCGTCTGGGAGGACATTCCAAAGGTGGAAACTTCGCTATCTATGCTGGAATGTATTGCGAAAAATCTCTGCGTGATCAGATTATCGCTATCTACAACAACGATGGACCAGGATTTTCGAAAGACGTTGTGGCAAGTGCAGCATACCAGAATCTATTGCCCCTTATTACAACGATTGTCCCAGAATCCTCTGTGGTTGGACGGTTATTTGAACATCAGGAAGATTATGTTGTTATTAAGAGTGAAAATAAGGGATTAAAACAGCATGACGCCATGTCATGGGAAGTGCTTGGAAATCATTTTGTACACGCTGTTACACCTGCCAATCAAAGCCTGCTTGCAAATCAGGCAATCCGGGAATGGATTGCGTTAATCCCAAGAGAAAAGCGCAAAGAAATCGTAGAAGCTGTTTTTCAGATTTTGGACGCAGCCGGTATTGAGACCGTCGACGATTTTCTTACATTGAAATTAAAAGATATCCGTACAATCATTCAGACAAAAAAGAAATTGCCACGCGAGACAAGTGATTCCATCTCTGACGCGGCATTCCTATTGATTAAAATTATGATCAAAACCTTTACCTCAACCTAAAACAATCTTCCATGCCTCTGTCAGCTTCTCGAGGTTCCAGCTTGCATTTGCCGGACTGGTAGAAGGCAGACAGATGGCATTTCTTTTTGTCTGCGGATAAATATATCGCTGATATAACTGCTCTGCCTTTTTCCCGTTCACAAAGATCTGTTCTATCTTTGTGGTTTCTAAGATTTTTGAAATCGGATTCGGAACGACATTCCGAATTGAGCTATCGGAAGAACCTGTAATCTCACATTGTCCGATCACATCCCACACAGCAATTCTATGTTCCAATAAAAATGCTTTCTTCTCCTCTATCGTACCAGGTACCTCTGCCTGAAATACATTTGCAAGCACTTTCCAAAAACGATTCTGCGGATGTCCATAAAAGAATCCTGCCTCTCTCGATTTGACTGAAGGAAAGCTCCCCAATATCAAAATACGAGAATGTTCATTATACACTGGTGAAATTGTATGTATCTGATGCTGCTGTTCCATACCTCTCCCTCGGGGACGCTTCTTTTGTCACAAGAAGTGTCCCTCTGTCTCATGTTATAATACAAAAAAAAGACCTCATCGGTCTTTTCTTTCTGTACCTTCAGAACTTCATACAAAGATCTTATATCTAACCCTTAACAAATCATCTTTCCGTTCTCAAAACCTCTAAGGATAAGCCCTCGACCTATTAGTACTTGTCAGCTGAACGTG
>NZ_JBBNHG010000012.1:0-50726 GCF_040094675.1 Coprococcus hominis (ex Arizal et al. 2022)
AACACGATGTTCAAACAAGCCGCCACTGAGCCATGGATGGCGAGCGGAGGGCGCATAGGAATCGCAGATTCCTATTTAGGATGCGCCCGACAACCTGCCAACGAGCAAAGCGAGTGGGCGATTCCCGTGCGGCGGTGGCGTATATTACAAAATGTAGATCAGAACATATAGAACTTCTTAGCTTCAATACATTGTATATCGTATGAATCAATCTGGATCTATATATAGAATGCTAACCAGTTTCACCACGAAGTAAAGGGGAGAACAGTATGTACCAGATTCTGTTAGTGGAGGACGACAAATCCATCCGGGAAGTCATCGCAGATTACATGGATGAGAAAGGAAAAGACACGCTGCGCCTGACACTCGCCGAGGACGGAAGAGCCTGCGAGGGCGCACTCGAACGCCGGACATTTGACCTGATCCTGCTCGACGTGATGCTTCCGGATATCGACGGATTCACACTTTGCCGGATGATACGGAAAAAAGATATGGTTCCAATCGTATTCCTGACTGCGAAAGGAAGCGAGGAAGATATACTTTGGGGCTATGGACTTGGCTGCGATGATTATATCGTGAAACCATTTTCGCTGGCAACACTGTATGCGAAGATACTTGCCATCCTGCGGCGGACAAAACAGGAGAACCAGAAAGAGACGATTACCTGCGGCGCGATCCGGATGGACAAGCAGAGCTGTCAGGTATTTGTGAAGGAGCGGGAAGTACAGCTGCAGAACAAGCAGTATGAGATCCTGCGATTCCTGATGGAGCATAAAAATATCGTGTGGTCGCGGGACGCTCTTCTAAACCACATCTGGGGATATGATTACATGGGTATCGACCGTGTGGTGGATAACCAGATCAAGAAGCTGCGGAGTGCGCTTGGCGAGGAAGGAAAGCGGATTCAGACGGTGGTAGGCAGGGGCTATAAAATATCGGATGCGTAGCCATGTGAAAACAGAAAAATTATAGTTGGTATTTTATCTGATGTGTGTTCAGGCAAAACAGGCGCAGATAAGAAGGTGGAGGGATGCATATGAAGTTTACAATCTTACCGGATTTTGAAGCAAATAGAAAAAGGCGTGCAATCCGCAGGCAAAAGCGTGGGCAGCGAAGAGATGCGCGGCAAAGCCGGAAGAATCACTGGTATCTGAAACGGAAGAAGTTCTGGCAGGTGTGGCTGGAGCGGTTTGTCCTTGTGTTTCTGATTCTTGGAATGGGTGGTGCATGGTATTTTAGGACCGTGGTGCAGGATACGGAGGATAACGCGGAATTTGAAATGAATCAAAGTCAGGAAATCATACAGACTTACATTGAGAGGCGGTATGAAGAACTGACTGCGATGGGAATGAGACCCGGAAAAGAGTTCGATGATCAGATGGGCGCGTATATGTACCGTATGATTCCGAGCAGATTGATGGGCGCGTATGGCGTATCTGCAGCGGCAGCGGCGATCTATAATGAAAATGGAGAACTCCTAACCGACAGCAATCCACGGTTTTATCTGTACTGTGACCGGTATGAGCCGGTAGGAGACGAGAAAAACCATACGATAAATCTATACCAGTCGTATTATACATGTGCACAGGAACTGTCGGATGAATTCCTTCAGGATTATAACGACTATTTTATCTATGGCGACATCGAAAATGGAGAACGAATGGAATTCGGAGATCTATATGTAGATGAAGAGAAACGACAGTTTTATTTCAGTACCATTTCTTGTTTAGAGCAAGGGAAAGTGGTAAAAACCTATGATTTTACACCGGAACATGTAGAAGGCATGAAAATGGTACAGGAGACCTATGACAGATGGACGAGAGAGGGAACACGCTGGTACCCGGTTCTTGGAATGCGGTCGGCGGAGATTTCGGAACTTCTGCAGTTTGCATATGATGTGTATGATGATTACAAGGATGACAAACAGTTAAAAGGTGCCGGTGTGACAGCAGAGCGGGGATACTTCGCAAAGACACGTGCGCGATATAATGTGATAGAAGTGAGTGATCTGAATAATGGGAATCCGGAATACACGGTTGTGCTGGCATATAACTATGATTTCCTTCAGGCAAATCGTGGCTTTGTACAGAAGTTCGTAATCTGCCTGTCCCTTGCAATCCTGCTTATCAGCTTCCTATGGTCGCGGTTTACCTACGTGCGGCTTAAGGCAAGGTACGAGCTTGAAGATTATCAGCGGAATCTCACGAATGCAATGGCGCATGATCTGAAAAGTCCGCTGATGATATTATCCGGTATGGCTGAGAATCTGAAAGAAAATGTACATACGGAGAAACGGGAATATTATGCGGAGGAGATGCTTAAGAATATCGCGGACATGAATCGTATGATCGAGCAGTCGCTTGGATTCTCGAAGCTCAGCCAGACAGGCAGGGTTGGCAGAAAGACAGAGGTCGATATGCGCGCACAGACGGATGCATTGATCGGAAAATATAAGGAGCTTGCGGAGGCACAGGGACAGCATATTTCCGTGACAGGCGAGGGGCAGATGCGTGGAAATGAGGCGATGCTCCGGCAGATGATCGATAATCTGCTGCAAAATGCCATCCTGCACGGAGAAGAAGACGGACAGATTGAAATCAACATTGGAAATGGCATATACCAGATCCGGAATACTTACACGGGAACGCTTACGACAGAGGACGCGAAGAAGCTTCTAAAACCATATGCCAAGGAGGAAGACCGGAAACGGACAGGCGGACATGGACTGGGGCTTTCCATTGTGCATGAGATCGTGAAGCTGCACGGCGGTAAGCTTCATTTGAAGGTGGAAGAAGAAATGTTTTGCGTAGAAATTAAAATATGATACCCCCTATTAAAAGGTTTCCATAATTTATTTCAAAAATCGGGTTGTCAAACAAAAATCCTGTGGTATAATACCCATGTATATAGGAAAAAGCGTTGACGGAAAGAGTAGTGCATGGGCACCATCCAGAGAGAACGACAGATGCTGGAAGCCGTTTATGGAAGAAATGTATGAAAACCATTCCCGAGCTGTGCGTAGAAGATGACCGGATGACCGGTTGTTGAAGCGTCACCGTAAGGCATGCGTTAAAGCCAAATGAAGTGAAACACTAAGGTGGAACCGTGTGAAAGCACCCTTAGGTACAAGGTTAAGGCATTGTATCTCAAGGTGTTTTTTTGTTGGTAATTTAATCATTAATCATTTGACAAACAAAATTACAAATGTGCAAGCATATATTTCGGTAATCATTCATGAAATATACAATATGTTTGAAATCTAGAAGTTCTTGATGTTCTGTAGAATATCAGTAATGTTTGAACACGATGTTCAAACAAGCCGCCACTGAGCCATGGATGGCGAATTGGCGGCGGTTACGTACGATATGAATAAGTGCATCAGAACATCTTAGAACTTCTTGGTTTCAATACATCGTATATGGAATGAATTATTATCGAAATATATGGATGTAGAATGTGAATGTTTGGCAAATGATAGAAATAAAAAAGGAGAACGAAAATGGTAAATTTCAAAGAAGACGAACAGTTAAAAACATTGAACCACTCCTGTGCCCATCTGATGGCGCAGGCAATCAAGCACCTGTACCCACAGGCAAAGTTCTGGGTAGGACCAGTCGTTGCAGAAGGCTTCTACTATGATGTAGACCTTGGCGATGATGTAATCCGTGATGAGGATATCGCAGCCATCGAGAAGGAAATGAAGAAGGTTGCAAAGTCAGGCAAGAAGATCATCCGTAAGGAGATTTCCAAGGAAGAGGCTCTGGAGATGTTCAAGGATGATGAGTACAAGTTGGATCTGATCTCCAATTTGGAAGATGGAACAATTTCCTGCTATGAGCAGGGCGACTTTACAGACCTCTGCCGTGGTCCTCACGTAGACAATGTAAAGCTCTGCCGTAACTTCAAGCTGCTCCGTCACTCAGGCGCTTACTGGAAGGGCGACAACAACAATAAGGTATTGCAGAGAATTTACGGTGTCTGCTTCCCAACAGCAGAAGAGCTGGAGGCACATCTGAAGCTTCTCGAAGAGGCAAAGGAGAGAGACCACAGAAAGATCGGTAAGGATATGCAGCTGTTCATGGTAGACGATCTCGTTGGACGTGGACTTCCGATGTTCCTTCCGAAGGGGTATACGATCTGGCAGGAGCTGGAGAACTACATCAAGGATAAGGAGCGTAAGCTTGGCTACCTGCACGTTATGACACCATGTGTTGGTACGGTGAATCTGTACAAGACATCCGGTCACTGGGATCACTACAAGGAAAACATGTTCCCGGCCATGGACGTAGAGGGTGAGTCTTTCGTTCTTCGTCCAATGAACTGTCCACATCATATGATGATTTATGCAAACCGTATGCATTCTTATAAAGACCTCCCAATCCGTATTGGTGAGATCGCACATGACTTCCGTTTCGAGGCGAGTGGTACTTTGAAGGGTATCGAGCGAGGCAGACATTTCTGTCAGAACGATGCGCATTTGTTCGTGACACCGGAGCAGATCGAGGATGAGTTCTCAAAGGTTGTAGACCTGATCTTCAGCACATACAAGGATTTCGGTATCACAGATTATCGTTGCGTGCTGTCTCTGCGTGATCCGGAGAACAAGGTAAAATACCACGATGATGATGAGATGTGGAACACAGCCGAGGATGCACTTCGTAAGGTATTGAATGACCTTGGCATCGAGTATACAGAGGAAATCGGCGAGGCAGCATTCTACGGACCGAAGCTTGATGTAAATGTAAAGCCGGCTGTCGGAAATGAATATACACTTTCTACCTGTCAGCTTGACTTCTGTCTGCCTGCGAAGTTTCAGCTTACTTATATTGACAAAGATGGCGAGAAGAAGACACCGGTTGTATTGCACAGAGCAATCCTTGGTTCGCTGGATCGTTTCATGGCATACATTCTGGAGGAGACAAAGGGTAACCTTCCAACATGGTTAGCACCGGTTCAGGTAAAGATTATGCCGGTTAAGACAGACAACGAAGAACTGATGGCATACGCACACAAGGTTGTGGATGCGCTGGATGCGAAGAATGTCCGTGTAGAATTAGACGACAGAGCAGAGAAGCTTGGCTACCGTATGCGTGAAGGTCAGGTGGAGAAGGTTCCATATCTTCTGGTTCTTGGCTTCAACGAGGTTGAAAATAACACCGTATCTTACAGATTGCATGGTCAGGCAGATACAACTGTTGTTGGTCTGGATGAATTTGTTGCGAAGATTGAGGAAGAGATCAAGACAAAGGCGAAAAACAGATAATCAATGAGGAAACATCGAGTGCTTAGAGTGATCGGTTGCGTCGTTGGCGCAATCGTGGTCATTCTGCTATATGAAATGATTGGAATATTTGCTGCATACAAGAAGCAGCCGGAGCTCTCGGAAGAGACGAAGCAGAGCCTGCATCCCGAAGATATCTATACAGATGCAACAGTTGAAGAACGCGCATGTATCATTGAAGAAAATGGGGATGCGTTATTGCAGCGTGTCCGCCTGATTGAACAGGCGAAGGAAGAAATCATCTTATCTACGTTCGCATTTCACGATGATGACAGCGGACAGATCATGATGGGCGCTTTGCTTCGGGCAGCGGAGCGGAATGTGCACATCCGTATCCTGGTGGATGGATTCGAGAGCTGGACGGCGATGGAAGGAAATGCATATTTCTATGCAATGTCGTCGCATCCGAATATCGAGATTAAGGTGTATAACCGCGCGAATCCGTTAAAACCCTGGGAGATGATGGGGCGGATGCATGACAAATATCTGATCGCAGATGGGAAAACATACATCCTTGGCGGACGAAACACGTACAATTATTTCCTTGGTGAATTCCCGGGACATAAGAATTACGACCGAGATGTGCTGGTCGTCTGTGAGAATCCGCAGGCAGATAGTTCCGTGAACCAGTTGCTTGTTTATTTTGAGACGATCTGGAGTCAGAAGGATTGTAAATATTTCCATGACAAAGAGAAACTTGCCGACCGGAAATCCGTCAAGCAGGCGAAGGAAGATGTGCAGACGGCATTTGCCACTTATTACGATGCACAAAAAGATACAATCACAGACACGGACTTTGAGAAGGATACGGTTGTAACTGACAAGATCATGTTGATCTCGAATCCAATCCATACCGGGGCGAAGGAGCCGACAGCATGGTATGAGATGGGCGTCCTGATGAAGCAGGCGAAGAAGCGTGTAAAGATACACACACCGTACATCATCTGCAATGACATGATGTATGACACATGGTCGGATGTTGCCGCAAATGTACCGGAATTTACGGTTATGACAAACTCTGTCGCGAATAACGGCAACCCGTTTGGTTCCGCAGATTACCAGAAAAACCGGGACAGGATCAGTAGTACCGGTGTTACAATCTGGGAGTATGAAGGAGGATATTCGTATCATGGAAAGAGCATTTTGATCGACGATGATATATCCATCATCGGTTCGTTCAATATGGATATGCGCAGTGTCTATCTGGACACAGAACTGATGCTCGTAATTCGAAGCAAGGAGATCAACGCCCAGTTGGAATCAGCCATGATGAAATATGAACAGGGCGCACGACAGGTGCTTGCTGACGGACAGTATGCGAATCCATATCATGTGGAGCCAATCGCACTCACACCGAAACGCCGCCGTAGAGTATTTGTTGTACGGTATCTGCTTGGATGGCTGCGGTTTTTGTTTTAGGGATTTTTATTCTGTAGGAGGTAATGGATTATGATAATGGAAAATGATGAATTTGTAATTCCAGAACAGTATCGGAAAATGTCCGTTACTGAATTAGATGCAGAAGCAAATAAAATGTTGAAGGAGATACAACAAGGGAAACGAATAATTTGAGATAAGAAAAAAGCTGCACAGGGAAAGAATGAAATAGTTTTCTATGTTGAGTAGCAAAAACTCTCTGAGGTTTTGAACAACTTCAGGGAGTTTTTGTGTCTTATAGAGAATATAAAGTGAGGAAGGAAAACAAATATAGATAAAGTTATACTATTTGGTGCAGGTGCGGAACAAGGATATAACCTTGCATTGGGAAGTAAAAACTCACCTATAAAATCGACACATTCCCCTATAAAAATCCCCTAGTATCCGATATAATAATATGTAAAAATAATAATAGTTAATTGTGCGATACAGGAAACATGTTTATGCGTGTGAAGTCACCGGGCGGTGTCCGGTGACTTTCCTGTAAATGAGCATAAATGCGAAGGAGAATAATCTATGATTCGAATGGAGATTGCGCTGATATTGATTCTGGCGTTTGTGGCAGGAATCTATTTCTCGGCGAGGCGGAGACAGACCGCGTTACATAAGACATTTTCGGTACTTTTGATCGTGGTGATCGTGCATCTGATGTTCGATGCGGCGACGATCTATACGGTAAACCATCTTGCTCAGGTACCGCTTGTTCTGAACGATGTTTTACACCGGCTGTTTGTCGGTACGATGGCGTTAGTTCTGTTCTTTTTCTATCAGTATATTGCGATACTGGTGGAAGAAGAGACCGGGAAGAAGCGGACACTGGATCTGCCGGCACGGATATTTCTTGTGATTTCAGAAGTCGGGGCGATGATACTCCCGATTACTTACACCGAGACACCGGATGGAAATTATTCGGCGGGACTTTATGCATATGTAAGCTATGTCAGTGTGGCGGTGTATCTTATACTTTGTTCATGGCTGCTGCTTGCAAACTGGAAGCGGATGGACAATAAGAAGAAATTCGCCATCGGAATGGCACTTATATTTGAGTTCACAATCTGCTTCCTGCAGGGATTGCACCATACATGGCTGATCAGTGGAATGGGAATCACGCTTATGACGCTCGCATTCTATCTGACCTTGGAGAATCCGGATGCGCTGCGTGCGGAGCTTACGGAACAGAAGATGTCGATGCTCTATCTGAAAAGTCAGGTGAATCCGCATTTCTTGTATAATACGCTTGATACGATTCGAATTCAGGCGGAGTTGGACGGGGATAAGAAGGTTGCAAAGCTTCTGATGCGGCTTGTGGATTTCTTCCGGCTGAGCGTCAAGGTCGACCGTTCGATGGTCACGCTTGATGATGAGCTCGAACTTGTGGAAGCATATATGGAGCTGATGTGCTACCGGTATCCGGAGCTCTTCTGCGATTATGATATCGATCCGGACTTAGGGGCAGTGCAGGTACCGAACTTTATCTTACAGCCGCTGGTGGAGAACAGTCTGCTGCATGGAATGATGTAGGACGGATTTTGCGGACATTCAAAATAAAAAAGAATGTGGAGGTAACAGACAATGGCAAAATCATTATTTGAGGAACTGGGCGGCAAATACGAAAGGCAAGGGGATTATTTGATACCGTGCTTAACTGTACCCGCCGAAGAAGAACAGGCAATAGGCATCTGGGGGCAACGGCATTTAGATTATCTAAAACAGTACCGTAAAGTTACATACACCAATCTTCTTACAAGCGGCAGGCTAAACGCCTACCTTGCCGACATCAACAGACAGGCACAGGAACGCTTTGAAAGGCTCATAGAGGGTATGAAACAGGCACAGGGCATAACGGAACAGCTAAAGGCAGAAAACGCCTTAGAATGGACAGGATGCCTCAATAACATAAGGGCTTGTGCGAGGGAGATTGTGGAAAAGGAAATTATTTTTGCATAAACAGATGATTAGTGGCAGGGGGAAATCCTGCCGCTTTTTCTGCTTTAGTTTGTCAGCTTGACAAATAAAGGGTTAAGGAATATAATTAGATTCAGTATTATACAAGGAGTTAATAAATATGCGGCAAGGTATTCTTAAATAAACTGTCAATTTGATAGTGGGAACAAAAAGTAGCAGTCCCGTTTCACTTTTAATATGGGGCTTAGTTTTTTGTACCCAGTTTAAGAATACTTTTATCATGTAATTTTATATGCCCGAAAACATATAAGTGTTTTGGGGCTATTGGAGTTATTTACCCAGTGATAGGAGTATTTATCACTGGGTATTTTTATGCCCTTTTTTGGGTGTTGATAGGAGGAAAATCACATGAAAATAATTAACTTAGGCATTCTGGCTCACGTTGACGCAGGAAAGACAACATTAACGGAAAGTTTATTGTATACCAGTGGTGCAATTGCAGAACTAGGGAGCGTAGATGAAGGCACAACAAGGACAGATACAATGAATTTGGAGCGTCAAAGGGGAATCACTATCCAGACAGCAGTGACATCTTTTCAGTGGGAGGATGTAAAAGTCAACATTATAGATACGCCAGGCCATATGGATTTTTTGGCGGAAGTATACCGTTCTTTATCCGTATTAGACGGAGCAGTATTATTAGTTTCTGCAAAGGATGGCATACAGGCACAGACCCGTATACTGTTTCATGCACTACAGATAATGAAGATTCCGACAATTTTTTTCATCAATAAAATTGACCAAGAGGGGATTGATTTGCCAATGGTATATCGGGAAATGAAAGCAAAGCTTTCTTCGGAAATTATAGTGAAGCAAAAGGTTGGGCAGCATCCCCATATAAATGTAACGGACAATGACGATATGGAACAGTGGGATGCGGTAATTATGGGAAACGATGAACTATTAGAGAAATATATGTCAGGGAAACCGTTTAAAATGTCAGAACTGGAACAGGAAGAAAACAGGAGATTCCAAAACGGAACGTTATTTCCCGTTTATCACGGAAGCGCTAAAAACAATCTGGGGATTCGGCAGCTTATAGAAGTAATTGCCAGTAAATTTTATTCATCAACGCCTGAAGGTCAATCTGAACTATGCGGGCAGGTTTTTAAGATTGAATATTCAGAGAAAAGGCGGCGTTTTGTTTATGTGCGTATATATAGCGGAACATTGCATTTGAGGGATGTTATTAGAATATCTGAAAAAGAGAAAATAAAAATCACAGAGATGTGTGTTCCGACAAACGGTGAAATCGTCCCGGCTGACCATGCCTGTCCGGGAGAAATTGTTATTTTAGCTGATGATACTTTGAAACTGAACGATATCCTGGGAAATGAAAAACTCCTGCCTCACAAAACACGGATTGATAATCCCATGCCATTACTTCGGACAACGGTAGAGCCGCAAAAGCCGGAGCAAAGGGAAGCCCTGTTAAATGCCCTCGCAGAGATTGCTGATACAGACCCTCTTTTGCATTTTGACATTGATACTGTTACCCATGAGATTATGTTATCTTTTTTGGGGAATGTGCAGATGGAAGTCATTTGTGCCATCCTTGAGGAAAAATATCATGTGGAGGCAGAAATAAAAGAGCCTACTGTTATATATATGGAAAGACCGCTTAGAAAAGCAGAATATACCATCCACATAGAAGTCCCGCCAAATCCTTTCTGGGCTTCTGTCGGGTTGTCCATAGAGCCGCTCCCTATTGGAAGCGGAGTGCAGTATGAAAGCAGAGTTTCACTTGGATATTTAAATCAATCGTTCCAAAATGCGGTTATGGAGGGGGTTCTTTATGGCTGCGAGCAGGGGCTGTATGGATGGAAAGTGACAGACTGTAAAATCTGTTTTGAATATGGATTGTATTATAGTCCTGTAAGTACCCCCGCAGACTTTCGGCTGCTTTCCCCTATCGTATTGGAGCAGGCTTTAAAAAAAGCAGGGACAGAACTATTAGAGCCATATCTCCACTTTGAAATTTATGCACCGCAGGAATATCTCTCACGGGCGTATCATGATGCTCCAAGGTATTGTGCAGATATTGTAAGTACTCAGATAAAGAATGACGAGGTCATTCTGAAAGGAGAAATCCCTGCTAGATGTATTCAAGAATACAGGAACGATTTAACTTATTTCACAAATGGGCAGGGAGTCTGCTTGACAGAGTTAAAAGGATACCAGCCAGCTATTGGTAAATTTATTTGCCAACCCCGCCGCCCGAATAGCCGTATAGATAAGGTTCGGCATATGTTCCACAAGTTAGCTTAACAGCTTGCAAAAGTCATATAAAATGAGATTTGAAAGGATTAGAGACTAATTATGATGAAATGCGAATGGATATTGTGTCCTGTTTGTGGGAGCAAAACCCGTAATAAAATTAGGAAGGACACTGTTTTGGAGAATTATCCCCTTTATTGTCCAAAATGCAGACAAGAAAGATTGATTAAAGTTGACAACTTGAAGATAACTGTCATCAAAGAGCCAGACGCTTAAGACGCAGAGCCGATGAAATTGTGGAACAATTCACGAATCATCGGCTCTTTTTGTTTCGTATTTGAAAGAACAAACTCACCAAATAAAAAAAACGATATTCGGGTGGGTTATTTTGTTATACCCTAAATTACCCTCTGAATTTGTTTTTAAATTTGGAGGGATTTTTTTATGTCCTTTTTTCGGGCAGTTATCTATCTGCTCATACGAAGCAAAATTTATCAATACATAGCATATCAGAGAACGGCAGGAAACCAGTTAAAAAAATTTCTGCCAGTGCAACGGTACTTCTCACCTTGAAAGTAGAAGTACAATCTCCATACAATAGAATTACTATTTCCTATAACCGTAAAGGTCACAGAGCCTTTGCGGTTTTTCTTTTGTCGATTTTTGTTGGAAAGTGCCGTAGGGCTGTTTCTGATATGCGGTGTCGTTCTCCGCCTCTCCATCTGGATTTTTTACATTTCAAAAATTCAGATGGGAGGTATTTATGGTGAAATATGCACCAAGAAAGGTATATATCAGAGAAAGTGGCGGCTATGTGGAATTATCCTACACGGAGTTCTGCCGTTGCAGGGAATCCGACCAGACCTATATGGACAAGCTGTTTATCCCCATTCAAGGCTGTCTGCTTGAAGTCGTGAGGGAGCAATACACAGACTTCTACCGTGACAAGGAACGGTGGCGTTATCTGCAAAAATTAGATACAAAGAATAGACTGCTATCTCTCGACGGATTTACGGACAGCGAGGGGAATCCTCTGGACTTTATCACTGATGAAGCGGTGGACATTGCAGAAACCGTTGTCAATGCGGTCATGGTGGACAGGCTGAAAGCCGCCCTGCCTTTGCTGTCGGATAGTGAACAGGAGCTGATACAGGCAATCTTTTTTGACGGACTTTCCGAGCGTGAAGTCGGGGCGAGGTTGGGCATAACCCAGAGCGTTGTAAACAAACGCAAAGCCAGAATCCTAATAAAACTAAGAAAGATAATAGAAAATTAAAATTTAAGGCGTTCAGCCCCCTTGTTTTTTCCTTTGGGAAGATGAGGGGGCTTTTCTCTGCCCTCTCAATCAATTCTGATTGGAGGAAGTAAGAATGGCATACAACCACGGACGGGAGGACAGGAAATGGCGTATCTGGAAAGAAGCGGAGGAAAAGCTGCTGCGTGAGTGCGGCGTTGATGAAGCGACCATTGAGCAGATACGCATGGCGGACAGGGCAGACTTCAATTCCAACAGGCGGTTTTACCGATGGACGAATGACGTTGCGGAATATCTTGAGGACATGGCAGGCAGGGAGCGGCAGGCGGAAGTGGGTACGGTTGCGGAGTTACTGGAAGAGATTGAGAGCGAAAATCTCTATCAAGTATTAGTCACGGTGGACGGGCGTACCTTGAAAATCGTCCTGCTGAAAATGCAGGGGTATTCCACAAAGGAGATTGCCCCGCTTGTGCATTTGACGACTGGTGCCATCTATGCGAGGTTAGACCATCTGCGGAAGAAGCTGCGGAAAATTTTATAGCTTCTAAAACAGCCTGCCATCCTGCGGGCTACTGGGTGAGGGATGGAAATCCCCTCACTCATTTTTTGCAGGAGGACAACAGGATGGCATACAGGGTTAAGGCATACACGCTTCGGGAGGAATCCACGGAAAGCGGCACAAGGTATTTTATCAGCTTTAAGGACGGGCAGGGCAAATCCCACGAGTTGGAAGTGTCGGAACAGTTCTTTATGGAGTTTCGGCAGATGGAGCGCAGGAACAGGAATCTTTTCTAATGGGACGAGCGGCACAGGGAGTTTAACGAGGTATGGGACGAAACCCTTTACAGACGGGCGTTGCGTGTGCCTAAGAGCCTTGATGAACGCATGGTTGAGGAAGAACGGAATGAAACGCTCTATAAGGCGGTTGGGAGCCTTCCAGAGATACAAAGGCGGCGTTTCCTGCTCTACTACGAGTATGAGTTCAATTTTTACCAAATCGCCGCTATGGAGCATTGCACCGCTTCGGCAATACAGAAATCTGTTGCGATTGCAAAGGAGAAAGTAAAGGCGGAAATTGAAGAAATATCTCCAACCGTGACCGACACCGCCCGAAAAAGAAATCTGTTTTTTATTTGTGTGGGATTGGCGGCATTACATACTCTCACTTTTTTCCGTGGGAGTAAATCTATTTTTAAGGAGGTCAACGCCTATGTGCAACGAAAACAAAGACACCGCCCGAAAGGAGGAAAGCCATGCAGAAGTTACAGACAGTCAACGCCGAAACGCTCCTTTATGAACCGCTTGAGAAACCATCCTTTGTGGTGGACAGCCTTATCCCGACAGGCTTATCGCTGTTCTGCGGCTCACAGAAGATAGGCAAAAGCTGGCTCATGCTGAAGCTATGCTTATGCGTGTCGCAGGGAATCCCTTTATGGGATATGCCGACAATGGAGGGCGATGTGCTTTACCTCTGCCTTGAGGACACGTTCTGCCGCATACAGGACAGGTTATTTCGTTTGACGGACGAAGCAAGCGGGCGGCTCCACTTTGCCGTGGCAAGCTGCAAGCTGTCAGACGGTCTTATCGTGCAGCTTGAAGATTATCTGAAAGATTACCCAGACAGCAGGCTCATTGTCATTGATACCTTGCAGAAAGTCCGTACAGCTTCAAAAGACAATGCCTATGCAAGCGACTATGGGGACATCTCCCTCATCAAAGACTTTGCCGACAGGCACTCTCTGGCGGTCATTGTCGTACACCACATCCGAAAGCAGAATGACAGCGACGTGTTCAACAAGGTGTCTGGGACGACAGGATTAACGGGGAGTGCGGACGCTACCTTTGTTCTGGAAAAGGAGAAACGTGCGTCTGACACCGCCAAGCTGTATGTGACGGGCAGGGACACGCCTTATCAGGAATACACGCTGCGTTTCCGTGATTGCCGTTGGGAGCTTGTGGAGCGGAAAACGCAGGAGCAGCTTGCGAAAGAAACGATACCAGATGTCCTTTTTCGGTTGGTGGATTTTATGAGGGATAAGGAAGAATGGATAGGCACGGCAACGGAACTGTTAGCCGCTATGGGGGAAACGGAAACCATACCCACGGTGATTACGAAATGGCTGAATGAATACCGCACCACATTTTTAAGCGAGAACCGTATCTGCTACCAGTACAGCCGCAGGAAAGACGGCAGGCGGATTGCCCTTGCAAGGAGGGCGGGTGACAGCGGTGATGGTGGTGACAGCGATATTAGGATACCCCCCTGTTACTGTCATTGACGCTTAAAGCCATGTAAAGCTGGCGGCTCTGCCCTGCGGGTGACAGCAGTGACGGTGGTGACAGTGATTTTAGGATACCCTGCCGCTGTCATCCCTACGGGAGAACACCCCGTAAACGCAAAATGCAGGCGTGAGATTTACTCGCCCTTTTCGGTCGTGTAAAACCACCCCTGCGGTCAGAAAAATCATTCCGATTTTTCCGACTGCGTTTACAGGGTGTAACACACTACACTTTGCCCTGCAAAGTCGTGTGCCAGACGTTCCCTCTGGACTCCCTTAAGGCAGGGCTGTGCCCTGCTATCCTACGCCTTACGGCTTCGGATAAAAGAATGGCGGCATGACGGTGACGGCTCTTGCGAGGGGGGTATCCCAAAAACACCGTCATCATCGACATGACCGTCATGCAGGGGGTGAGGGTGACAGTTGCGGCAGTCGGCAGGGGGTATCCCAAAACTGCTGTCACCACCGTCACCGCTGTCACCCCAAAGGACGGTCACCCGCCGAAAGAAAGGAGGAATCCGCCTATGCCTTATGCAATCCTGCGTTTCCAGAAACGAAAAGCGGGCGGCGTTGCGGCTTGTGAACGCCACAACGAGCGGAAGAAAGAAGCCTACAAAAGCAACCCAGATATAGATATGGAACGCTCTAAAAACAATTACCATCTCATAGCACCACCAAAGTACACCTACAAGAAAGAGATTAACCGCATGGTAGCCGAAGCGGGGTGCAGGACAAGGAAAGACAGCGTGATGATGGTGGAAACGCTCATCACAGCTTCACCAGAATTTATGAACCAGTTACCGCCCGAAGAACAAAAAGCGTATTTCCAGACGGCTCTTGACTTCATTTCGGAGCGTGTTGGAAAGCAGAATATCCTCTCCGCTGTCGTCCATATGGACGAGAGAACGCCCCATATGCACCTCTGCTTTGTGCCGATTACGCCAGACAATAAGCTGTCAGCGAAAGCTATCTTAGGCAACCAGAAATCATTATCCGAGTGGCAGACCGCCTACCATGAGCGGATGTCCTCACGGTGGAATCAGCTTGAACGGGGGCAGTCCTCAATGGAAACCAAGCGGAAACACGTCCCCACATGGCTCTATAAATTAGGCGGCAGGCTTGATAAACAGTATGAAGAAATCGTGTCTGCCCTATCCGACATCAACGCCTTTAACGCAGGGAAGAAAAGGGATAAAGCGTTAGATTTACTCTCTGCATGGCTGCCAGACGTGGAGAAATTCTCTAAGGAAATCGGGAAACAGCAGGCGTATATCGACAGTTTGAAAGAGAGAATTGGGCAGGAATCAGACTATGCGGGGCGTATGCGTGATGAAAAGTACGAGCAGGAACTAAAGGTGCAGAAAGCGAATCAGAAGATATTTGAATTGCAGAGAACCAACGAGCAGATGGGGCGGCTGCTGTCAAAAATACCGCCCGAAGTGTTGGAAGAATTGCAGAAAAATCATAGAAGCAGAGCGAAAGAAAGGTAGATATGTGAATGAAGAAACAGGATTTTAAGGTGTTAAAGACCAAAGACTTGTACCCGTTCCCCGACAATCCGTTTCATGTGGCAGAAGATGAAACACTGTCAGAGTTAGCGGAAAGCATCAAGGAATTTGGCATTGTCACGCCGATAATCACACGCCCGAAAGAGGACGGGGACGGTTATGAAGTGATTGCAGGACAGCGGCGTGTCCGTGCTTCTGAACTTGCAGGGATAAATACCGTGCCTGCGTTTGTCCTGCCCTTAGACCGTGACCGAGCCATCATCACCCTTGTAGACAGCAATTTGCAGCGTGAGAATATCCTGCCATCGGAGCGGGCGTTTGCTTACAAGATGAAATCCGAAGCCATGAAGCGGCAGGGTTTCCGCACAGACTTAACCTCGTCACAAGTTGTGACGAAGTTGCGGACGGACGACAAGGTGGCACAGGGCTTCGGCGTGGGCAGGATGACCGTGCAGCGTTTTATCCGCCTGACGGAACTGATACCGCCGATTTTGCAGATGGTGGACGAGGGGAAAATCGCCCTCACGCCTGCGGTGGAACTGTCCTTCTTGAAGAAAGACGAGCAGGAAAACCTCTTTGCCACGATGGAGAGCGAAGAAGCAACGCCCTCACTCTCACAGGCACAGCGGATGAAACAGTTAAGACAGAGCGGGCGGCTTGACATGGATACGATATTTGCGATTATGACGGAGGAAAAGGGCAACCAGAAAGAAACCTTGAAAATCAACACAAGCAAGCTGAAAAAATACTTTCCGAAGAACACAACGCCGAAGCAGATGGAGGAAACCATCATCAAACTTTTGGAGCGTGAGTTGCAGAGGAAACGCAACCGTGACAGCCGCTAATCTTCTTTTTTCGGGAAGTAAATACAGAGAGTTGAGGTATGGAGAATGAGAGAAATCCAGTATGAAATCGTAAAGGAAATCGCAGTATTGTCTACGGGCGACAGTGGCTACACAAAGGAAATCAATCTCATTTCATGGAATGGGAAAGAGCCGAAGTATGACATCCGCAGCTTTTCCCCGAACCGTGAAAAGTGCGGCAAGGGAATCACGCTGAACGCTGATGAAGCGGCGGCACTCCTTAAAGCATTACAGAAAGAATTAAACAGCGAGGATTAATGGTATCTGATTGGCAGGGCGGGGACATTTCCAAACTCTTCCCTGCCCTGTCTGGAAAGGAAGATTTAAGTATGGGCGAGGATAAGAAAGCAGATAAAAAGAGAAAGCGTATCGTGCCAAAAGCACCAGTGCAGATGATAATCAGCCGTGAATATGTCGGCACACAGACCGTTACAGAAGCGTTTGTCCCGATTATCTCCGAGGATATTCGGAAGAAGATTGCCGAGGGCGACACCTTCGACAATGAGGGGCTGTCCGCTTAGAATGTACGCAATGGGACATGAAAACAGATAGGACAGATACGGAGGTTTTACAGTATGGCAGGAATCAAAGAAGAAAAGAAAATCTATTTAGTCGGCATTTATTGCCGCTTATCTAAAGACGATGGTACGGATAACGAGAGTGCGAGCATTGCGACACAGAAATCCATCCTCACGGATTATGTGAAAAAGCAGGGATGGCACATAGCAAAAACGTATGTGGACGATGGTTATTCTGGTACAAATTTCCAAAGACCAAGTTTCCAGAATATGATAAAAGACATTGAAAGCGGTCTGATAAACTGCGTGATTACGAAAGATTTATCCCGTCTGGGGAGAAACTATCTTGATTGTGGGTTATATCTGGAAGTTTTCTTCCCAGAGCATAACGTGAGGTATATAGCGGTCAATGACGGCGTAGATACCTTGAATAAATCTGCTATGGACATCACGCCTTTCCGCAACATTTTAAACGAAATGTATGCCGCTGACATATCTGTTAAGATAAAATCGGCATATCGGGCGAGGTTTCAACAGGGGAAATTCATGGGAACTACCGCCCCTTATGGCTATATCAAAGACCCTGCCGACCACAACCATCTGCTGATAGATGATAAAGTGGCACATGTTGTAAAAGAGATATTCGACCTTGCATTAAAAGGGAATGGAGTTGCCAAAATTTGCAGACATCTTAATAAACAGCATATCCTACGCCCTGCCGCTTATGCGGCGGAGCGTGGCGAAACAGGCTTTGAACGTCATTTTGAGGGGAACGAGGACAAACGCTATATTTGGAGTGGGAACAGCGTGAGGAGCATTTTAAGAAGCCCGATATATGCGGGAAATCTTGTAGGCTACAAACGGATTGCCGCCAATATGAAAAGCAAGAAACGCCCCTCTAAGCTGCCCGAAGAATGGGAAGTGATACCCAATACCCATGAGGGAATAGTCACGCAGGAGGAATTTGATATTGTCCAACAGCTTATTACAAGTCGTAGGCTTCCACAGAACAAGGGAGGATTTGTAAATATTTTTGCAGGCGTTATCAAGTGTGTGGACTGCGGATGTGCTCTGCGGGCAATGAACGTACACAGGAGGAAACGCCCAGAGATTATCGACTGTGTACAGTATTCATGTAATAATTATGCAAGAAACGGAAGAAGCGAGTGTAGTGCCCACAATATAGAAGCAAGGGATTTATTCAATGCCGTTCTTGCCGACATCAACTGTTTTGCGGATATGGCAGTGAATGATGAAAAGGCGGTCAGGGCCATAGAAAAGCGGCTCACGGAAACAGACCAGAGCAGGGCGAAAGCATTAGAGAAAGAACGTAAGAAGCTGAACAAACGCCTTGCGGAACTGGACAGGCTGTTTTCCTCTCTCTACGAGGATAAGGTCATGGAGCGTATTACCGAGCGGAATTTTGAGATGATGTCGGGGAAATACCAGAAAGAGCAGCTTGAAATTGAAGCAAGGCTGAAAGAGGTGACGGAAACTCTTAATGAAAGCTACGAGAAATCACGGGGAATCCGTGACTTCCTCGCCCTTATCCGAAATTATCAAGGCTTAAAAGAACTGGATGCAACAGTTATAAACGCACTCATAGACAAGATACTTGTTTCGGAGCGTGAGAAGATGGCAGACGGAACAGTGAAGCAGGAAATCAAGATTTACTATAAATTCATCGGCTTTGTCGATGAATTACATATCATACCTACAAAACGGTGGGCAGCAATGCCCGCTAAAAATTGTACGGTGTGCGGCGTTGAATATGTCCCGGGCTCTGGTGCATCAAGGTATTGTCCTGCTTGTGCCAAGAAGATACGGAGGGAGAAATCAAACGAGAGCAAACGCAGGAGCAGAGAACAGAAAAGGATAGCATGTATGAACTGTCCGCAAAAAATGACCGACTGAAGAACCGCGGATACCGGGGCGAAATCGAGATATCCGTAAAACGCGCAGGCGCAGATATGGAGATCTGCATCAAAGACAGTGGCAGCGGATTTGAAGAGGGTATGAAAGCGCAGATTGACAAGATGTTACTGCACTACAACAAGCAGGAGGCGAAGCTGGATGGAAACAGTATCGGGATCCTGAATGTGCAGAAGCGGATCAAATATCTGTGCGGCAGAAAATATGGACTATCCTATGAGGAAAACAGCGCGGGAGGTGTGACAGCGCGGTTGCTATTGCCGATAAATAAGGAGGAAGCATCATGAGGAAATTACGCGTCGTATTAGTCGACGACGAGATTATGATACGTGAGGGATTCAAGAAATTATTTGACTGGGGCGCACATGACTGTGAAGTCGTGGGCGAGGCAGCGGATGGCGTCGAGGCGCTTGGGGTAATCGACAGCATGGTACCGGATATCGTGATCATGGATATCAACATCCCGATTATGAACGGCCTGAAGGTCATCCAGACCAGCCGCCTGAAATACCCGGATATGGCATTCATCGTTGTATCGGGATACGATGATTTTTCTTATTGCAGGGAAGCATTGCGGCTGCAGATCACGGACTACATCCTGAAACCGGTCGACTATGAAGAATTCGGGAACACGATCGATCATTTGAAGATATCGATATTCGAGAAACAGACGAAGAATGTGACACCCGGCAGTGAAGCGTCAACGATTGTTGGAATTGTACGGTATATGCAGGAGCATCTGGCAGAAGAGATCAGCTTGAATGTTCTCGCGGAAACATTTCATCTGAGCGCACAGTATATCAGCCAGCTCTTCAAGAATGAGATCGGTGTGAATTTCCTTGCTTATCTGACGACAATCCGTATGGAGCGTGCGAAGAAGCTGCTCGTCTCGACACAGTTATCCATTGCGGAGATTTCTGAGCGGTGCGGCTATGCCGATTACCGGGTGTTTACCAAGGTATTCAAGAAGACGGAGGGCAGTACACCGTCGCAGTATCGCAGAGATTTTTTGTAGGAGCTTCAGTATAAGATTCAGTATGGAACCGATAAGTTATAAGGCGTGGATGAAAGGTGCACTTTCTTATAACTTACCAGTTCACGATAAAATAAGATTGACAAATGGGTGCAGATAAAAGACAATTGATATAAAGATAGGAAATGCATATCGATAGGGAGTCTGATATATGGATTTAACAAAAAAATGGCATCGGAGTGAATTTGTCAGTCATGAGATGCTGGAGGTACATCGTGGAATCGAATGTGAACTGGATTTCTATTCAGCAATTGCAAATGGCGAAATAGAATTAGTTCAGGAAAATTGTAACGAACAGGCATTTACAAACCCGGAGGGCATGGGCGTGTTGTCTACGGATGCGCTTCGCAATATCCGATATCATTATGTTGTAACCGTAGCGCTTATTACACGTTTTTGTGTGCACGAAGGGCTGGAACAGGAAAAAGCATATAATTTAAGTGATTTCTATATTTTGGAGATGGATAAATGCAAGACAATCGAACAGATATCGAAGCTGCATGATGTGATGTGTCTGGATTTTTGTAAACATATGCATGAAATAAAAAACAGTCAGGTACTTTCCAAGCAGGTGGTTTTATGTCTGGATTATATTTACAGTCATACTCATTACCGGATTACAATTCGTGAAGTGGCTGAATATCTCAGATTATCTGAAAGCTATCTTTCAAGATTGTTTAAAAAAGAAATGGGAATCTCGTTCAGTCAGTATATTTTGAACCTGAAAATTGACAAGGCAAAGAATCTGCTTCGTTTTTCGGAATATTCAATTGGAGAAATAACCTATTATCTTGGTTTTTCAAATGAGAGCCATTTTATTCAGACATTTCAAAAACGGGTTGGAGAGACGCCGAACCGCTATCGTAGGAGGTGTTTCCGCACGGAGTGGGAATTAAAACAGAATTAGTAAAAATGTACAAATAATTCAGAAAGAATAAATGAATAACAGACAAAATCAATAAGATGTCATGAATATAACACTTATGACATTATTTAAACATAATCTTCCTTTGCTTTTGAGTATGATTAACATATCAAAAAATGAAGGGAGATTTTTTTATGAGAAAGCTGAGAAAAGCAATTCCTCTTGCACTGGCAATGAGTGTAGCTCTTACGATGACTCCAATTCGGGTATCAGCGGAAGAACCGACTCAGGTACAGGCAGAACAAAGTGATCTTGTAGAAGAAAACGAAAGTCTGAGTGATGAAGCAGACAAAGACAATGAAGGGTACAAACTGGTATTTGAGGATGATTTTAACGGCGATCAATTGGATCGTAAGGTTTGGAATGTCGAAAAGCATGAGAAAGGCTGGGTAAACGGGGAGCTTCAGGAGTATGTAGATTCTGATGAAAACATCAAGGTACAAGATGGTTATCTGAATATCATTCCTGTTGAAAAAGTTGAGACAACATCTACAACTGATGGACAGAATTTGTTGTCAAACGCTGATTTCAGTTCCGGTATGGACGATTGGACTGAAACAATTGCAAACTGGGGAAGTAATGGTTTTGACGCATCTGCGCAGAGCTCTGTTGCTGATGGGGCTATTACTTATACGATTACCAATCCTGGTAATGACTTATGGCATGTACAACTTAAACAAACTGTTAAGTTGGCAGCAAAAAAGCATTACACATTAAGCTACAAAGTAAAATCGGATGTTGCTCGTACAATTGAAACGGGTGTGCAGGGTGATGAAGAAAATAATTATATCTCATATGGAGCAAAAACACAATCATTGCAAGCGGAAAAAGAAGAATCAGTATCTATCGACGTATACGCAGAAGAGGGATATGATACAGCAACTTTATATTTCTCTTTAGGGCGTAAGACTGGAGATACATCGATTCCAGATGCATCTGTAGTAACAATTTCCGATATTAGTTTGGTGGAAACAACTGCAAACATGCTTCCGGCAAATGCATTTGGTGACAATGCAACTGCTGGAACAAAGGTCAAGAAATCTTATACATCTGGTCGTATCTCTACACAGAACTTAAAGACATTTACCTATGGTAGGTTTGAAGTAAGGGCAAAGGTTCCAAATGGACAGGGATACCTTCCGGCATTCTGGTTAATGGCTAACGATGAGAATGTATATGGTCAGTGGCCAAGATGCGGTGAGATTGATTGTATGGAAGTTATGGGGCAGGATACAAATAAGTTGTACGGAACCATACATTACGGAAATCCACATGCAGAAAGTCAGGGAACCTATACAATCAAAGATGGTGAGAAGTCGTTCTCCGATGATTTCCACACATTTACATGTGATTGGGAACCAGGCAAGATTACATGGTATGTAGATGGAATAAAGTATCATGAGGAAAGCAACTGGCATTCCACAACAGAAGGACAGGGAACACTTACATATCCAGCACCTTTCGATCAACCTTTTTACATTATTTTGAACCTCGCAGTTGGTGGTTCATGGGTAGGAAATCCAAACGAGACAACAAATTTTAAGAACAATCCGTTTGTTGTTGATTATGTAAGAGTCTATCAGAAAGATTCTTATGATGAGAATGTAACACGTCCAGAAGTTAAGTTTGAGCCTACAAACGAGCCAGACGAAAGCGGAAACTATATTAAGAACAGCACATTTGCAGAGGCAGAGGATTTGACAGATGGTACAAATTGGAAATTCATAACTGCTTTGGATGGTGCTGCAACAGCAGAAATCAAAGATAACTCTATGGTTATCAAGACAGAAAATGCAGGTACTGTTGATTACAGTGTACAGTTAGTACAGGCAAATGTTCCTTTTGAAAAGGGTGCAACTTATGAAGTAAGTTTTGATGCAAAAGCATCTGAGAATCGTAAGATGAATGTAGATGTTAAGGCTCCAAACCGTGGATACCAGTCATATATGAAAACCCTGGTTCCAGAGCTTACAACGGAGATGAAGCACTTCAGCACACAGTTCGTAATGAAGGCAGATTCCGATGTGAATGGACGTTTAGAGTTTAATATGGGTAATGCAGGTTCAGGCGATATCGTTCTTCAGAACGTAGTTGTTAAGAAGACTGCGGATCCAGATCCGAATGCAAAGGAAGAAAAGACAATTCTTGCAAATGGAAGCTGTATCTATAATGGATCTTTCCAGGAAGGTATAAACCATCTTGGATATTGGGATATAACACCAGAAGGTGCAGATATTAAGGTAACAGGTCTTTCAGATGGAAGAAGATTGGTCACAGAAGGAAAAAGTGTAACAATCAGTCAGTCAGATCTTGCATTTAAGGAAGGAACAGCATATGCATTGAGCTTTGATGCGTATGCGCAAAATGGAGCAACTGTCGTTGCAACTGTTGGCGGAAACACATATAAAGTAAATGTTGAAGCAGGAAATGAAAAGAAAGATTATGTTGTAAAGATTCCTGCAACAGCAAAGTTTACAGACAAGACAGTTTCATTGAAAATCGAAGGTGCAATCTCTCTCGATAATGTAAAAATGGTAGAAGATGCAAAGATTAAGAACGGATCATTCAATGATAGTCTTTCAGGATATGAAGTATATGTAGACAGCGCAGCAAAAGCAACTGTTGTTGTTGACAGTTTAAAAGAAAATAATGCATTGGATGTGACTGTAGATGATACAGGTGCGGATGACTGGAGAATACAGATTAAACAGAACAATGTATTGCTGGAAAAAGGAAAGAAGTATAAATTATCATATGAGGCTAAGTCAACCATTGATAGAAAAATCAGAGTTGTAATGCAGGGTGGAGCGGCTCTTGGATGGCCGGTATACTCTGAGCACAGCGATGATCAAGATGCAAATGATGGAATTGTAACACTTACAAGTGAATATCAGAAGTTTACTGAAGAATTTATAATGACAGAAGAGACAGACGCACAGGCATTCCTCAGCATCTGTTTGGGAAATGTAGGTGGTCAGATTACTGATCAGCACAGAATTGTAATTGACAATATTTCTTTGGTTGAGGCAGAGAATCCGACACCGGAGAATCCGACACCGGAGAATCCGACACCAGAGAATCCGACACCGGAGAATCCGACACCACAAAACCCAATTGTGAAGCCTGTAACAGTATCTTATTCTACACATATACAGAGTTATGGATGGAATAAAAGTGCAGCGAAGAATGGAGCAGTGGCAGGAACAACAGGAAAGGCAAAGAGATTAGAAGCGATTAAAATTTCTGTAGAGGGAAATGAAGATCTTGGTATTCAGTATACAACACACTGCCAAGGATATGGTTGGTTAAACTGGTCATCAAATGGTGAAATCAGCGGAACAACAGGTGAAGCGAAGAGACTCGAGGCAATCAAGATTCAGTTGACAGGTGCAGACAGGGATAAATACGATGTATATTACCGCGTTCATGCACAGGGCTATGGCTGGATGAATTGGGCAAAAAATGGTGAGGCTGCCGGTACAGCAGGACTCGCGAAGAGACTTGAAGCAATCCAGGTAGTAGTTGTTAAGAAGGGTGAAAGCGTACCAGACAAGTTCGAAGGTGTAACAGCATCAGAAAAGAAAGCTTATATGGCAAGTGCAGCTGCAACAGCTGCAACAGTTGAAGGCTCAGATCGGGCACATGTTCAGTATCGTTCACATCTTCAGACATATGGATGGCAGAACTGGAAAAATGACGGAGATATTTCCGGAACAACAGGTAAAGCAAAGCGATTAGAGTCTTTGAAACTTGAACTTAAAAACAAGGATTATACAGGCGGTATCTGTTACAATGCACATGTGCAGACAATCGGATGGCAGGCCGATCCAAATAAATCTGCAACATGGAAGAAAGATGGTGAGTTTTGCGGGACAACAGGAAATGCAAAGAGATTAGAGGCAATTCAGATTGAGCTTTATGGTGAGATGGCAGAGCATTATGATATTTATTATCGTGTGCATTCACAGACGTACGGCTGGATGAAGTGGGCCAAAAATGGAGAGATGGCTGGCACAACTGGTCAGCATAAAAGAATCGAAGGAATTCAGGTTGTGCTTGTGAAAAAAGGAGAACAGGCACCTTCGGATAATTACAAGGGAGCTGTTACAAATACAACAAAAACATTTCTCTCAAAATAGAAACTATCGATAGTCAAAATGGCGTTATCCATTACTTTGGATAACGTCATTTTTTAGTGCGTCTTGCGGCGCACGTTTCTGGATGGAACCTGGTTATGAAAAGAAATAAAATTGTAACAGTATTGATGCAGAAATGATGCATGCCGGATGTATGATGCAGGTTATAAAAAGAAAATCGGAAAATATCTGAAGAATTGACACATTTAGATAGAAAAAAAGCCTATTTTCTTTTTATATCAATCGTTATAATACAACCGAAAGAAGGAAAGAACTATGAGAAAGAAAGCATGGATTTTATGTACGGCAATGGTAGTGGCTTTGGCGGGATGCAGCAATGTGAGTGATAATAATACGACCGATATCATCCGGGTGAGCAGCGAGACGGTGACTACAACGGAAGCAGCAACGGAAGTTACGACAACCACCGAAAATGAAACTACGACCGAATCTGTTACGGAGAGCAATACCCCAGACAGCACATTACAGTCAGAAGGTTCGAATACAGGGAAGACGGAACCCGCTGCGACAGAAGCTAAGACGACGGAATCCCAGTTACAGGAAGGCGAACCATCCGATGATTCGTGGAAGGAAGAGTTCGAGAAGACGCTGTATGAGGAGTATGGTGTGGTGCCGGATCATTACGAATATATCGGAAATGATGTCTATCAGGTCTATGTGAAAATCGACGGGAAAATCGTGCCATATGTGGCAGTGAATTGGAAGACGGGAGATTTCCACGGATAGAAGAAAGGATAAAGACGGTGAAAGAAAATGGGCGATGCAAACAAAATCACAGGATATGGAGAACATAGAGAATTATATCGGATTTCAACAGATGAAATCCTGTATTTTGAGGCGGTAGGAGAGAAAGTGTTTGCCTATACGGAACAGGAAATTTATGAGATAAAGAATCGCCTTTACCAGATTGAAGAGAAGGTGAATTCGTATGATTTTACCCGGGCATCCAAATCCATGCTTGTAAATACAGATAGGATATCAAGTATTGCTTCGATTTCAGGCAGCCGTGGGAAGATTATGATGGATAACGGAGAGGCGGTTATTGCAAGCCGCATGTACTACAAACCATTGCTTTCATCCATGAAATGGAAGAAAATCAGTTAATTTTTTTGTGTTTTTTTCTGACAGAAAATATGCTATGATGAAATGCGAATTGGCATAAAGGTTAGAAAAAGGAGACACAAAATGAGCAAGAAATTACTTTTGATCAACGACATGGCTGGCTATGGAAAGGTTGCGTTATCCGCGATGATTCCGGTGCTTTCCCATATGAAATACGAGGTATTTAACCTGCCGACGGCAATCGTGTCGAACACACTTGATTACGGTAAGTTCGACATCCTGGATACAACCGATTACATGAAAAATGCAATCGCTGTCTGGGAACAGCTGGGCTTTGAATTTGATGCAATCTCGACCGGATTTATCGTGTCGAAGGAGCAGACCCAGCTTGTGACCGAGTTCTGTAAGGCACGGGCGGAAAAAGGCGTGACGATCTTCACAGATCCGATTATGGGAGATGAGGGAAAGCTCTATAACGGAATCACAGAGGAGACGATTGATTTGATGCGTGAGCTGATTTCGGCTGCGGACTATATCGTACCGAACTATACTGAGGCGGCATATCTGACCGAGCTTCCATATAAGGAAGATGGTGTGACCGAGGAAGCATATCATACGATGATCGACAAGCTTCGTGCATTCGGTGCGAAATCGATTGTGATCACAAGTGCGAAGATCGCGGGCACAGATTGCAGATCGGTTGTCGGATATGACCACAAGAAGGAAGAATATTTTAAGGTTGATTTCGAAGAAATTCCGGTACATTTCCCGGGAACGGGAGATATTTTCTCCGCCGTATTTATCGGAAAGCTTATGAGTGGCAAGGATCTGCAGACGGCAACCGCAGAGGCGATGGATGCCGTGAAGAGCATGATCGGCAAAAATGCAGATAACGTGGATAAATATAAGGGAATTCCGCTGGAAACCTGTATGGAGGTGCTTGACTGATGGCAAGACCGAAGATCCGGATTACACTGATCGACCAGAAGGGCGAAAAGGGCTGTCACAGAGGACATAAGATCGGTGATTCTTATGATTTTGATACGGAGCGTGGAAAGCTCTGCCCGATGGCGATGCATGTCGCATTTCCATATGTGGATATCCTGCGCTATGGCGGCGAGATACCGGGACAGGAGAAGGGCACCGCTGTTTTCGCATGCCCGGATGTCGATACGCTGAATGTCTTTAAAATTGAGCGGATAGACGGCTGAATGTACGAAAAGAAAAACAATAAAAATGATAGGGATTATTGATTTTATTTGAAACATTTTGTATAATACAGTCAGAGTTTATATTACATCTAATATAAAACATAATATAAATAATTTGAAAGGAGAAACTATTATGTTACAGAACCAGGAATGGGAATCATTCACAGGTAGACTCTGGAAGGAAGAGTGCAACGTAAGAGACTTCATCCAGAACAACTACACACCTTATGATGGAGACGAGAGCTTCCTTGCAGGACCAACAGATGCTACGAACAAGCTCTGGGATAAGCTTCAGGCTCTTCAGAAGGCAGAGAGAGACAACGGTGGTGTATTGAAGGAGGACGCAGATGTTGTATCCAGCATTACAGCATATGGTCCTGGTTACATTGATCCAGAGACAAAGGATCTTGAGCAGATCGTAGGTCTTCAGACAGACGAGCCACTTAAGAGAGCATTTATGCCTTATGGTGGTATCAAGATGGCTGAGGAAGCACTCGAGATGTACGGATACAAGCCAAACGAGAACTTCCACAAGATCTTTACAGATTATCACAAGACACACAATCAGGCAGTATTTGATGCTTATACACCAGAGATGATGGCAGCTCGTCATACACATATCGTAACAGGTTTGCCAGATACTTATGGTCGTGGTCGTATCGTTGGTGATTACAGAAGAGTCGCTCTTTACGGTATTGATCAGCTGATCGCTTGGAAGCAGGAAGATAAGGCTAACTGCGGCGATGGTAATATGTACGATGACGTTATCCGTCAGAGAGAAGAGTTGACAGAGCAGATCAGACGTCTTCAGGAGATGAAGGTTATGGCTCAGTCATACGGCTATGATATTTCTAAGCCAGCTTCAAATGCGAAGGAAGCTGTTCAGTGGTTATACTTCGGATACCTTGCAGCTATCAAGACACAGAATGGTGCTGCTATGTCAGTAGGACGTGTATCTACATTCCTTGATATCTATATCGAGAGAGATATTAAGGCTGGTAAGCTTACAGAGGCTCAGGCTCAGGAGCTTATCGATCACTTCACAATGAAGCTTCGTATGGTTAAGTTCGCAAGAATTAAGTCATACAACGAGCTGTTCTCAGGTGACCCTGTATGGGCTACACTTGAAGTCGGTGGTATTGGTATGGACGGACGTTCAATGGTTACAAAGAACGACTACAGATTCCTTCATACTCTTGAGGATATGGGACCTGCTCCAGAGCCAAACCTTACAGTACTTTACTCTTCAGCATTGCCTAACAACTTCAAGACATATGCTGCTAAGATCTCTGTAAGAACAAGCTCAATCCAGTACGAGAACGATGATGTAATGAAGCCAATCTGGGGTGATGATTACTCAATCTGCTGTTGTGTATCTGCTACACAGACAGGTAAGGAAATGCAGTTCTTCGGAGCTCGTGCAAACCTTGCTAAGTGTCTCCTGTACGCTATCAACGGTGGTAAGGATGAGAAGTTCCTTGACAAGAAGACAGGTAAGCCAATGCAGGTAGGTCCTGACTACTCTCCTATTACTTCTGAGTACCTTGACTATGATGAAGTACTTGCTAAGTACAAGCAGATGCTTGACTGGTTAGCAGGACTTTATGTAAATATCTTGAACCTGATTCAGTACATGCATGACAAGTACTACTATGAATCAGCAGAGATGGCATTGATCGATACAGATGTACGTCGTACATTTGCTACAGGTATTGCCGGATTCTCACACGTTATCGATTCCCTTTCAGCTATCAAGTATGCTAAGGTTAAGGTTATCCGTAACGCAGAGACAGGACTTGCAGAAGACTTCGAGATTGAAGGCGAGTTCCCTAAGTATGGTAATGATGATGACAGAGCAGATAATATCGGTGTATGGCTGCTTCATGAGTTCCTTACAGACATCAAGAAGAGACACACATACCGTAATTCAGAGCCTACAACATCTATCCTTACAATCACATCTAACGTAGTATATGGTAAGTTCACAGGTAACCTTCCAGATGGTAGACGTGCTTGGACACCATTTGCTCCAGGTGCTAACCCAAGCTACGGTGCTGAGACATCAGGACTTCTTGCATCTCTGAACTCAGTTGCTAAGATTCCTTATGAGTGGTCTTTGGATGGTATCTCAAATACTCAGACAATGAACCCATCTGCACTTGGTCATGATGAGGCTGAGAGAGCTGAGAAGCTTGTAAGCGCTATGGATGGTTACTTCGATCAGGGCGCTCACCACTTGAACGTAAACGTATTCGGTAAGGATAAGCTTCTGGATGCTATGGAGAACCCAGATAAGCCAGAGTACGCTAACTTCACAATCCGTGTATCTGGATACGCTGTTAAGTTTATCTCTCTTACACGTGAGCAGCAGCTCGATGTTATCAACAGAACATTCCATGACTCACTTTAATTAGAAGTTTGTCAAAAATGTTTTTGATAGATAAGTAATTCACTGGAGTCCCGGAGATACTATCTCCGGGACTTTTTATAAAAATAAAATTGTTAGAGGTGGAACATGCCGGAGAAGAAACAGATTTTAGGTTATATTCATTCAACAGAAAGCTTTGGAGCCGTAGATGGACCAGGTATCCGATTTGTAGTATTTTTGCAGGGCTGTAAGATGCGTTGTAAGTACTGTCATAACCCGGAGACGTGGAATCTGGTAACCGATTACACAAAGCTCTATGCAGACACAACGGATGATAAAGAACGAGAAGAACTCGAAAAGAAAATTGAAGAGAACACAAAACTGCTACTAGATAAAGGCGTCAAGGTTGAAGCGAGAACTCCGGAAGATCTGCTCAAGCAGGCACTTCGTTATAAGCCTTATTGGAAGGGTGATGGAGGAATAACCGTCAGCGGAGGCGAAGCGCTTCTGCAGATGGACTTTTTGATTGAATTCTTCAAGCTTGCAAAAGCACAGGGGATTCACACAACGATTGATACAGCGGGCAATCCATTTACAAGAGAGGAGCCTTTCTTCTCGAAGTTCAATGAACTGATGGCACTCACTGATTTGTTCCTGCTTGATATCAAGCAGATTGAGGACGACAAACACCGGGAGCTGACAGGGTTCTCGAATAAGAATATATTAGACCTGGCGCAGTATCTCTCCGATCAGGGAAAGCATATGTGGATTCGACATGTCCTTGTGCCGGGCATAACAACCGACGAAGCAGATCTGAAGAAGACGGCTGAGTTTATCAAGACTTTGAAGACGGTTGACCGGGTGGAGGTATTGCCATACCATAAGCTTGGAATTCAGGAGTGGGAGCGCCTTGGAATCCCTTATAAGCTGGAAGGAATCGATCCTCCAACCGACGAACAGCAAAAAATTGCAAGAGAGATTCTGGACGCAAAGTAAGCGTTGAACATAAGAGTTGCAAAAACAATATAAGAAAACAAATGAGACTGCGTAATATTCAGGAATATGAGTATTGCGTAGTCTTTTTGGTATAGGAATAGATTATAACAAACAATCATTTTTATGTATGACTGTCTGTATTGACATAACAGAAGAAGCACGTTATAATCTGAAACCATGAAAGGGAAATAAATAAAATATCAGATAGGAAAAGTAGGGTATAAAACCTGCGAGGGAAAGGAAGTACGTCTATGGCAATTATCCAGATACAAGATGTATCCAAAAAATTTCAGACAAAAGACGGCGAGATTGACGCGTTGAAGCATGTGACGCTCGACATCGAAGCCGGAGACATATATGGTATCATCGGTATGTCCGGTGCAGGAAAGAGTACACTCGTACGATGCATCAACCATATCGAAGTTCCGACTGAGGGAACGGTGATCGTGCAGGATAAGGATCTGAGCAAGCTTTCCGAGAAAGAGCTTCGCAAGCAGCGGGAACATATCGGCATGATCTTCCAGCATTTCAATCTGCTGATGCAGAAGTCCGTATTGGAGAATGTATGCTTCCCATTGTTTATTCAGGGGAAGTCGAAGGCTGAGGCAAAGAAGAAAGCTTATGAGCTTCTGGATATCGTAGGTCTGAAGGATCGTGCGAAAGCGTATCCATCCCAGTTATCCGGCGGACAGAAACAGCGTGTGGCAATCGCAAGAGCTTTAGCTTCCGATCCGCAGATTCTTCTGTGTGATGAGGCAACGAGTGCGTTAGACCCACAGACAACTTCTTCGATTCTCGCTTTGTTGAAGGATATCAATAAACGGTTTGGTATCACAATCGTCGTGATCACACACCAGATGGCAGTTGTCCGGGAGATCTGTAACCGGGTAGCAATTATGAAGGATGGACAGGTGGTCGAGAATGGAAGTACCGTGGAGATCTTCAATCATCCAAAGTCAGAGGTGGCACGGGATCTGCTCAGAAAGGATGATGGTGGAGATACCACCGGTGACGATCAGCAGACAGCAAACCAGATTCAGGACGGAACGAAGATACGAATCGTATTTACAGAGAACTCCGCATTTGAACCGGTCATTGCAAATATGATCCTGACATTTAAGGAGCCGATCAACATCCTGAAGGCAGCAACCAAGAATGTTGGCGGCGTGGCAAAGGGAGAGATGATATTAGAGATTCCGAATGGTTCCACGAATGTGAAAGCAATGGAACAGTATCTGATCGACCGGGGACTTGAGCTAGAAGAGTTGTCGGAGACAAAGACAGGAGGTGCGTTCTAATGTGGACAGAACAGGTTCGTTCCATGATTGGAACAGGTATTCTTGAGACGTTATACATGACAGTTGTTTCAACTGTATTTGGATATTTATTTGGACTGCCGATGGGAATTCTCCTCTGTATCACAGATAAAGAGGGATTGAAGCCAAATAAGGTGATATATAAGATTCTGGATGTAATCGCGAACATCGTGCGAAGCATACCGTTTTTGATCTTGTTGATCCTGCTGATTCCATTTACAAGATTGTTGCTTGGAAAAAGTTATGGTTCGACTGCAACGATCGTCCCACTGACAGCGGCGGCGATTCCATTTATCGCAAGAATGGTTGAGTCTTCGTTGAAGGAAGTCGATTACGGAGTCATCGAAGCAGCAAAGGCAATGGGCGCAAGCAACAGCAGAATCATCTTCAAGGTATTGCTTGTTGAGGCAAGAACTTCCCTGATCACAGGCGCAACGATTGCAATCGGAACCATCCTTGGATATTCCGCAATGGCAGGTGCAGTCGGCGGTGGCGGACTTGGAGATATCGCAGTCCGTTACGGATATTACCGGTATCAGACAGACATCATGCTTGTTACGGTGGCGTTACTGATCGTGATCGTACAGGTATTCCAGTCGGTTGGCATGTTCGTTGCAAACCGTCTGGACCGCAGAAAATAATGTGCAATATATGCGGGTATCGGAATGTGCACACCGGAACCTGCTTATATATAAAGTAATGGATCATTGGATAAAAGTTTTCAATGATTATAAAAACAGGAAAGAGAGGACATGAATTATGAAGAAATCAATTAAGAAATTACTCGCACTGACACTGACAGGTGCATTTTTGGTAGGAGCACTCGCAGGCTGCGGAAAGAGCGGCGAGGACGATAAGACAATCACAGTTGCAGCATCTGCAACACCACACGCTGAGATTCTGGAGTATGCAAAGGATAAGCTTAAGGAGCAGGGCTATGATCTGCAGGTGACTGTCTTTGATGACTATGTAAAGCCAAACGAAGTGGTAGAAAGCGGAGACTTCGATGCCAACTACTTCCAGCATGTACCATATCTGGAAAGCTTCAATGAGGAGAAGGGCACACACCTTGCAGTTGCAGGTAAGATCCACTATGAGCCATTCGGTATCTATCCGGGAACAAAGAAGAGCTTGGATGAGATCGCAGACGGCGATTCTATCGCAGTACCAAACGATACAACCAACGAGGCAAGAGCATTGCTTCTTCTGCAGGATAATGGCATCATCACATTGAAGGATGGCGCAGGTATCAACGCAACGGTCAATGACATCGCTGAGAATCCACATAATGTAAAGATTGTTGAGCTTGAGGCTGCACAGGTAGCCAGAGTTGTCGATGAGACAGCATTTGTCGTATTGAATGGTAACTATGCACTTGCTGCCGGTTTCTCTGTAGGAAAGGATGCACTTGCTTACGAGAAGAGCGATTCTGAAGCTGCTAAGACATATGTAAATGTAATCGCGGTGAAGGAAGGCAACGAGAACAGCGCAAAGATCAAAGCATTGGTAGATGTATTGAAGTCTGATGATGTGAAGAAGTACATCAACGATACCTACGATGGAGCAGTTCTTCCTTACGAAGAGTAATCGGATAGAATACAAATCAAAACAACATATAAACCACATACAGACGCTCTGCGATGGGATATATTTCCTGTGGCAGAGCGTTTTGTCATTGGCGGGCGTAAAAAGAGCATATGAACACATGAAAATTGCTAAAAACATAAAAATCCAAAGTAAATATCCTGAATATAGAGAAAAAATATAGAGAATTATCTATTTAACTCTTGTTTTTTTAGAGAAATGTCTATAAAATAGAAAACAAACGGTTTAAATGCATAATTTATACGATGCAAATAAATGTGAAAGGTATAAGGTAGCTGAAATGAAGAAATACAAGGATATGAGTAAAGACGAGTTATTGACATTAAAAGCCGCTCTTATGGAGGAATACAAGGAAGAGCAGGCAAAGGGCCTCAGCCTCAATATGGCAAGAGGAAAGCCTGGATTCTCCCAGCTGGCACTTTCCATGCAGATGTTAGATGAGATTAATAGCAAATCTGATATGCGTACCTTGCTTGGAAATGATACAAGAAACTATGGAGATCTGGATGGTATCGGAGAGTGTCGTCAGCTTATGGCAGACATGATGGAAGTCAAGAAGGAGAATATCATTGTATATGGTAACTCCAGTCTGAACGTTATGTACGATACAGTTTCCCGTTCGATGACACACGGTGTCAATGGTTCGACTCCTTGGTGCAAGCTGGATAAGGTCAAGTTCCTCTGCCCGGTACCTGGATATGACAGACATTTTAAGATCACAGAGTTTTTCGGCATTGAGATGATCAACATCCCGATGAATTCCGATGGACCGGATATGGATCTGGTTGAGAAATACGTAAATAACGATGCCGCAGTGAAGGGTATCTGGTGCGTGCCAAAGTATTCAAACCCAACCGGAATCGTGTATTCCGATGAGGTGGTAAGAAGATTTGCAACATTAAAGCCGGCAGCCGAAGACTTCCGTATCTTCTGGGATAATGCATATTGCATCCATCATCTGTATAAGGATCAGCAGGCAGAAATCCCGAATATCTTAGAGGAGTGTGCGAAGGCTGGGAAACCGGATATGGCATATATGTTTGCTTCGACATCAAAGATCACATTCCCTGGTTCCGGTGTTTCTGCAATCGCAACTTCTACAACAAATGTAGAATTTATCAAGCAGCAGTTAACCGTACAGACAATCGGTCACGATAAGATCAATCAGCTCCGTCATACAAGATTCTTCAAGAATATTGATGGACTGAAGGCACATATGGAGAAACATGCGGATATCTTACGTCCGAAGTTCGAGGCAGTTTTAAATGCATTTGATCAGGAGCTTACAGGGCTGGAGATTGGTTCGTGGGTAAAGCCACTCGGTGGATATTTCATTTCCTTTGATGCACTCGAGGGCTGTGCAAAGAAGATCGTTGCAATGTGTAAGGATGCAGGTGTGGTACTGACAGGCGCCGGTGCAACCTATCCGTATGGCAAAGATCCAAAAGACAGCAATATCCGTATTGCTCCATCGTTCCCATCTGTGGAAGAGATGGAAGCAGCATCGAAGATTTTCGTGCTTTGCGTGAAGCTTGCAAGTATCGATAAGTATCTGGAAGCATAAGCTTGCCAGGGCAATTATAGATAGAGTATTCAAATCCCGGTGTGAAAGCACCGGGATTTTTTGCAAAATGCTGGAATGAAATAATTTGATAACTGACATACTAATTTCAGAATGCGGAATCCGAAATACGAGAATAATCAGACATTTGATATATCAGAAATGCCAGAAGCAATTCTCGTATTTTTGATTCGTGAATAAATGGAGGAATTCGTATGAAGGATCGAATCGAGACATTGAAGGGATATTTGAAGCGGCTTGGAAATGGAGAACCGCTGGAAACAGTAAGAAAAGATTTTGTGGAAGTATTTAAGGATGTTGATCCTGCGGAGATCATGAAGGCAGAACAGGAGATGTTTGCGGAGGGAACACCGCTTTCTGATGTGCAGAAGCTGTGTGATGTGCATGCCGCACTTTTCCATGGAAAGACACGGGAGGAACAGATTGCGAATGCAGAAAGGGCAGTGCATGCGTCGGTGTTACGGGAGGAACGGGAGTCAAAGACGCGGGAGCTGGCACAGACCAAAGGACATCCGCTGTGGCTGTTTGCAAATGAGAATGGTGCTCTTGCTATGCTGTTAGAGCAGGCAGAGGAGAAAATCAAAGATGGCAGTGCGAATAAGAAGACGTTGGAATCGTTGCGTGGCATCTCCATTCACTATGCGAAGAAGGGAGATCTTCTGTATCCGGTTTTGAATGTACGGTATGGGATATCCGGACCGGCAAGTGTGATGTGGACGGTTGATGATGAGATCCGGGATGAAATCTCATTTCTTGCGAAGATGAATGATAAGGAACCTGAATGGCAGGAGCGGTTCGCAACGGTGGTAGCACGGGCACAGGAGATGGTCTACAAAGAGGCAAATATTTTGTTTCCGAACTGTGCGGCGAATTTCACGGAGAAAGAGTGGATCGGCATCTACCATGACCAGAAGGATTATGCGGTTTGTTTCGGCGTGGAGCCGGAGATCTGGCAGAAGGCAGAGGATAACCAATATGTGCAGGAGACGTCGCTCACAGAGACGGAAATCCGTATGCCGGGCGGGCATCTGACGATTGCGCAGTTGATCGCACTTCTGAATACGATTCCGATGGAAATCACATTTGTGGATGTGGACAATATCAATCGATTCTTCAATGAGGGACCGAAGGATTTTAAACGTCCGGGGATGGCAATCGACCGGGAGGTATTTTCCTGTCACCCACCGAAGATTGAATCGACCGTGCGAAGAATTATTGGAGAGTTCCGTGCAGGGGCATTGGACGAGGTTCCAATCTGGATGGACAAAAATGGAAAATGCATGCTTGTCAGATACATGGCGGTACGGGATAAAGAGGGTAAGTATCTCGGCACACTGGAGCTAGTGCAGGATATGGGATTTGCAAAGGAACATTTTCAGCCGGAAAAGCGCCAGGAGGAGATATGGTAAGCGGAGAAATGGCTTGTATATGCGGCACGTAAATGATAAAATCTGATGTATATGCCAGAAATAAATGTACGACTTAAAATAGGAGAAATCAGATGAAAATTACAATCATTGCAGTGTCCGTATCTGCACTTTCACAGATCCAGATATTTCAAAAAGAATATGCAAAAAAATACCCGGAGGATGCAATTGATTTTGCAGTCTTTTATGTGGCAGGAATGGAAAACAAATATCTGATGCATCCGGAGATTCTGGAGAATGCAGTCCGCGAGGCGGATGTTGCAGTAATCGACCTGATGGGTGTTTCAGAGGCGCTGCGGGAGATTGTCAGACGTGGGCTGGAGAATTGCCGGGGACAACGGATTGTGATTGGTAACGAATTGCGAGAATATCTGCGCCTCGGAACATTTTCCATGGAAGCAATGGGTAAAATGATGAAGTCCTCCCAGAAGAAACCGCAGACAGGAGATGTGTCAGAGGAGGAAGCTAAGCAAGCGGATACGAAGGAAAACAAAAAACCGACAGCCAGTGCGTTAGAGAAGATGCGCCGGATACGAAGAATGGCGATGATCCTTGGCAATGTCCTTCCATTTGGCATGACAAAGGATATGAAGCAGGTGTTTTTACTGATGGACTATTGGCAGCAGGCAACCTACACGGATATTGAATCGTTTTTCTATCTGATTTTACGAAGATATTGTGGCAGGAGCTTTCTGCCGAAGGAAAAGCCTTGTACGATGCGGTACGGAATCTATCTGAAAGATCCATTTTCGCTTGTTTGCGAGGACGTACTGGATAAATATTGGAAGAAAAATCCGTATGACAAAGGCAGGGATACGATAGCATTTTTGTTTTACGGACATGCATATCCGAACGATTATCTGCCAATCGTGCGTATCATTTGTGAAAAATTAAGAGAAAAATATAACATACTTCCGATTGCATTCTCACAGAATGAGGATCGTGATCAGGAGAAATTAAAGAGTTATCTCTGCCAGAAGAAGTACCCGGTATCCGCGGTGATCAATACGATGCCATTCCGGCTTGGGGCAGGTCCGATGGGCGGAAACGCAGACGGTGCAGTGCAGATTCTGAAGGAACTGCAGGTGCCGTATATCAAGCCATTCTGCCTGACGAAAATCACAGAGCAAAGATGGCAGGAAGCATCCGCGGTCAATCCGGGCGAGTTCCTGATCAGTATGTTGCTGCCGGAATTAGATGGGGGAATCCTCACGTTTCCGGTTGGCGTGATGGGTGATGCGACGGTATCAGAATTGCAGCCGATCACAGAACGGATTGATACACTTGTGGCACGGCTGGAAGGATATCTGAGGTTACAGAAGCTGGCAAATCAGGATAAGAAGCTGGCGTTCGTGTTCTACAATTACCCGCCGGGCGAAAGCAATGTTGCATCCGCGGCATTTCTTGATACCTTTGCATCAGCGGCAGAAGCTTTGAAGCAGTTAAAACAGGCGGGATATCAGGTGGAAGCCCTGACGGCTGAACAGCTTCGGGAGGCGTTCGTTATGGATGGAAACTGCAATGCGCCACAGTGGAGCGACGAGGCCGAGGCTGCGATTACATACAGGCTGGATGGAGAGGACTATCCAGTGAAGGGGATTCGATGTGGAAATGTATTTCTTGGGTTACAGCCGTTGCGGCAGGACGGAGACAGTAAAGCGGATATCATCGAGAACTACCATGACCGGAATCAGGAACCACCGAAGGCATATCAGGCATTTTACCATTATATAGGGGAAGAATTTGGCGCGGATGCAGTGATTCATTTCGGTACACACGGGACTTTGGAATTCCTGCCGGGTAAGGACAATGGCATGATGGGACAATGCTGGCCGGACCGTTTGATCGGGACAGCTCCGCATTTTTATTATTACTATATCGGGAATCCTTCGGAAGCGATGATAGCCAAGCGGAGAACGCATGCTACGATTATCAGTTATCAGGCACCTGCTTTGAAAAAAAGCGGAATATATGGTGAATTGCAGGAATTAAAAGAGACGATTGCTGAGTATAGGGAGAGTATGCAGAGTGCACCGGAACGCTGCGATGATCTGATGAACCAGATTGACCATCTGGCAGAGACATGTGGATGTACAGGGGATCTTGAGCAGATTGAGGAATATTTGTATGAATATGAAAATAGTCTGATCACGGATGGCTTGCATGTGATGAATGCGGAGGAGGCACAGGGACTTTTACATGCCTTAGATGGGGAATATGTCCCTGTTGGAACTGCGGGAGACGTGGTGAAAAATCCGGATATCCTTCCATCCGGGCGGAATCTTGTGCAGTTTGATCCGCGGTTGGTTCCGACGAAGACGGCGTATGAGCGGGGCGCGAAGGCCGCACAGCTTGCCGTGGAACAATATAAAAAGCAGACAGGCAGCTATCCAGATACGACAGCCGTGATTCTCTGGGGATTGGAGACATCCAGAAGTCAGGGCGAGACAGTCGGGCAGATCTTATATTATCTGGGACTCCGTCTAAGGACGGACCGTGCGAGCTTTGATGACCGTCTGGAGATTATTCCGCGGGAGGAGCTTGGAAGACCGCGTATGGATGTGGTGATCCATATGTGCGGATTCTTCCGGGATATGTATCCGAATCTGGTAGATAACCTGAATGAAATGCTACAACAGATTCTTGCGTTGGATGAGACGGACGAGGAAAATTATTTTGCGGCAAATACAAGAAAATTGGCACAGATATTGATGAAAGAGCAGGGAATGGACGAGACACGGGCATGGGAGATGGCGTCCTGCCGGATCTTCGGCCCGAAGGAGGGAGAATATGCGACGCGTCTTACGGATGTTGTGAAAAAAGGAAGCTGGAAAGCAGCGGAGGAGCTTGGAACAGGCTTTACAGCGGATCTTTCGTATGCGTATTCGTACCGGCACAGAGGCGAGGCAGCAGCCAGCGTACTGAAACATCAATATGAAAATGTAGACTACATCTCGCAGATACGGAACAACGTGGAATATGAACTCACCGATCTCGATCATTATTATGAGTTTTATGGTGGACTTTCCAAGGCGGTGGAAAACCAGAAGGGCGAAAAGCCGGTGATGCTTGTCGCAGATACCGTCGGGGAAGATGTCAAGGTGCAGGATATCCATGAGGCGTTGAACCGGGGAATCCGGACACGTCTGTTGAATCCAGCATGGATCGAGGGTATGATGCGGCATACCTATCATGGCGTGCAGCAGATAGAGAAGCGGTTTGAAAATGTGATGGGATTTGCGGCATCGACGGATGCAGTGGACAGCCAGACATTTTCGGAGATGACGCGTTGTTATGTGGCGGATGAAGAACTGCGCAGGCAGATGACAAAGAGTAACAAATGGGCGTATATGAAGATGATGGAACGCCTTATGGAAGCAAATCATCGAGGGTATTATCAGGCAACCGAGGAAGAGTTAGAATCGATCCGGGAGGCTTATATCGAGGCAGAAGGAGAGGCAGAGGAGTAAGATGCAAAGGAAAAAGATAGACAATGTATATCCGTTCACGGCGATTGTCGGTCAGGAGAAGATGAAGGAAGCAATCGTGTTGAATCTCATCAATCCGGCACTCGGCGGTGTACTAATCCGGGGACAGAAGGGAACTGCCAAGACGACTGTCGTCCGTGCAATCCCGAACCTAATGCGGAAGCTGAAAATCGTGGAGATTCCTGCAAATGCAACCGAGGATCGTGTTGCAGGAACGATCAATATTGAGGCGGCATTGAAGGATGGAGAGAAGAAATTTGAGCCGGGACTTCTGAAGGAAGCAGACGGAAATATCCTGTATGTTGATGAGGTAAATCTGCTTGATGATCATATCGTGGATCTGCTCTTAGATGCAGCGGCAACGGGCAGAAATACAGTGGAGCGGGAAGGAATCTCCTGTACGCATGCGTCAAAGTTCATATTGATCGGATCGATGAATCCAGAGGAGGGAAATCTTCGACCTCAGCTGCTCGACCGTTTCGTAATGGTAGTGGATGTGACAGCAGAGGAGGATGTAGATAAGCGAATCCAGATTGTCAAAAACCGGCTTGCCTATGAACAGGATGCATCGGTATTTTGTAAGAGATTCGAGGAACGTCAGGCACATCTGCGCACGAAGATCGACAAAGCCAGAGCACTTTTGCCAGAGGTGACAATGAGCCGGGAACTTCTGCGCCTGTCCGCGGAAATCTGTATTGCCTATGGTACAGACGGACACCGCGCAGATATCGGAATCGTGAAAACAGCAAAGACAATCGCAGCGTATGAAGGAAGAAAACGGGTCAAAAAGGAAGATATCTCCAGTGCGGCACAGTATGTACTGCCGCACCGTATGCATAAAAATCCGTTGGATAACGGGCAGATGAATCCGGAGATGATGGAACAGATATTGTCCCGAAAAGGAGAAAAACGTGAACCGGAGACATCCGGGGAGGGAGACTAGACTCTGTGAAGCAGAAAAATGTGGATATGCAGGAGGAAATATTTCTCCCGGTTGAGCAAAGTGGAAGGGAACGCTCGATTATAGAAGTACTAGATGAGATGATGGCATCTCTGGAGCTTCCGTTTTCACAGAAACGTGCGGCACAATTAAAGATAAAAAAAGGAAAGCACAGTGGATCTGTGGTGCCATCCGAAGCAGAAAGGAAAATGTGCGGCCTTTCGGATGTTGATATCCCGGCGACGATCCGGACATGTGTGGAACGTGGAAGCCACATGGAGAAAGACGGACTTCAGGGACAGATCATGCCAGAAGATCTGCGTATGAAACGATATCGCAACAAGAAGCACAGTACCGTACTTTTTGTTGTGGATGCCAGCCGGTCGCAGGGTGCGAACAAACGCCTTGCATTTGCAAAAAGCGCAGTGATGGCAATGCTTGAAAAAGCCTATTGTGACCGCGACCGGGTGGGACTAATCTTATTTGGAGATAAGCATGCCACGGTGAAGCTGCCATTTACAAAGAGCGTGGATGTCGCGGCAGAGAACATGCGGGAGCTGAAAGCAAAGGGCAATACACCACTTGCGATGGGGCTGCGTTTGGCAGAACAGGTACAGTTGACGGATCGCCGCAAATATCCAGAGGATATCCATCTCACTGTGCTGATTACGGATGGCAAATCCAATTATGATGCAGAACATGGGAATCCGGTAAAGCTGGTGTATCAGGCAGCGGAGGATTTGAGGAAAAATGAGTTGCCGCTTCTGGTGATTGATACCGAAAACAGTATATTCGGAATGGGAATCGGAGCGAGAATCGCAGAGCTTGCAGATGGTGCATATGTGAAATGTGCAGAGTAACCGGACGGAGCCAGACGATAAGAAAGTTGAAAAAGAAATGAACAAGATCGAAGAATATTACAATAAATTCAATGAGGAAAAAAGACTAAATTCCAGACACGGGCAGATTGAGTATCGTATCACGATGAAGTATATTCATGATTATCTGAATGTGCGGATGCAGGAATTGAAGGTTACGAACCGGGAAGATATTAAGATTCTCGACATTGGTGCCGGAACCGGACGTTACAGCGTGGCACTCTGTGAGGAAGGCTATGATGTGACGGCTGTGGAGCTGGTGAAGCATAACTTAGGCATATTGAAGCAGAAAAACAGTAACGTGCATGCGATGCAGGGAAATGCGCTGCATCTGAAGAAATTGGAAGATAACACCTATGATCTGACGCTCCTTTTCGGACCGATGTATCATCTGATGACGAAGGAGGAGAAGATTCAGGCGCTCTCCGAAGCGAAACGCGTGACGAAACCGGGCGGGATTATATTGGTTGCCTATGTGATGAATGAGTATGCCGTGGTTGTATATGGTATTCAGGAAAATCACATTGAAGAAAGTGTGAAGAATGGAACACTGGATGCGTCATATCATACGGTACCTGCGGCGGATAGTCTGTATGCATTCGAACGGATTGAGGACATTGACGGCTACAACGAAGCGGTTGGATTGAAGCGGGAGAAGATACTGTCACCGGATGGACCAGCCAATTATATCCGTCCGTTTGTGAATCAGTTAAGTGAGGAGAGCTACGAGCTTTTCGTGGCGTATCAGTTGAAGGTGTGTGAACGACCGGATCTGATCGGGGCAGGGGCACATACGGTGGATATACTGAGGAAGTAGAGGAGAAGAAAGAATGGAACAAGGAAGCTTGCCGGAGCGCTATCTGTCGCGTTCGGTGATTAAACATATACGAAGATTGAATCCGAAGCTTTCGGTATCGGCAGCAGTCGGAAACGATTATGCGAATTTGCACGGAAGCGTAAGTGCAGATGGCATCGGCGATACGCCGTGGATTGCATGGGTGAAAGCGATGAATAATTTTGCGTGCTCCGGCGGACAGATCGAGGGTGCTCGTCTTACGATGCTTCTGCCGGGGAATGTAAAGGAATCGTGGATCAAGGGCTATATGGCGGATTTCAATTCTTATGCAGAAGCAAAGGGCATACAGATCTTAGGTGGTCACACACAGGTGTCTGAAGTGTTTGCGCGGGCGCAGTTTGTCGTGACGATGCTTGGAACAGCAGGCGATTACTGTGCAAATAAAAAGAAGATCAAGCCGGGCTACGATATCGTAATGGTCGGACAGGCAGGCTTGATGGGTGCGGATATAATACTGAAGGAAAAGCGGGAAGAACTGCATACGCGGTTCCCGGATTTCTATCTGGATATGGCAAGCGTCAAGGAAGATGCGTATAGCATTGTGGACGTGGCACGGAGGATTGCGGATTCCGGCATGGATATCTGCTATATGCACGATGGCTCATCCGGTGGTGTCTATGGTGCCCTGTGGCAGATGGGCGTCTGGATGGATAAGGGCTTTGAGGTACAGCATGTGGATATACCAATCCGGCAGGAGACAATCGAAATCTGCGAGTTCTTCAATATCAATCCGTATCTGCTTGATGCAACCGGCTGCCTGTTTGTAGTCGTGGAAGATGGAGAGAAGCTGGTGGAATATCTGGCAGAGCAGGAAACGGAAGCCGCCGTGATCGGTGTTGTGACAGAGAAAAAAGAGAAGCTGATCGTGGTAAATGAACTGGAGCACCGGTGCCTGTCTCCGGTGAATGGGGATGAAATACATAAGGTGCTGTAAATGAGAACAGGTGAACTTACAAATGAGCAACCAAAGAGGAAAACAATTAAATAAATATGTACCGGACTATGTGTTATATGATCTGGAGACAACCGGAATCTCTGCAAACTACGATGAGGTAATTGAAATCTCAGCCGTGAAGGTGCGCGGCGGTAAAATCATCGATGAATTCAGCACACTTGTTAATCCGGGACGAACAATTCCGTATGGTGCGAGTGCGGTCAATCACATCTATGACGAGATGGTGGCAGATGCACCGGAGTTTGAAGAAGTGTTACCATTGTTCCTTGCATTTATCGGAAACGATATTCTGGTTGGACATAATATTGCCTCGTTTGATATGAAATTTCTGTATCGGGACTTCGAGAAATATATGGGTGTGGTACTTCCAAATGATTTCGTGGATACATTGCGCCTTGCAAAAATCGTATTCCCGGATTGGAAGCATCGGAGACTGGGTGATCTTGCGAACTATTATGGCATCTCTACGGTGGGTGCGCACCGTGCACTGACAGACTGTAAGATGAACCAGAAGGTATTTGAATTACTTGGAAAAGAATTGTCTGGGGCAGGAACGATGGATGTACGGCAGAATGTCAAGATTTGTCCGAAATGTGGAATGATGATGGTAAAACGAAAAGGAAAATTCGGCGAGTTCTGGGGCTGTAAGGGATTTCCGGATTGTCGTTATACGGAGAATATCTAAGGCGCGGATAAGGGGAAACAGCAGGTTGCTTTTATCGTAAGCGGTTGTCTGCTAAGATAGCATCATGTTGGACAACCGAGAAGATTGATCTGTCAGTGCTGTGGCATGCCGCTCGAAGATGAGATTATCGGGCATGACCGGGATGGGGCAATGAATGAATCGTATTGCAAATGGTGCTATGCAGATGGCATGTATACATACAGTAATATGGATGATCTGATCGATGTTGCAGTCAAGCATATGGTGACGGATGAATTCCCGGAGAAACAGGCGCGGGAATATATGAAGGATTTGCTCCCGAAGTTAGACTATTGGAAGCGGTACGATGAACTGAGCGATGGCGGACAGTTCGATGAATTCAAACATCAGTTGATAAAAGAGATTAACGATCTTCACATCGAAGGATTATATAAGAAACGGTAATGATGAATAGAAGTGTTAGTGAAGAGCCGAGTGATCGGCTCTTTTTTGCATTTCATCTATAAAAGATAGAATTATGATACAATCCAATGTAAAATATAAAAATACATAAAATGTAGGAATATGTATGGATATGATGCGGGGTAAAAGGCAGATTTCCATGCATCCGATATCAGAGAAGCGAATGTAGAAACAGGGAGGGATTTACAGATGAAGAAGAAATTACTGACTGTAATGATGGCTGTGATGATGACATTTTCGTTATCCGGCTGTGGCAATGACGTCATCGTGGATGTCGTGACAAACGATGTAGAAAACGGAAGCAATCAGGCAGATACTTCTAACTCGGGAACGGCGCAGGGAGAACAGACAGCGTCGGCAGAGGTGGCAGAGACCAATCCGGCAGGACTTAAGACGATCCCGTTAGAGGATGTCAAGATCGGTGTGTTGTATATCGGCAGTGCATCCGATACATCGGGATATACGTATGCACACGAGCTTGGAATTCAGGGTATGGTTTCAAATCTCGGACTTAAGGAAGATCAGGTTGTACGCAAGGAATCGATAGACGATGGCGATGATGTAGCAATCAAAAAAGCGTTGGATGAATGTATGGATGAAGGCTGCAACATTGTATTTGCAACGAGCTGGGGTTACATGGAAGAGACCGCGGCATATGCGGAGAAGTATCCGGATGTTTATTTTGCACACGGAACCGGATACATGAGCAATGGAAGCAATTTTACAAACTATTTTGGAAGAATCTATCAGGCGAGATATCTGTCCGGTCTGGTAGCGGGCATGAAGACGAAAAGTAATTTGATCGGGTATGTATCTGCGATGGGCAGCGACAACAGTGAGTGTACCGGTGGTATTGATGCATTTGCGATGGGTGTTGAGGAAGTCAATCCGGATGCAAAGGTGCTGGTGGCAGTGACGAACTCCTGGTTTTCTCCGGATGACGAGCAGGCGGCTTCCGATGCATTGATTGGCAAGGACTGCGATGTGCTGGCACAGCATGTAGATACGACAGCTCCCCAGATTGCATCTGAGGAAAACGGAACATGGGCGATTGGATATAATTCCGATATGAGTAAAGAGACACCGGATGCAACGCTGACATCGGTTATCTGGAACTGGAGTGCGTATTACACCTCCTATGTAAATAGTATCGTCAATGCGACATATGACGGTTCGAATTATTATGGCGGTATGGACGAAAGTCTGGTCGGACTGACAGGATTATCTTCTCTGTGCGAGGATGGAACACAGGAGAAAGTAAATGAGATGCAGCAGAAGATTTTGTCCGGAGAATTCGGCGTGTTTGACGGAGAAATCCTTACCAACGATGGAACTGTGATCGGAGAAGAGGGAAAGACGCTGGATGATGCGACGATTACCGGTAAGATCAACTGGTATTATCACAATGTGGAAGTCGTAGACTGGAAATAGGGGGGATAGCCGTGAAAATATTTCGCAATTTGAAGCTGCAGTACAAGATGCTTATACTGGCTATCATTCCGGTACTCATCATGGGTATTGTAGCGATTCTCATTAGTAATACAGTCGTGAAAAATAAACTGCTGGACGATGCCAAGCAGAAGCTGAAAGCGACATCGAATGCCGTGCTTGCGGCGTATGATCAGAATGCCGGAGATTATTTTGTAAATGCGACCGGGGATGTGTGGAAGGGTGCTTACAACGTATCGCTGTCTACGCCTTTTATCGATGATATTGCTGCAAAAACCGGGATTGAGGTTACATTCTTTTACAACGACACGCGACTTGTGACATCATTAAAGGATGCGGACGGGAAGCGGATCCTTGGTTCTAAGGCAGGCGATTTCCTTGTGGAAAATGTCCTGCAGGATGGCAATGAGGTGTTTACCAATCGTGTGCTGGTAGATGGTACTTTCTATTTTGGATATTATGTGCCGGTGCACCAGAATAACAGTGATGAGATCATCGGTATGGTTTTCGCCGGAATGCCGGTCAAGGAGATATATGCGAGCCTGAATCTGATTACCATGATTTTTACAGTAGCAATCCTTGTTATACTGGTAATCGCGGTCATCGGATGTCTGCTTGTTTCCAGAGGAATTGCAAAGAGTATCCGGAACAGTATGGATGTGGTAAAACAGATTTCGGAAGGCAATCTCAATGTTGAGATCGAGCAGAGTATGTTGGATAGAAAAGATGAGGCGGGAGCTTTGTCATGTAATACGCAGACACTTATCGACAACTTATCTGCGATGATTGGCAAAATCAGCAACAATACCATGACCCTGAATGCATCCTCTGAGGAGATGAATGCGGCTGCCGGACAGGCAGGCAATGCGGTTGGAAATATCAACGATGATCTGCACAATATGCTGACCGGAGCTGTCGAGCAGACCGGCAACGCACAGAATATCAAGAACAGCATTCACAATATGAATATTCATCTGGAAAAGACGCTCGGGGAAGTGGATCACCTTTCCGATGAGACAAAAGCGATGCTTGACGCCAGAAATGACGTGGATAAATCGTTGAACCAGCTCGATGCTTCGAACCAGGATGTTATGACCGAGGTTGAGAACATCCAGAAGCAGACGCAGCAGAATAATGAATCTGTGGAAAAAATCATTGCCGCAGTTAGTTACATCTCCGATATTGCAGATCAGACAAACCTTTTATCTCTGAATGCATCGATTGAAGCAGCCAGGGCAGGTGAAACCGGTAAAGGCTTTGCTGTAGTCGCAGAAGAGATTGGCAAGCTGGCAAACCAGAGTAATGAAGCATCGACAGAAATATCCGAGCTGGTGAATCTGTTAAGCTATAATTCCAGCCAGACAATGGATATTATGGACAGCGTACAGGATGCTATGAATGATCAGACGAAGAAGCTGGTTGAAACTGCCAATATATTCAAGCAGTTACAGGAGCATGTATCTCATGTTGCAGATGGCGTGGATGTCATTCGTGATGCAACCGTACAGTTAGGCAAAGAAACCGATGAAATCGGAAAAGATATCAAGAACTTAAGTGATATCGCACAGAGAAACGAGGATACGGTTAAGGGAACGATTTCCTTTAGTGATGAGGTGCTTGGCACAGTAAACAGTGTGACCGAGATGTCAACGGAAGTCAGCTCATCTGCCAATGATATGGCAGGCGTGGTGTCGCATTTCCGTATGTAAGAAGTAAGAATATAAATAGAAAAAGAATGCAGAAGCGTTGGTTCATCATTATATGAACCAACGTTTTTTCGTAATAAGCCGATATGCGGAAATTTGACTTAGATTTTACATGGTTTCCACAGAAATATGATAGTAGAGTGGCAAATTTCAATTTTATAATAGAGCAGAAATTAGAGAAAACAATATATTCAAAGAGAGGAAAAGAATATGCCATCTACATATGCACATTACCGGATGGGACAGGAAGTAATCGAACAGGTTTCCAGTTCTGCCCGCGACATCATTATGAAACATTACGTGGAACGGAAGCCACGGGCGATTCGGAACAGCTTCAAACGACTGGGTGTCACTTTGAAAAATTGAGAAACGAGAAGAAAACACACAGATCGTAGCATTTCCTTTTGCAATCATATTCGGCAGGTTAGCCAATTGTTATAAAACAGAACGACTCATCACGATCTGCATTGGCGCATATCTTGGCGTTGCCATATTCGCAATTTTCCTGAGGGAGCAGTGGCAGTTCTGGATTCTGGCGATTCTGGTAGGCATGTTCCAGGGCGGAATTCAGGCATTGTCCCGGTCGTATTTCGCTAAGATCATCCCACCGGAAAAATCCGGCGAATATTTCGGCATGATGGACATATGCGGAAAGGGTGCATCCTTCCTTGGAACAACCGTAATCAGCCTGGTCTCGCAGGTGACCGGAAAGGTAAATATCGGCGTAGGTGCGATATCCGTGTTCTTTATCCTTGGAATGATCGTGTTCCGGATGGCGACCGCGGAGGAAAAGGGAGAAGGAAAGAAAGTGAGGATGCGATTCGGGGAAGATGGGGTGTCCTGAGGGGAGAAGAAAAGAATATTTTGTAGGGAAAGTTTAGAGAGTCGAGGGATCGGCTCTTTTTATTTATGACAATATATTGTAATATAAGAAAGGTAACTTTGGGTAATTAGATTTATAGGAATAGACGTTGTTTTTTGGTAGAAAAATTTAATATACTAATCACGAAGAAGAAACACTGGGTAGAAAAGACATGATTGATGAAAAAACATAGTGCCATTGGTGGTGGGTTTCATAACGGCACAAGTATTTATTATAGCAAGACATTTTTAAGAAAAGAGAATAATTTGTTATAATAATATTTTATGAGGAGAAGAATCGATATGCCAGTAGATTTTATATCAGGTGAAATATATAAAGTAGATTATGTAGCATGGAAAAAAGAATTATCACAGATGCCAATATTTCATTCCGGAGACATTCAAAAAATTTATTTGGATAAGTGGATAGAATTTTTAATGACAGAAGATGACTTTGCGTGTAAAAATTATAATGATCCTAAAAATAAAATGCTTATGTTAAAAGAAAGAATGGAAGCTCCAGAGAATTTTCAGATACCAATAAATTATGATACAAATTCAATGTATATTCACTTTAGAGTGTCGCGCATAATTCAGATATTGGAGAAGTCAGGTTTTTTTTTAGATAATGCTACTGACGTTAATATTAAAGAGTTTACTGATAAGAACACACGAATTAATTGGACGCAAACAACTGATATTGTGGAGATAAAAAAACAACCAATTATTATTGTACCATTGACGATAGATAAATTTTATCAATGGCTTGTTATAGATGGAAACCATAGGATTACTCACGCAATTGCAAAAAGAAAAATAAGTGTTAAAGCTTTTTTCTTAAATCCCGACTTTTTGCTTAAAGAAAATTTATTCAGCACTGGATTTGATAAGTTTTTATATGTTTTTCAAAATGAAATAATAGCATTGGCTTCTTATATACATAGGGATGACTATTCGGACAAAGAAGCTATGCAATTGGCATATTTTAACTCTGGAAAGTTACCGCTTTATGTTTGATAAAATCCGTAAGCTATCATTTATTCTGTGCAAAAAGCAGTAATACAATAAAATGTAAAAAATATATTTCTGAGAGTGTGAAAAAGAGAATGTGGTAATTGGAAATAATATCATCGGTAAATAATGTACTCCAAAAGTAGTCTTTGTATCTCTAACTGACTACTATACACAGGAGATATAAATCCTCTCGTTATTGATAAAGAAAGAAACGGATATTCTGTCGTGGCATAGTATAGTTTTATTGGAAAATCGGATAAAGGGGTATTAGTTTATCAAGATTTTTTCAATAAATGAAAAAATGACCGCCGAATTATGCTGGTTTTGGTTGTGATAAACGTAGCTGAATAAAATTGCATTTATGCCAGTTAGCGACTACGGTAATACTGCGAATGGAAAGATGAAAAACAGGAAATGTGGATAATCGTTAAAAAGTAGAACGTCAATTGTAATCTGAGATTCCATACCCGCCATCTCAGACTTCTTTAAAAGTTAATAGTAGTAAGTGTAAAGGAA
>NZ_JBBNHG010000014.1:0-797 GCF_040094675.1 Coprococcus hominis (ex Arizal et al. 2022)
CTTAACAAATCATCTTTCCGTTCTCAAAACCTCTAAGGATAAGCCCTCGACCTATTAGTACTTGTCAGCTGAACGTGTTGCCACGATTACACTCCAAGCCTATCAACCTTGTAGTCTTCAAGGGGTCTTACTCTTATGATGGGATATCTTATCTTGAGGGGGGCTTCACGCTTAGATGCCTTCAGCGTTTATCCCTGCCGGACTTGGCTACTCTGCCATGCTGTTGGTACAACAACAGATACACCAGCGGTCCGTCCATCCCGGTCCTCTCGTACTAAGGACAGCTCCTCTCAAATATCCTACGCCCACGCCGGATAGGGACCGAACTGTCTCACGACGTTCTGAACCCAGCTCGCGTACCGCTTTAATGGGCGAACAGCCCAACCCTTGGAACCTGCTACAGCTCCAGGATGCGATGAGCCGACATCGAGGTGCCAAACCACTCCGTCGATGTGAACTCTTGGGAGTGATAAGCCTGTTATCCCCAGGGTAGCTTTTATCCGTTGAGCGATGGCAATCCCACTTTATACCACCGGATCACTAAGTCCTACTTTCGTACCTGCTCCACCCGTCGGTGTCGCAGTCAAGCTCCCTTCTGCCTTTGCACTCTTCGAATGGTTTCCAACCATTCTGAGGGAACCTTTGAGCGCCTCCGATACCCTTTCGGAGGCGACCGCCCCAGTCAAACTCCCCGCCAGACATTGTCCCCCAGCCGGTTCACGGCTGTAGGTTAGGAATCCAGTACTACAAGGGTGGTATCCCAACAGCGGCTCACACGAAACTGGCGTCCCGTGATC
>NZ_JBBNHG010000015.1:0-684 GCF_040094675.1 Coprococcus hominis (ex Arizal et al. 2022)
TCTTGACATCCCGATGACCGCTTCTTAATCGAAGCTTTTCTTCGGAACATCGGAGACAGGTGGTGCATGGTTGTCGTCAGCTCGTGTCGTGAGATGTTGGGTTAAGTCCCGCAACGAGCGCAACCCCTATTTTCAGTAGCCAGCATTTTGGATGGGCACTCTGGAGAGACTGCCCGGGATAACCGGGAGGAAGGTGGGGATGACGTCAAATCATCATGCCCCTTATGATCTGGGCTACACACGTGCTACAATGGCTGTTACAGAGAGAAGCGAATCCGCGAGGAAGAGCAAACCTCAAAAAGGCAGTCTCAGTTCGGATTGTAGTCTGCAACTCGACTACATGAAGCTGGAATCGCTAGTAATCGCGAATCAGAATGTCGCGGTGAATACGTTCCCGGGTCTTGTACACACCGCCCGTCACACCATGGGAGTTGGAAATGCCCGAAGTCAGTGACCCAACCGCAAGGAGGGAGCTGCCGAAGGCAGGTTCGATGACTGGGGTGAAGTCGTAACAAGGTAGCCGTATCGGAAGGTGCGGCTGGATCACCTCCTTTCTAAGGAAGAAAAGTAGGGGTTAACGTGTTGTTAGTTTGTCAAAAGACAAAGTAAATATTTGCCGGTGGTGATGCGCTTAGGGGGCACACCCGTTCCCATCCCGAACACGATGGTTAAGACCTAAGCGGC
>NZ_JBBNHG010000016.1:0-46252 GCF_040094675.1 Coprococcus hominis (ex Arizal et al. 2022)
TGCAGGCTTTCGCCTGCACATAACAGGCACTTCGTCTCCGCTTCGCTCCGACTCAGTGTCTGTTATCCCCCAAATACATGCATTCGCTTGCAAGCAAGCTTGCAGCGATGCATGTGCTTGGGCGATTATCACGCAAAAATTTACCCCGCGCTATGTGGAGTAGCGCGGGGCTGTTAGAGAAAGGAGTCGATTATAAATTCCATGTACGCGAATTTATGTTTCGTTGTGGTTAGTTGTTGCTAACTACATGTTGTATGTTAACGTAAACTAACTAAAAAGTCAACCACTTTTTTCATATTTTTTACTTGTTGATAATTATTCTTAACTGGACGATATTCCTTGTGGATTACTCCGCTTGTTTGCTCTATTTCTGTGTTTTTTTCGGTGCATGACAGACACTTCCACAGTGACTGCAATCCCCGCCACAGCTTGACTTGCCGGCACGCTTATCCTTCACCATCCCCCGGATGACCAAACCAACCACCGCAACAACTACCAATAATATTAAAAATGTACCTAAATTCATTTCCACGACCTCCTTACAAGGTAATATTTATTGTATTTGCAAACCATATAAACCAATGGTGTAGATGGTTCATATGTTTCCATCTAATATCCATAATATAGAATATGTTTGTGGCTTAGAAGTTCTTGGTGTTCAACTCATTTACCCAGCCATGTTTGAACACGATGTTCAAACAAGCCGCCACTGAGCCATTGACGGCGAATTGGCGGCGTTGGCGTCCACTCACAATACTTACATTGAACACCTAGAACTTCTTAGCTACAATACATCCCTATATTATGGATATCAGATGGAAATATATGCACCTTCTATCTCATCTTTTCCATGGTTTACAAACACAATTCCCACATACTTAATATAGCACCGGATATGCTCCGGTGCTATACAATCTTTCTTGAAAACTATGAATTAGTTTGTCTTGATCTTTGCAAACTGTGCATTCTTGTTTGGTCTGAACAGCATATACAGGAAGAAGGCGATGATCAAGAACGCTACAACCGTTCCTACACCAAATGTACCTGCTGTAATGAGCACACCAATCTGATATACAACGAGTGATACAAGATAAGCAAGACCACACTGATATCCGATTGCGAACCAGAACCACTTTGCACTGTTCATCTCTCGCTTGATCGCACCCATTGCTGCGAAACATGGCGCACAGAGAAGGTTGAACAACAGGAATGACAAACCACTTGGCTCTGTAAACTTGCTTGCCAGTGTCTGGTAAACAGTTGCGTCTCCGCCACCGTACAGAATACCCATCGTACCAACGATATTCTCCTTTGCTACAAGACCGGTTACACTTGCAACCGTTGCCTGCCAGTTGCCCCAGCCCTGTGGCTTGAAGATCCAGCAGATTGCGTTACCGATCTTAGCGAGGATACTGTAATCCATCTGATCCTCTGAAAGCATTCCGAAGCTTCCGTCAACCCATCCGAAGTATGTTGTAAACCATACAACGATTGTAGAAAGAAGGATGATTGTACCGGCCTTCTTGATGAAGGACCAGCCACGCTCCCACATGCTGCGTAAAACAGCGCCAACCTTTGGCCAGTGGTAAGCTGGAAGCTCCATAACGAATGGAGATGTATCACCAGCAAACATCTTTGTCTTCTTCAGGATGATACCTGAACAGATGATTGTAATAACACCGATGAAGTAAGCACCGGTTGAAATGATTGCGGAACCATTGAAGATAGCACCAGCGATCATTGCGATAAATGGAACCTTTGCACCACAAGGGATAAAGGTTGTTGTCATAATTGTCATACGACGGTCTTTCTCGTTCTCAATTGTACGAGAAGCCATGATACCTGGAACACCACATCCCATACCTACGAGCATTGGGATGAAGGACTTACCAGACAAACCAAACTTACGGAAGATACGGTCCATGATGAATGCAACACGGGCAAGGTATCCACAGTACTCAAGGATTGCAAGAAGGATGAACAGTACCAGCATCTGAGGTACGAAACCAAGTACCGCACCAACACCGGCGATGATACCATCAACGATCAATCCCTGTAACCAATCTGCGCAATTTGCTTTCTCAAGTCCTTTTGATACAAGATCCGGAATAGAAGGAATAAATACGCCATAATCTGCAGGATCTGGCTCTTCACAACCATAAGACTTGTATGTATCAACTGCGCTCTGCAGATCTGCATATGTAGACTCTGTCTCGTCAGTTGCCAGTGTCTCCTCATCTTCTACAAGATAAGTTGCTGTTGTATTGGCATCAAATACTGTCAGCAGTTCGTCAGCAGCCTTTGCAGCGTTTGCTGGATCAAACTCATCTGACTCTGCATCCATAGCATCTGCAATATCACCAACTTCTACACCATTTTCTTCACCATAAGAGATGAATCCATCGATGATCTGCATTGCCTCTGCGTAAGCATCTGCATCGTCGCTGTAAGCAACGCCATCGTCATTCTTCTCCATACCAAACAAATGGAAACCATCACCAAACAGGTTATCATTTGTCCAGTCTGTTGCAGCAGCACCGACGGTCTGCATTGCAATGTAATATACTAAGAACATGACAATTGCAAAAATAGGAAGTGCCAAAATACGGTTTGTTACAATCTTGTCAATCTTATCAGATACAGAAAGCTTCTTTCCTGACTTTGCCTTCTTCAAACATTTTCCAATGATAGAAGAAATGTACGCATAACGCTCACTTGTCACGATTGACTCTGTATCGTCGTCAAACTTATCTTCCAGTGTCTTGATCTCTGCAGATACATCTGGGATAACTTTAAGCTGATCGCCAATCTTGCTATCTTTCTCAAGAACCTTGATTGCGAAGAAACGCTTCTGTGCTTCTGCTACTGAATCATCCAGCTTTGCTTCCACTGCATCAATAGCAGCTTCCACTGCATCGTCAAACTTATGTACACGTGCAACGGCTTTCTTTGCCTTTGCAGCTGCAACTGCCTTGTCAGCAGCTTCCTTAATTCCTTCGCCCTTCAAAGCGGAGATCTCAACAACTTCACAGCCAAGTGCATTGGAAAGTGCCTTGATATCAATCTTGTCGCCGCTCTTTCTGACTACATCCATCATGTTGACAGCCATAACAACCGGGATGCCAAGCTCGATGATCTGTGTAGACAGATACAGGTTACGCTCCAGGTTCGTACCATCAATGATATTGATGATTGCGTCTGGATGCTCACCGATCAGATAATTTCTTGCTACAACTTCCTCCAATGTATATGGAGAAAGAGAATAAATACCAGGTAAGTCCATGATGGCAACATCTTTATGTCCCTTTAACTTACCTTCCTTTTTTTCTACCGTAACACCTGGCCAGTTACCAACATACTGGTTTGCGCCGGTCAAGGCGTTAAACAATGTCGTTTTACCGCAGTTCGGGTTACCTGCGAGTGCAATTGTAATTGCCATGATTTCTCTCCTTATCTTTCTTACATTTCACGCAATCGTAAATATAATACAGTTGTCCATGATTGTAATTCTTCACAGACCCGCTCTCGCTCGGTTCAGCACGCAGTGGTACTAAATTCACTCCAACTAGTTGTCGTTCATTAAGTACCAGCGTGCTTCAACGGTCTGTTTTAGAATTACAATCACGTCCAACCTGTATACCATATTTACGATTATGTGAGAATTACTCTACTTCGATAATCGCTGCATCTGCCTTACGAACAGACAGCTCATAATTACGAACTGTAATTTCAACCGGATCTCCAAGTGGAGCTACCTTACGCACGTAGATCTCAACGCCCTTTGTGATACCCATATCCATGATTCTTCTCTTGATAGGGCCTTCGCCTGCGATCTTTGTTACCTTTACGGTCTCCCCTACTTTTACCTGATTCAATGTCTTCATTGTTTCACTTCCTCTCTTACGAATACGTTCTTCTAGGCTACCTGGATTTTACTTGCCATGTCACGACCAAGAGCCACTCTTGAATCTTTCACCTTCAAAATCATGTTTCCGCCCAGCGAAGATACAACGGTTACAACTGTACCGTCCACAAAGCCGAGGTTCTCAAGGAATTTACGAACTTCCTCTTTTCCCCCCACTTTCACGATGGTTTTTGGTTCTCCTTCTTCTACCATTGACAGTGGCATAAAAATCACTCCTTTTCTGTAGTATTCATACTTTATTTCAGGTTAGTTTAGAACAACTAACTTTCTGTCGACACAATATTAGCCCAAACTAACTATTTTGTCAATAAAAAATACATCGGATTTTTATATTTGTATTTCTTATTTATAAAGCATTTTTGCAAAGCGTTTGCAAACCTGTAAAATTTGTGTTAGTATTCAGACATAGCGACGTTAACAGCACTTATTATGTAAAGGGGATTGGTTTATGAAAATACAGGAATCAGCCGAAGATTACCTGGAGGCAATTTTATTTCTTGGCAAATCACACGAGCACGTTCGTTCGATTGATGTCGTACACCATCTTGGATTATCCAAGCCGAGTGTCAGCGTGTATCTGAAGAACCTCCGTGTAAACGGATATATAAATGTCGATGACAAAGGATATTTATCACTCACAGAGGAAGGCATGAAGATCGCATCCAAGATCTACGAGCGGCATGAAACGCTTGCCCATCTTTTTATGTCTCTTGGTGTGAACGAAGAGACTGCTTACGAGGATGCCTGCCGAATCGAACATGACTTGAGCGATGAAACATTTCAGGCGTTAAAGAATCATTACATCAATCACATGAGTCAGGCATAAATGACCGCATGAAAATATTGTTCAGATAACGATATATTACATAAAAAGCACGATTTGATTCACATCAAACCGTGCTTTCTTATTTTAATTTCCAGATTCAAGTCCTGACTATGCTTTCCCGACTTCCAGCTGCCGCGCGACCTTGCGTTTACACAGGAAGAACGCCGGAATCAGGAATGCATCCGCAAGCAGCCATGCGAGCGGGCTGGAATAGCAGGCTCCGAGATAGCCAAACGCCGGCACGAGCAGCATACCCGCGATACCGCGCGCGATCATTTCCATCACACCTGCGATAATGGCGAGTGATGAAAATCCCATACCTTGAATTGTAAAGCGAACCGTATTGACCAAGGTAAGCAGACAGTAAAATGCCGATACAATGATCAAAAACTGTGTTGAATTCTGCATGATAACCGGATCCTTCTCATCTAAGAACAGCATTGTAAGCTGGTCTCCGAACAACTTCACTACGATTACCATCAGTCCAGACACGATAAATCCAATGATACATGCGGCACGCAGACCTTTCCCTACACGATCCAGCTTCCTTGCTCCGATGTTCTGTCCGGCATACGGTGCCATCGTCTGACCAAGCGCATCAAACGGACACGCAAGAAATATATTGATCTTCGAGCCGGCTGTCATAGATGCAACATAGATGGAACCTAGTCCATTTACCGCTGTCTGCAGAATTACCGAACCGATTCCCGTGATGGAATACTGCAGTCCCATCGGAATTCCAACACCCGTCAATTTTCCTGCCAGATGTCTCTCCAGCTTCCAGTCTCCCTTCTCCATCGCAAGAATATCGAATTTTTTCTTAATATATATAATGCTGATCACACCTGATACGCCCTGGGAAACAACGGTTGCAAGCGCCGCACCATCGACGCCCATCCTGAACACTATGATGAGCAGCAGATCCAGACCGATATTGATGGCAGACGAAATCGCAAGGAAGATAATCGGCGATTTGCTGTCTCCCAGCGCACGCAGGATAGCTGCCGTCATATTGTACAGAATCGTACACGGAATTCCCGCAAAGATTATAAATATGTAAATATATGCGTATTCAAATATATTCTCCGGGGTGTTCATCCATGTTAAAACCGGGCGGCAGAACAAAAGCATCAGAGTTGTAATTACAACGCTGAAAAATGTACACAGCCACACAGAATTTGTCACCATCTTCCGCAGCAGCGGAAAATCCTTGGCACCAAAGCTCTGTGAGATCGGAACCGAGAATCCACTGCAAAGTCCCATACAAAATCCAATGACAATAAAATTCAGACTGCCTGTCGAGCCAACGCCTGCAAATGGATCCACGCCCAGATATTTTCCTACGATCATCGTATCAACCAGACTGTAAAACTGCTGGAACAACAGTCCCAGAAACATCGGAAATGCAAATCCGAGAATCAGTTTCATCGGCGATCCTACGGTCAGATCTTTCGCCGGGCTGGATGATTTTTTCATTTCTTTTTTCTCTTCTGACATCTTCCAGATTCCTCCTAATTATATCTCTCAAATCTTGTACATACATCTGTGCATGGCAGTTTTTGCACATAAAGAAATCGCCATAAGCAAATACAGGCGTTGCTCACAGCGATTTCTATTCATTCCTCGTTATAAGAGAACGATTTTTATCCGATTAATCCAGATGCTCTTTGATTGCAGCAAGCAGCTCATCGTAAGTCTCATATGCTGCAAGCTCCGGATTATCCTTCTTGATCTGTTCTGTACTCTTAAACAGGAAGCCTGCCTTGCTAGCCTTGATCATACCAAGGTCGTTATAACTATCTCCACTGGCGATGGTCTCAAATCCGATCGACTGTAATGCCTTAACCGTTGTCAGCTTTGACTGCTCACAACGCATCTTGAAGCCTGTGATTTCTCCACTTTCTGCAACCTCCAGAGAGTTACAGAAAATCGTCGGCCAACCAAGCTTCTTCATCAGTGGTGTTGCAAACTGTGCAAAGGTATCACTGATAATGATTACCTGTGTCAAACTGCGCAACTCATCTAAGAATTCCTTTGCACCCGGAATCGGATCAATCTTCGCGATTGTCTCCTGAATCTCTTTCAAACCAAGTCCATGCTCCTTCAGGATGCCAAGTCTCCATGTCATCAGCTTATCATAATCTGGTTCATCTCTTGTTGTCTTTTTCAGTTCCGGAATTCCACTTGCCTCCGCAAATGCGATCCAGATCTCTGGTACCAATACGCCCTCTAAATCTAAACATACAATATTCATTGCCATAACTCTATCCTCCGTTTTTTATTTTTATCATCCATTTAACCTGATGTTAAATTTTCTATTGAATTACGATATACGGGTGCATATCTTTCGATAATTCTGCCAGATATGCAAGCACCATATCCTCCGTTGTTGCAATGCATCCCAGTGTCGGCTGCTGCCCCACATGGAAGAAAATCGCCGAACCACGCCCCGGCTCCACCGGATTCTGATTGTACTCCACGACAAATCCATATTTGTAAGCATCCGTGTATTCAATCATACGTTCTGCACTCTGCCAGGTCTTTTCTCCATCAAGTTCTATGCGTTGATTATATAATTCACTGTCCTCATCGTCAACCCAATATGTATTTTCTGTAATTTGAAATGTTGAAAGACCCGTTTTCGGTTTCTCTTCTATATAAAATGCTTCGCCGATTGGAAATACCCCGGCAGGTGTCATCCGGCTTCCCTCATAAGACTCCCGGCTCACACCATTTGCCCCGACATAGCCCTCGGTTGTCAGTCCGGTATCCGTCCATTTTCCGTCCGTATCACAGATATACATGGATATCGTCGCTTTATCGTGATCTGCATCTACGACAACCAGTTGTCTGCAGGAAACCTCCGCCAGTTGTGCATAGCTGACCAGACTCCGATTCAAAATCTCTGTCAAAGCTTCCGGCTGTGCCTCATCAGGAACCGCCGCATCTGTCCCAGTCGCATCTTGGGCTGTATGCATCTGCTCCTCCATCGGCGTTGCCACATCCCCTGCCGTTGCATCTGCAGTCGCAGTCACCTCCGTGGCTGCCATCTGTGCGTGTTTCTTTTTCTGCTGATTGTGTGTGAGATTTGCGATTACAATTCCCAGAACTGAACCGATCAAAAGCCCCATCAACATACAGAACAACATCCGCAAATTCTTCATAGATACCCCCTAATTCAATGTAATCTCAATATGTGGATTCATGTTTCCATCCAACAGTTTCAACAATTCTGTCATATTTTCTGCTGAAATATCAATACAGCCTGCTGTCTCACTGACATTGCTATAATTTCCACAGATCGTAATGACTGAGCCTTTTCCCGGTGTCACGCCATCCGAAGACAAGCCATCTCCATTATGTTCGATAAAGATAATTGCATTTAATTTTCCGTTTACGATATTGCTTCCGACATGATCAACACTCACATCGCCTACCGTATTCGTATCGACAAGTGTGTTATACAGTTCGGATTCTGCATCATCTACGATTGCGGCTGAGTCACTTGCCAGTTTAAAATTCATGTTATTTTTCGGATCAACATTTGCCATCACAAAGCCAAGCTTAAACGTTCCCATCGGTGTGACACCTTTTCCTTCTCCGTAGTCAGAACCGATTCCATTTCTGCCAAGCACACATGCAACAGAATATTTGTTAACCCAGTCGCCATGTTCCCAGTTATAAACGGTCAGCGTTCCAGATGTGCTTCCCGCATGTGCGGTTACCGTAATCTTCTGGGAATATTCATATGGACATTCCGCTTCCTCTGTGGTTGCTTCAGTCATCTCCTCTGTCGTCGTTGCTTCGGTCGTTACCTCCGTGGTTGTTGGCGCCGCGGTTGTCGTTTCTTCCTCCTGATTGACTGGATGGATCAATACAACATAGATTGCAACAGCCGCACCTATGATCAGCACAATCAGAATTGGCAGTAAAAACCGCAACATCAAGGACGCCTTCTGCGTCTCCCTTGTCACTTTTTCTTTTTTCGGTTGCAGATGCATCTCTTCCTGTGTATTATATGCATCCGCCTGCTGTACATTTCTTCGGTGATTGACCAGATCTGTTGGTTGCTGCGCCGGTGACTGTCTCCTTGGCTGCTGTACCAATGGCTGCCCGCAAGTTGGCTGTTTCGATGATTGCTCCTGTTTCTGCGCGTACATTGGCTGCATCGATGGTTGCTCTGTTTCCCGTACATACATCTGCTGCCCGGTTCCTACCGTTGGCTCCTGCAAAATATCCGCAAGCATCTGTAATTCCTCTGCAAATTCCAATGCCGTCGCATAACGTCTCGCCGGATCTGGTTCACACGCTTTCTGGATAATCTCGTCAAACACACCACTGATGCCCTGTTTCGGAATCAGCGATTTCATCAGCATGCCGAGTGCATACACATCCGTCCCTGCATGGTAAGCGCCACCCTGTGTCAGCTCCGGTGCAACAAATGTCGGGATTGTCCCCTCCGGATATTGCCGCACGTTCTCATACCCGATCAACTGATAATTTCCGGGTGACACAACCAAGATATTCCCCGGCTTTACATCCCCATGCACACGTCCCTGCTGGTGGATCACGGAAAGCGCTTCCGCAATCTGCGCACCCATACGTGCAAGCTCTGCTTCCTGCATCGGCATCTGTGCAATATATTGTTCCAAAGTCAATGGATAATTCATCCTATGTCTCCTTTTTATCATATTTAAACTAGGCATAGTTTACCACCATTTATCCCGGTTGACTAGCCGCTATCTTGAATTTATATATATTTGCTTTACCGGAAAAATGTGGTATTCTATATATTGTTATTTGTTTCCTTTTTGCGTTTGTTATGATTTGAAACAAACGCATTCACAGAAGATATGAGGATTTACTATGCGAAAGATTATCATATTTTTTATTATTCTGACGATCATCGGCACGGTCAGTCTCGTCGCGATCAATCTGCGGAAGGATTCGTCCCATACAGATGATACCTCCGAGGCAGAAATCTCACAGCCGATCGACCTTTCCGGGCTGGATTCCTATCAGCCAGTTAGTGGCAGCGTTGCAACGGTAACCAACGCCGGGGCAGATGAAAAACCAGCTTCCCAATCCTTTACCATCAGCATGAATTTCGTCGGCGATATCATGCTCGCGGGTAACGACACCGCTACCAGCAGCATCGACGCCATGGCGAACAGCCAGCCGAGCACGTATTTCTTCGAAAATGTACGGGATTATTTCTTAAATGATGATATCACAATTGCGAATTGTGAAAATGTTTTCTCCGACAATGACAATCTGGCGAAAACGGATAAGGGCGAAGCCGCCGCACTCGAACAATACAATAATGCGGTTGCGGAATATAACTCTGCAGTTGCACTTGCACAACAATCCGGAACGACTGTCAGCATGGAGAAGCCGGAATATACCTTCCGTGCATTCTGGTTCCGCTCCCACGCTGCAACTGCCAAGCTCCTGCCGGAAAATGGCGTCGATATTGTCTCGATTGACAACAACCACACTTATGATTTCGGCACCGATGGCAACATGGATACGCGTGCTGCCTTAGATGTGGCAGGTGTTGACTGGGGCAAGGACGGAAAGATCGTCTACAAGGAAATCAATGGTTTCAAGATTGCATTTGTATTCGGAAGCATGTACTCCGCCGGAGCTGAACAGGCAATGTTAGTGGATCTGGAAGAGGCAAATGCAAACAGTGATTATCAGGTTGTATATTTCCACGGCGGTGAAGAGAAGGTACACGCCTACGAGGACTGGAAACAGGCGTCCTGCCATAACTTAGTCGACCACGGTGCCGACCTCGTCATCGGTTCCCACCCACATGTCTTACAGCCGATGGAGACTTACAACGGTGTGAACATCGTATATTCACTGGGGAATTTTATCTTCGGTGGAAATAATTACCCGGAGAACAGAACGTTGATCTATAACCAGACTTTGACGATCACACAGGATGCAGCGACTGGTGGTTTCACCGTAGCGAATACAGACATCACCTTGATTCCATGTTATGTCTACACCGGGGAATCCAACAACTACCAGCCTGCCGTCATTGAAAACGAGACGGACAAGCAGCTTGTAATCGACTTTATGCAAGGAAAGCGGGAACTGCCTTACTAGGCATCCCGCTTTTTTCTTCGATACTTTTTTCTTTTTTTGCGCACAGTCTTGCCGCGTTTTGCCGCCTGTGCCTTACGGAATTCCTGAATCTCCGCAAGCATCGCGGTGTAATCCCGCTCAAATAGCGCATCACTGATTTCCTTATGAACCACCTCGACCGGTAACCGGTCTACAATGATTGTACGGACAAAATCCTTGCTTTTCTGCTTGTACATCGGCAGTCCGTATTTCTCCTGAATATGGGCAAGCTCCGGGCGCCACAGCACACGGATCGTCCGAAGAAGCTGCGCATACGGATTGTCCTGCATCTCCCGCACAATATAGAAATCCACATGATCTTCTTGCTGTTCTACCGACACGATCCCCCAGTGTGCTGGCACATGCTCCGCGACGTGACTCGCATGTGAGCTCCCGACAACCACGATATTCGCATCGAAATACAGATCATAGTCTGCGACCTGCCGCTCCAACCGCGTGTATGTATCCGCGTCACTTTTTATCTCGATTCCAACGATTTTTTCAGGAATCACCATCACAACATCCGCCCGCGAACGCCCGACGGTTTTCTCCTCCAAGATGCGCACCTTGCCGTACCGCTCTTCGAGGAACTCAAATAACGGTTCCCGTATATCTTTATCTAGTAACATCGTATGTTCCATCCTGTTTTTCTAGCACATTCTGAACACCATTTTAACAAGATCTTACATCAAAAACAAGAGTCCGAGGAACATCCCTGCACCGATTACATTTGCCTTCGCAGGAAGCTTCGTCGGCAATGTGACGACAGCTAACGGAAGCAGATTGAAGATACATGCCCATCTTGGCATCCCCCGAAACGAAACACTCGACTTCTCATAATCCTTCAAGTCCGTCAGGTTCACCTTGCCATTCGGTGCATAGATGAGCAGACAGTCCGATGCTCCACAGAAAATATGTCCGATCAATCCCAACAATAACATGAATTTCATTTGTTCTTCCCTCCCGCAGTGTTGGTCTATATGCGATTTATACAGCATGCACCAAGTGCAGAGTCAAGGAGAATTTATGACTTTAAATATATTTTCCCGTAATACTGTCTTTATTTGCTGCGATCTGCTTCGGTGTTCCAACCGCAACGACACGGCCACCGGCGGCACCACCGCCCGGTCCCATGTCTATCACATAGTCGGCGTTCCGGATCACATCTAAATCATGCTCGATCACAAGCACGGTTGCACCCTGATCGACAAGCGCCTGAAATACGCCAAGCAATGTCTGCACATCCAGCGGATGCAGCCCAATCGTTGGCTCATCGAATACAAAGACCGAATCTGCCTGTCCTTTTCCCATCTCGCTGGCAAGCTTCAACCGCTGTGCCTCTCCACCAGACAGGCTCGGCGTCTCCTCGCCCAGCGTCAGGTAACCAAGTCCCAGATTCTTCAATACCTGCAGGCGCTGGCGCACAACCTTCCACTCCGCCGCTGCTTCCAACGCAGTATTCACATCCATATCCATCAACTGTGGCAGGGAATACTTCGCTCCCTGTTTCGTCTCATAGCCGATCTGCCATGCTTCCTTCCCATACCGCGATCCGTTGCATTCCGGACATGGTACATCTACATCCGGCAGGAATTGCACATCAAGACTGATTTGCCCTGTTCCATCACACACCGGACATCGCAGCTTTCCGGTATTATAGGAGAAATCGCCTGCCTTATAGCCCGCTTCCTTCGCATCTGGTGTCTTTGCATATATCTTCCGCAGTTCATCGTGTACATTCGCATACGTTGCGACTGTCGACCGCACATTGATTCCGATTGGCGATGCGTCAATCAACTTCACATGCGCGATTCCCTCTGCCGAAATCTGCTTTACATGTGCTGGTAGCGTGGCTTCCTGCAAAGATGCTTCCAAGCCCGGAATCAGGCTTTCTAAAACCATCGTTGTCTTTCCGGAACCAGACACTCCGGTTACCACAGTCAGACGCCCCTTCGGGATATCCACTTCCAACGGTCTGACCGTGTGAATCGTATCCGTCGACAGATGCAGTGCTCCAAAGTCAAACATTTCCTCCGCGCGTGCCTGCTTGCGCACACGCATATCCGCCTTCCGCGCCAGAAATGGTCCGATCATCGAATCCGGATTTGCGATAATCTGCGGAATATCACCCTGTGCGATCACATAGCCACCACCGGCACCTGCCTCTGGTCCCATCTCAATAATCCAATCCGATTCCGATAAGATCTGTGTATCGTGGTCGACCAGAAGCACCGAATTTCCGTCTGCAACAAGGTCATGCATAACAGCATTCAAGCCTTGAATATTCGATGGATGCAGTCCGATCGACGGCTCGTCCAATACATATAATACACCGGTTGTACGATTCCGCACGGCGCGTGCAAGCTGCATCCGCTGCCGTTCCCCCGTCGAAAGTGTAGATGCTACACGATCAAGCGAAAGATAAGAAAGTCCCAAATCCATCAACCGTCTGGCTACGGTCTGGAACGACTCACAGATTGCCTCTGCCATCGGCCGCATCTCCTCCGGCAAAGAATCCGGCACACCAGCTACCCAGTCGACCAATTCCCCAAGCGTCATCTTACAGGCTTCAACCAATCCAATTCCGCGCAGCCGTGGTGCCCGCGCCGCTTCAGAAAGCCGGCTGCCACCACATGCCGGACATACCTCTTCCTTAAGGAATTTCTCAACACGCTTCATGCCCTTTTCATCCTTCACCTTCGCCAAGGCATTTTCCACTGTATAAATGGCATTGTAATATGTAAAATCAAGTTCACCCGCCTGATTCGATTTTTTCGCCTTATATAAAATATGCTTTTTCTCCGCCGGTCCATGATAGACAATGTCTTTCTCCCGCTCCGTCAGCTCACGAAATGGAACGTCTGTACGCACGCCCATCTCCCGGCAGACATCTGTCATCAAAGACCACATGAGACTGTTCCAAGGTGCAACGGCGCCATCGTCAATGCTGATGGAATCATCCGGCACAAGCGAATCAATATCCACCGTTCGGACACTGCCAGTTCCGCCACAGTTCGGACACGCCCCCTGCGAATTAAATGCCAGTTCCTCCGCACTTGGTGCCTGCACCTTCGCCCCGCACTCCGGACACAAAATCTCCTGTTCTGCTGCCACCTTTAATGTGGGCGGCACATAATGTCCGTTCGGGCAGCGATGGGATGCCAGCCGGGAATACATCAACCGCAGGCTGTTCAAAAGCTCCGTTCCGGTTCCAAATGTACTGCGAATCCCCGGAATGCCCGGCCGCTGATGCAGTGCCAGTGCTGCCGGTACATATAACACTTCATCCACCTTTGCCTTTGCCGCCCCGGTCATCCGCCGCCTTGTATAAGTCGACAACGATTCCAGATATCGTCTGGAACCCTCAGCATACAACACGCCAAGCGCAAGTGATGATTTGCCCGATCCGGACACACCTGCAATCCCAACGATCTGATGTAATGGCACATCCACATTGATATTCTTCAAATTATGTACGTTTGCGCCTCGTACTACAATCTTCTTCGGTTCATTCTCCGTCATGTTCGTTCCTCTTTTCGTCCAACGATCCAATCAATCTGTATTTCTAATTTTTTTATTCCGCCGTGCCGCCCTTCGCGACATACTCCGCAAGTGTCAAGTTCTCCGCCTTCATCCGTGCACGCATCTTCGCATAGGTTGCACATGCATTCTTTCCGCTGTTGCTGTAAAATACACACACGCCGCTCTCACATAGGATAAGGATTGCCGCATGCCATGCAAATTCCTTCATCGGTGGTGCCGCAAGCACCAGCTCCATCAATAAAACGCCAAATGTGCAGACAGAAAATACAAGCACATTCATAATCAAACTTCTTCGGTAATCGTACTGCTTATCCAGCTTCTCCATGAATTCTTCTTCGGATAATGGTGTCTGTCCTTATCTCCTGCGCCGTTCATTTTTCTTATAGTTCGTAACTGCATTTACGATATAATATACGACGATGTAAACGGTCGGAAGCGTAACTGCAACCCACGCCGGCACATTGATGGAATACCGGTTGGCAAGTACACAAGTAATTATAACGCTGGCAAACAACAGAACAATATAGATGGCATTGAGCGCGGTCGCGTTTACCTTCCGCTTCTTCACAAGTGGTCGGATCAGAAGATATATAATCAGAATCGACAAACTACCACTCAGTCCACCGAGCACAATAGCACCAATGGCACCGATATCGCTGCCCGACAGCGCGCCATCTCCGATGACAAGATCCAGAATTGCAAAGACCAGCATAATCCAAGCCATACGATATAGCGTCTTCAGAAAATCTACGAACCGGTTGCCAAGCTTGTACTCACTGAAAAAAATCTCACAGAATCCCTCGATATCATCTCCGACAATCGTCGAAACCGGTTTGCCTTCCTCCTGCGCCATAAGCATATGGTCGAGCAGTTCCATCATCAGTTCACTCTCGGTATCTTCGCCGATCAGATTGCTTGTGCTGTACATCTGTACCTTCTGAAATGCATCTTTGTATTCTCCTTTCAGCCTATCCTGTAATAAAATATAATCTGCTTTCATCCGCCTCACTCCTCCATCCTTAATATTTTCTTCGCACTTTCCGTAATGCTCTTATAACTCTCGCGGAATTCCTTCAGATGCTTTGTTCCTGCATCGGTCACCGAATAATATTTTCGGATCGGCCCGAGCGGTGATTTCTCTTTGCGGCATTGGATATAGCCGTTCTTCTCCAGCCGCGTGAGCACCGGATACATCGTTCCTTCGGCAAGCTCGGTGAATCCGGATTCCGTCAGCCGTTGCAGAATCTCATAGCCATACGTCTCATGCTCTGCAATCACCGATAGCACGCATCCTTCCAGAATTCCTTTCATTAATTGTGTATCTATCATGATAGTTCCTCCGTTATGAGGCAGTTTTCGTATTTCTTCCAAAGCGTATCCTGCCTTTCTACTTTGTATCGCCAAGTAGTATGGCAAGAAAATACCACAGCTACTTTGTATTGTCAAGTAGCTGTGGTATTTTTATTCTAGTAATTTAGAGCTATTTATTTTGCCAGACAATTGCCTCATACGGTTTCATTTTCCCTGTTGTATGCTGTTTATAATTACCAATCAGGATTGTCGAATCTTTCGAGATGCATTTTTGTACCGTTTCCGGAATCGTAACTTCATGATCTGAAAAATTACATATCACAGTTAAATTCGCATCTTCCAGGCTTCTTCGATAAATGAATAAATCCTTATGTTCCGGCTCAAGCAATTCATAATCTCCATACACAATAATTGCATTCTCATGACGCAGGCGGATCAACTCCTTGTAGTAGGAGAATACAGACTCCGGATCTCCAACTTGTCTTTGTGCATTGATCTCCTGGAAATTCGGATTGACACGAATCCATGGAATACCCGTTGTGAATCCCGCATTCGCACTGTCATCCCACTGCATCGGCGTTCTGGCGTTGTCACGGCCGATCTTCTTTAGATATCCCATCATTTCATCATGGGAAACCCCACAATTCTCAGTCAACTCCCGGTAAGCATTGATACTTTCAATATCCCGGTAATCCTCGAGATTGTCAAAATAAGCGTTGGTCATTCCCAGTTCTTCGCCCTGATACACATATGGAGTTCCCTGCATCATATGCAGACAGGTTGCAAGCATCTTTGCCGATATCTCCCGATATGCCTTACTGTCATTTCCATACCGTGAAACCGACCGCGGCTGGTCATGGTTTGACAGATACAAACTGTTCCATGCTTTACCAGCAAGTCCTGTCTGCCATTTGGACAGACATGCCTTCCATTCCGGAAGAGGCATTTTCTCACTATCCCATTTTCCATAATGATTCTCTGCGGTTGTTCTCCCTTCGCCAACATGCTCGAACTGGAATACCATATTCAGCTCCGTACCATCCGCATTTGCATATTTCATAGCCTCTTCAACGGTAACACCGGATGCCTCCCCAACCGTGATCAGATCATAGTGTGACAAAACCTTCTGATTCATTTCCTGCAAATATTCATGCACATGTGGTCCATTTGCCGCAGTATTTGCTGCATAACCAGTCTCTCCCGGCACGCCATCCGGAAATTCCATATCCTTTGAAATCAGACTGATGACATCCATCCGGAATCCATCAATGCCCTTTTCACACCACCAATTCATCATCTCAAATACCCGCTGTCGCACCTCCGGGTTATCCCAATTCAAGTCCGGTTGACGTTTTGAAAACAGATGCAGATAATACATATCCGTCTGTGCATCGTATTCCCATGCAGAACCACTAAATACAGATCCCCAGTTATTCGGTGCACTGCCATCCGCTTTTGCAGGTCGCCAGATATAAAAATCGCGATACGGATTATCCACGCTCTTTCGACTTTCTACAAACCATGCATGTGCGTCCGATGTATGATTGACGACCAGATCCATCATAATTTTGATTCCAAGCTCATGTGCACGAGCCAATAGCTTGTCGTAATCCTCCATCGTACCAAAATCACGCATTATCGCCTGATAATCACTGATATCATATCCATTATCATCGTTTGGAGACTGATACACTGGCGACAGCCAGATCACATCAATGCCTAATTCCTTCAGATACTCAAGCTTCTCTGTGATACCATTTAAATCTCCAATTCCATCCCCGTTAGAATCCTTAAAACTTCTCGGGTAAATTTGATACACAACTGCTTCTTTCCACCACGTTTTCTTCATCCTAGTTTTCACTGCAGTTTCTCTCTACTGCTTTCTCCCTTCCTTCTTCAACCAGACGGTTGACTTTTCCAGATCATATGCCCTCGTATAACCGTCATCGTCATATAACTGATAGGTGCTATTCGCATATCCAATCAGCTGCAGGCTGTCCATATCAATCTCATCCACGCACTCTGCGGCATCCACAAGCGGAATGCACTTGCCTTGACGGATAAATAATATAACCTCGTTCAACGGAACCTCGACAAAATGATGTCCCTTCGGCATTTCCGTCTGTTCGATTTTTCCGTCCGGGCAAAAACGGACAAGCATCATCGCTTCCGGCAGGTACACATATCTGCCGATTGCATTCTGCGTATACACAGGTGCGATCATGATTTCATTTCCGAGCATCAACTGATCTTCCACATTTACAGCCATCCGATCTTCCGGGTACTCAAATGCAAGCGGCTTAAACATCATGTCATCGGTCAGTGCAGCCTTCATATATTCGCTGTAAATATACGGAATCAACCGATACCGCACACCGATTATATGCCGGAAATCCTCCATGTGTTCAAACTGGTAACATTCCTGTTCTCTTGTATTCTCGCAGGTATGATCCCGCATAAGCGGCGTAAATACACCGAGTGCCAGCCAGCGGAGCAGCAGATCCCGTGTCGTGTTACAGCCAAAACCACCCAGATCGGCACCGGTATATAAGAACCCACACATGTTTAAGGATGGCAGCATCTTCAGATTCAGCAGAATATGTGACCACCAGGATTTATTATCGCCGGTCCAGATTCCACCGTAGCGATGCATTCCAATGTAGGATGAACGTGAGAACAACAGGCAACGCTTATCCGGCGAAATCTCACGGAGTCCTTCCCCCGCTGCACGCGTCATGTTATATCCGAACAGATTGTGCACCTGATCATGCCGCACCATCTTGCCATCTACATTGTGATACATAGATGCATAATCTTCCGCGTTGTTCGCAAGACCGGTCACCTGCGCCCCGATTGCCCATACGTCCTGCACGGTTTCCTCTTTGTCTATGAACGCTTTCATCGCTTCCTTTACATCTTTTACACCCTCCGGTGTAAAAAATATCGCCGGTTCATTCATATCGTTCCAAAATCCCTCTATGCCGGCATCCGTCAGGCGCTTATATTTCTCTCCAAACCATTTTCTGGCATCTGGATTTAATACATCCGGAAAATGTGTATATCCGGGCCAGACAGCGGCTACGAAATCACTTCCGTCCTGTCTCTTACAGAAATAATTCTTCTCGACTCCTTCCTCGTATACATCATATCCCTCTTCGATTTTTACGCCTGCATCAATGATCGGAACAAGCCGGATATGATCCTTCTTCAGGTTCTCTACGTACTGCGGGAAATCACGGAACTCCTCATTTACCGTAAAATCTTTATAGTTATCCATATAGTCAATATCCATATAAACCATATCTAACGGAATATGATTTTCCCTGTATTTTTCTGCCACCGCAACAAAATCCTCCGGCGTTTTATATCCCCAGCGGCTCTGCCCGAATCCAAACGCGAATTTCGGCGCAATATAGCTTCTGCCAATCATCTTCCGAAACTGCTTTGTAATATCGTATGGATTTTCGCCTGTAATAACATACAGATCCAGATCTGCCCTTTCACAGAAGATATGAAGCTCGTCCGATCTTGTGTAACCGACATCAAAGGTGAGCGTTGACGGATAATCAAAGTAAAGTCCAAACGTCTGCTCCCCTGACACGATAATAAAATTATGCGCAGCATACAGCGAATATACATCTTCATGATGATGGGGATTATCTGAATTGTTGCTGATATACTGGTAGCCGCGTTTGTTGATGCTACGGTTTGCTTCACCGAGTCCATATACGACATCCTCATCACGAAGCTTATAAGTGAAAGAAAATCCTTCCTGTAAATGAATGACGCCAAACTCCGGCATTCCTTTCGATGCTGCAAATCGCTCTGTCACTGACTCTGTTGGAAACGGGGTTCCATAGGTATATTTTTTAATCATTTCGCATTCTCCTTCCGATTGTTTTGTCCTGCGTTTTGTTAATATCATTATATTGTCAAGCAAGCTAATATTCTTGCATTATCTTCGTTATTTTATGACACAATATTGACTTTTCTTAAAATATAGCATATTTTAACTATAAGAACTTATGCAGGCACAGGTCTGGCACGAGTCTACTTACAAAAAAGGAACGATTATACGATATGAACCAGGACATTTCTCTAAAAGAAAATATTCATTACGGAACAAAAGAACATCCTATTTCCAAATTACATTTTGATACCGGGGCCGGTACACCCTATCCGGAATATTTCTTTGTTGCGCGCCACTGGCACCACTATATGGAAATTCTCTATATTGAGAAGGGGAGCTTTGAATTTGAAATCAATCTGCAGAGCTTTACTTTATCACAAGGAGATATCTGTATCCTGAATCCCGGCGACCTGCATCAGATCAAGGGGAATTCCTCCGATACCAAGCACAACGTAATCTTATTCGACCCGTGTATTCTGGATTTTTCCTATGAAGATGAAATGCAGGAAAAATGTATCAGACCACTGATAAACCAACTGGCTCTATTGCCAAATATCTACCATTGCGGTTCATCCATCCATGCCGCCCTTTCACCTAAAATCAAGGCTCTTATGGATACTGCCGCAGAAATGGATTCCTGCTGGTATATGACAAGCAAACTACTGATTCTCGATATTATATCATCCATTTATACAGCCAATCTCATGCAATCAGTCCAAAATGCACACGCACAGACAAACCAAAAGAAAATACAGAACTATAAGTCTGTCATCTCTTATATGGAGCATAATTATAACCAGCCGATCACATTGCAGGACCTGGCGGATACCATCCCATGCAACAGCCAGTACCTCTGCCGTTTTTTCAAAGATATTGCAGGTGTTTCTCCGATTCAGTATCTGCTTAATTACCGCATTCAAAAGGCATGTATTCTGCTTGAAACGACAAACAATCCAGTGCTTGATATCGCACTGGATTGCGGATTTGAAAATGTCAGTTATTTTATTCGCAAATTTAAAGAAATTATGTGTTGTACGCCCAAAGCCTATCGGAACAAACATATGCAAAGGTAATACAGGCGAATTATTCTCCGTACTGTCATCCGATCGTTTATTATTCCCAGGATAGCAGGCAATCCTGCGGCTGGATGTTCCCGCTTCCACCGTATCGTCCGGATCTTTCTGCAAAGCTCCAAGGGCACCGTTCGATATTCTTCCCAGATTTTTCACGTTCCTTCCACCTATGGACGAAGTAAACTTACAGGAAGCCTCAAAGCTTTCCGGGTGCAATCCGTAGCATTCTGTCAAGGCTGCCTGCGAGGCACCCCAGACATCCCGAGCTTCATTTATAATCATCTGTTTTTTTGTCTTATCGATATACCCAAGCAATGTCGGAACCAGAAACGCCATTTTCCGCCTTATGCATAGGAGCAAACACACACCGTGTTTATTCAGTGCAGGATTTTCGGCCATGATTTTCTGAGCGCCACATAAGAGATCAGAAAGTTTGCTAGCCAGCCGGCAGGTACGGCAAGCCAGACAAATGCGATTCCAAACCTCGGTGCACAGATCAAAGCAACTGCCAGACGAATTGCAAGATTTACCATATTGGCAACCAGAAACGGCCGCATGATTCCAAGTCCCCGAAGGACTCCATCTGTCGCCATCTTGATACCCATGAAGATAAAGAAATACCCAAGCCACCTCATATAATCCCCGGATACCTGATATGCAAAAGCAGTTCCGTCTTTCCCCAGGAACAACGAGGAAATCTGCGTATGCAGTGTTTCAATGACGATAAACGCAAGGATTGCAAAACACGCATCTAACACCAATGCAGCATGATAGCCCTTCTTGATACGCTGTGGTTTCTTCGCACCAAGATTCTGGGAAACGTATGGGGACACCGCATTGCCAATAGATACAAATATCAGTGAAAAAACATTTTCTACCCTCATCGTCGCAGCATAGCCGGCAAGTGCCTGTGTACCGAACGGATTTACAACTGCCTGTACAATCATCATACCGATTGACACGGTGGACTGCTGGAGAACCGAAGGAACGGCAATACGAAGCATGGAATACAGCTCCTGCCGTTCAAACCAGCGAAAAGGGCTCTGATACTGCCGCATCCGATGAATAAAAATCAGGAAGGACAGCACCGCGGAGATCCCTTGTGCAATAAGAGTCGCAAGAGCTGCACCAAACACGCCCAGCCCCAGACCGGCCACCAGCCAAAGATCCATAAGAATATTCAATATCGACGATACGATCAAAAGCACCAACGGAATCTTTGACTCCCCGATGGAAGTAAACATGGTTGATAGAATGTTATACATAAACAGAAACGGAAATCCCATAAAATAGACCCGCAGATACAGCACCGCATCATCCAGTATATCCGCTGGTGTGTGTAATAACCGCATCATCAAATCGGAAAAGCAAAATCCAAGGACACTCAGAAGTATGCTCAAGCTTAAAAAACTGATCAACGATGTTGATACTATTGTTTTCATTTTTCCATAATTTCTGGCACCAAAATAACGGCTTACAAGCACACCGGCACCTACACCGGCGCCCAATGCCACACAAATAAAAACATTGGTAAGTGCTGCACAGGCACCAACTGCCGCAAGCGCGGAGGAACCAACAAACTGACCAACGATTATGGAATCGGCCATATTATATACCTGCTGGAAGAAGCTGCCGAGAATCATAGGCATTGCAAATACGGTCAACGCTTTCAAAGGCGCATCTGTAATTAAATATTCATCTTTTGACATTATTGTTTCCTCCTGAACTTTCCCGGTCTGTTCATAATGTCTTTTTTAATCTTTCCAGATCATCCGCATCCGGGTGGGATAAAGCACGATCAAAATTCTCAATCAGCATATCAAGATTCGCCGGATGTTCCGGATTCTCTTTCATTTTAATATAGCGGTCACGCACAGACTGCGGCATCTTTCCCTGACACATATACGCTCCGATAACTTCATTGCTGGAATCAATAGATTGTCTGACCTGCCCAAGAATTTTGTTAAAATATGTGTCGCTTCCACCGAAGCCGGCTGTTCCAAACAAAAAAATCTTCTTATTTTTTAGTTTCGATAACAATTCTAATGTCTTATTATCTGCGTTTCCTTTGTCCGTCCAAAAACCGATATACAGCAAATCAGATTCCGGTACCTGTAATTCATTCCCGCCAAAATAATCACACATATCCTGAGGCAGCGTTTCATGGATTGTGTCTGCCAGTTTCTTTGTATTACCGGTTACGCTGCTGAAAATTATTGAATAATTATTTGTTGTCATCCTTCTTTATCTCCCTTCATTTCCTGCTAACTTCTATTAGAGTAACATAATAATAGCATATCCAGTCCAAATAAGTCGTGATAATATTTTCTTGCACGCGCTATGTCTTTCACGACAATGAGTATATTTCTTAATTTCATATTTGCTTCTCCTTATAATGCAGAAACTTCTATTCCACATTTCTCCTCAGAACAGATCCAACATATTATCCAGATAAATCGCTTCCCTCACATGAATCTGATACTCCGGCTTCGTCATGTAATAAAGCAGGAATTCCAACACCAACGCACTTCCTAATCCGCGTCCTTCAATCTTGAAATTGGAAAATCCCATCGGCAGATAGACGTCTTTTATCGCATCAACTCCAATAAATCCCGGATTCGACATTGCCTTTGAGAACCGGTATCCCTGTTCCGACTCTGGTGCCATGCATCGATGATCCGGTGCTTTTATGCCAAGTGCTTTCCGGCTCACATCCTCATAACATACTTTCCGTTCTTTGCACCCAAACCAGCAACATTCATTGCACAAAAACTCAACCTTCGCCTTTTCTTCATCCGTCAACGTATGCAGATCTTCAAACCGTTTATTCAACCGGAAATCAGGCACTACATAACGAAAGTCGTCCCGCTTTAGTTCATCCCGGAACTGTTCAAACTCCGTCAGAACCTTTGTGGTCGATGAGACAAGATACAAGCCCGGATACTGCCTCTTCAGATACGCCAGTAATAAATCCGAATGCACAATCACTCCATTTTGCACTGTTCCACCTTTTTCAAATAACGTGCAAAGTGTGTTGCATTTCTTGTCAGATAAGTGTTCTTCCTGCAGCAACGAATTACTGAATGTCAATCTCGTGGAAATACCATATTCCTGCATCAGATGCAGCACTTCCTGCGCACTGTGATCTCCGCCTCCGATCCGTCCGCCACCCCAGATACAATCTATAGGTGCCCCATAGATGGAGCCAATCTCACACCAATCATAAAAGTATTCCCGATGCTTACGAAATAACGGCAGAAATAATTCGTATAACTCATAGAATTCAAATAGCCCGGGAAGGTGGAAATATGCTGTTTTCTGTGTGGTTTGCTTCATTTATCGGTTCCTATCTCTTCATACTCTAATCTCTAGTACAAATTTCTTGCTCTTGTATTTCGCACATTTGTATCCAGCTCAACTACAACAATAACTACGCAAAAATCGAAACAGCTCTACGTTTGTCTTACCATTTACACCCTCTGCCTGAAAATATTCCGGCAGGGCAATCGCCGTAGAGCATTCCCCGCAGATATCTATACCATATACGGATGCCCGCTCCAGAAAATATTGAAGCATATGTTCAAGCATCCCCAGCGTCAGTTCGCCCTGATTCCAATTTGTTTCACTGTATTGTTCAGAAAGCACATCCTTGTCGATTGAAATGTACAACGGTACACCGCCGTGAATCCGTTTTAACCGTTCCACACCTTCTCCTTTACGGATTTCCTCTGCAGAAAAAGTTATCAGCTTATCTGGGTGCTTTGTCCGAATCTGCCGTATATCGTCTTCCGCCGGTCCGATCAAAATAAATTGTTGCAATGCCGGATTCTGATCAAGAACCATTCCCGCCCAATCGCCACAGCTCATCATTCCTTCCATTAACGGTTGCTGCATATCTGTATGATGATCGAAAACAATCAAAGAAAATGGCCTATGAATTTGATCCGTAAATATCTTTGTAACATAATGATAATTGCCAGAATCCACAAAATGGATTCCATGCACTCCATACGGCTCTATTCTCCTGCAAATCTCCCGCTCTGCCTGTGGCGAACAATACAGGTCGCTGCCTTCAATATCCGAGCAGTCAATCCACGAAAATTGCTCTCTGTCTGCACATATTTCATCATCATATACATGTGTAAAATCCAAAATCAAATGATATGGTTTCATCTGTAATTCACCCCTAATAATATACAAACAGAAAGTTATCTTTTAATAGTATCATTTTTTTCGTATGGTATTGGAAGATTATGTTCTTTCTGTAATTGCCCTATTTTATCACAAATAATGTCATACAAATTATTATCTGTATAAGCAATTTTATCAATATCAACCTCATTTTCTGGAATTATACCGCTGTTAAATTTTTGAGCATACATACCACACTCTTTTATATAAGACATTATTAACGTTATTTCTTCTTTTTCTATGTTCGAAAATATTGACTGTTCTAATAATTTCTTACTAATAAAATTGCAGAAATAAGAATGATCTTCATCCCAATTTATATTACCATCGTCTTGCGCTTCACAACGAAGTTCTTCTATTTCTCTTAACAACTCTCCCTGTAAATTATCTGCCTGTCCACTTTTAGGAACATAATTTTTCCATATATATTTACACTCATCAAAATACTTTTGACTATAATCTGTTGCTATAATTTTTTCAATTGTTAAACTACTGCTTTTCCTTTTTAATTTATCAAATATTCCCATTATTTATCCTCATAATCCATCAATAACCTGTTATATACGGAAAGCAGGACAGTTGACTTTCAATCATCTATCCTGCCTTTATTTACCTCATAACTATTTACACTTTTTCGTTTTCCCGTGCTTCCGGCACTTCCATAGTAATCGCATCCACATCGTATTCCGGAGCATGCTTCTTCACAATATCATAGATTGCAGACTCATAATCCTTACTTGAATACTCCTGTATCTTAAATTAAATGAATTGAACTATGTCGTCAAGCATTTTTATATTTATTGTGTTTTTCCTATCTGATCAACCGTGTACCAAACTGCAAGTCACACTTCACCTCTTAGAAATTATAAACTTTTACTCTTGCGGATATGGTTCGATTCCCAAAGAATACTTCACCTCGTCACACAATTCTTCATAGGATAAATCATATGGAAAAGGCTCTGCATCATCCATAATATTGTTCATTAGCTCATCCAAATCCCCACATTCTATTACAATAAAGGGCTTTTTACTAAAAAGGACTTCATCCACTCTGAAAAATAATCCTTTATATGTAAATACTGATCGTTCAGAACGATGCATTTCTTCAAAATCATCTGAACAGCTTGTTGTTTTAACCTCATAAGGTAAACGGATTTCGTATTTTGAAGCACCTAATTGAAGCATAATTTGTTCTATCGTATCTTTAACCGCTTCAAAATCAGCTCTTGATACATCTTCATACCACCACATCTTTGTCCCCTCTGCTATTTCCAATGTTACTCTCCAGCCTTTTATTATATGCAGTCAATATTCTTCCTGAATGATCCTCTGTATGTTCAAATAAAAGCCATTGTTCACATTCCTCTTCATAATGCGGATAAGCATTGGAAATATAGCATTCTATTCTCACGCCGTTATCCATTTCAACGAACAAATCATTGGATTTACTAATGGATATGCTTGTCACTTTTCCACCAATTATCTGATTCCGAAACTTATCTGTATTGAACCATTCATCATTATGTTTGCTCTCTTCTTGATCCCAAGAATTGTAATCCATCGTTGTTATTATCAAGTCATCATTAAGAAAAATTCTAGTCAATCCCAATCCATGCAATACGAGATTATCGCTGAAACAGAAATCCAGCATTTCACATATGCAGTTAAGCCCTTCAAGCCGTTTTCCAACCCAAAGATTAATAAAATCATTTATCGTTTTATCCATGATAATCCTTTCCTTATGAGTGGTCTCACCTAACACTCATATATTTTTCTGTACTTTCACTGACAATGGTTAGAATCACGAAAGTTTATATTGCATAAAATTTTTATTCGGAACAAATCCAAAGTTCGAATATAACTTAACGCCCATATCTGACGCTGTGATCTGCACTGTTCCACAGCCATATTCTTTTGCATCATGAACAACGCGTGTTAACAGCTCTTTTGCGATACTTTTTCTTCTGTAGTCCGGATCAGTAAACATGCTGGATAGTAACCCTATCTTTCCACTTGGGCAGCCAAAATATGGCGGTTTCTCTACAAAAGATATCCCACTCGTTCCAATAATCCTATCCCCGTCAAAAGCAAGCCAAGACACGAATGTTCCATCTCCCATATGGCGTATATAATACTGCTTTAATGCAGGTACCAAATCAATATCCTCCTTAGCACCTTCTTCTCTCAGTTGCTTTATCCGCATATCAATAAACGTATTCAGTTCTTTCTCTGTCAGTCTTCTATACTCTATTTTCATGATATTCTCCCATCATTCCGACCTTTTATGTATTTCATGCTTATATCATTTTTTCTTAAACAATCTCTGCTTAAATGCCTTGACTTTTGCACCATAACGGCTTGACATTATAATCCCACTAAAAAGTATTCCTACCGCTAACCCCTGCGCAAAATTCAATCCATTTCTAATAACTTGATTGTTCGCATAAATTCCTGTATCTTTCAATAGCATGTATGCCATTATCAATAACAATGCAATTAAATTGCATATGCGCACCCGTTTATTACGTTTTTCAGCCTCTGAATTTTTATAATCTACATATTACATTCTCTTTATCGGATGCCGGATAACCGTTTTCCATTTTTCAGGAGCAACTTTTCTTGCATCTGAAAGATAAATTTCATGATGCAATCTATCTTTTGACAGATCATTTTTATATCCATTTTCCTGTAAATATGTATCCATCATTTCAACAGTCGCCGGTTCATCATCAAATGCTCCGAAATGCATAATCTGAACGCATAAGCCTTCTTCTATCGTGATAAACTCTGCCGACGAGCAATCCAGTTTCTTCTTTTTTGTAGCGGTTTCTACCGCCCAGTCAAAATCCTTCTTCGTAATAAAATCTGGAAGTCTTATCACGGAAATCCAATTAAATGCATCCTTATTCGAGTAATCAATCCCATCAACATCATCCTGCCACCAAAAGCCTTCGAGCGGTGGCACAACATATTCGAAGAATCCATCTATTTTGTAATCCGTCTTGTAACTCATCTTAAGTGTATATGCAACTGCATATAAAACGCCAATCGCCTGCTGATACGCACCATCCTTTTCATTCGGATTGCCTTTTCCTCTTACTGCAATATAGTTTGCCTTTGGAACATTCACTATCTCCGGCTTGTTCTTCGGCATATAAAATTCCTTGTATTCCTTCTTAAAATCAAACGCCATTTGTTCTCCCTTTTACATTCTTTCGCTTCAACACCTCATACACGCCAAGCAATATACACCCAACGGCATAACACAGGATATCTTTCCAATCAAATACGGAACCGACCAGAATACTTAAGAAACGATTTTTCTGCCAGCCTAATGCTTCCACAATATGGAACATCTGCAAAGCCTCGACCAGTGCCGCAAAAATAAATACATACAGCGGTAACAGTTTGCATCGCTCCGGTACAAATATTCTTATAAACGTATATATCACAACCACAACCAGCACGTCACCAATATATGGTCTTACAAATGCATCATGCACATATATCGCAATCAACACTTCAATCAATAGCAAAATCACAGTTGCTATTGCATATCCGATTCGCTTCATGTTCTTCTCCATTCAACAACATGCACTATAATCTTCCTCTGTTTTCTTCTATCCATTTAACCGCATAGTCAACGATCTGTCTCTGACTCATTAATTTGACTGTTGCATTTCCAATCTGAACGGTATGTACTGTATGGAATTTCTCGAAATCTTCTCCAATCTGTGTAAAATCTTCTCCCCATATGTCTCATTATGTTTCATTTTCTGTTGAAAACACCCGACTAATTCCTTTAAAATTCATACTTTCTTAACTCACAATTCTTTATCCCAAATGCTGCAAATTCCTCGTTCGTCATATCCCGGAAATACGACTCAATAATACGGGAGATTCCGTTATGCGCCACCAACAGGTACACCGTCCCATCACTTTCCGCTTCCTTCTTAATATCATCCAGCAGATTATAGATTCTCTGGGAAAGCTTCAGCATGGACTCCCCACCATCATAACTGTTGACAAACTGCGCCTTTGCAACGGAAAATTCCGCACCATTTCGCGGTGTGGACTCATACCGTCCAAAATTCTGCTCCTTCAATCGCAGTTCTTCCTCTGCCGGAACGCCGGTCACTTCCGCGATATGCTTTGCGGTATCTGCCGCACGCATCAGCGGCGAATACAGAATCTTATCAATATGGATTCCTTCTGCCTTGATCCGTTCGCCCAATTCCTTTGCCTGTGTATGTCCAAGTTCTGTAAGTGCAATATCCGTCGCGCCACAGATTTTATTCTCTACATTCCAGATTGTCTGTCCATGTCTTGTAAAATAGAAGTATGCCATCGTATCTGTTCCTCCTGTCTTTTCTACCAAGATACTACCATATCTAATCCTTGAATTCCACCGCATGTTTTCGCTTCCAGATCGGGAAGAGGTTCCGCTGGCAGATATAATTCTCGCGCTCTTTGATTCCAACCGCATGGAAAAATGTCTTCCACATATCGGTATATTCATCCTCGTACTCTTCTGTCTTCCGAAGCGTCTTAAATTCCGCATCAGTCAGATAGCGCAGGTAATTCGTCCCGTCCTTTGGATGCACGCACGCAGTCTTCCTTGTATCATCAATGATCATCCAATATTCGGACGGCATACGATCTGCAAAATGTCTGCCAACCAGCATGATCACATCGCTTTTCGGTTCCAGATGGCACACATAGACTTTCCCATTTAACGACTGAAACCGCGCGAATTCCCGGAAATGATGGCTCTCATTTCCCACCTTCCGCCGCAGTTCCAATATCCGCATCACATGCGGATTCGTATAATAATCAAGCACGCGGCAGCCAACCGCAAATCCTACCCGCAGGAAATTATAGATTGCCTGCAATGCATCTTCCTCCGCGGAGAGTGTTGCATAATAGACATCCAGGTACGCCTCATCCGAGATATCTCTCCGAATCGAACGGATCACCTTCTCTGCCTTTTCGGCATCACCGTCCACATGGATATACTCGTCAAACATCGTCTGTTGAAATACCGGTTCTTTCTTCACTTGTATCTGATTGTGACCAATCCGCAAGGCTTCCACCCATGCATCATAGATGCAGGTCATGATATCCTCCAACCGGTCTTTACATGTATATATTTTCATAGCTACAATCTACCCAATCCCGAAATCCGCCAGAGACATCTGCGTAAACGATTCATTCGCGTGCTCCGTCTTCCATATATCCTTCTGATCGATACCGGTCAACTGCCTTGTGATATACCCTTCCTCGATCGGCGTGTGATACATCTGCCTGCCACCGCAGGTAATGAAATATTGTGCCCGCTTCAACACGACACCCATCTTCTTCAAGGAAGGGAAATCCAGCCTGCCGTAACGTCTTGCATATGTGATCCTCCCTGCCGATTTCGGTCCGATGCCCGGCACACGGAGCAGCATCGCATAGCTTGCTGTCTGCACTTCCACCGGGAATTGATCCAGATGCCGCAGTGCCCAGTCACACTTCGGATCGACCAGTTCATTGAAATTCGGTTTCTCCTCCGATAGCAATTCACCCGCCTGAAATCCATAGAACCGGAGCAGCCAGTCCGCCTGATACAACCGGTGTTCCCGCAGAAGCGGTGGCGGTGTTCCGATCTGCGGCAATACCTTATCTTCATTCAGCGGAATATACGCCGAATAAAATACACGCTTCAAGTCGAAGCCCTGATACAACTGCTGTGTCGTCTGCAGCAACGTATAATCGCTCTCGCCGGTTGCCCCGATAATCATCTGCGTACTCTGTCCCGCCGGTGCAAACCGCCGCTTTAATTTCGACATATCGAGCGGTGCGAGCTGATATGCGTTGTCCCATGTGAGAGCACTGTCCAGAACCGTTCCGTTCATCTTCGCAGCCAGATTCGCAATCGTATTCTGCACATCTGTCTCTCCCGTTACCGAACCACCTGAACCTGTGCCATGATTCTTCCCTTGATCTATGCTTCCATATGCCCCCGCATCATCACGCACAACATTTTCCGTTCCAAGTGCTGCTTTCTTCTCCTTCATCAATCCATCCGCGAACTGCTTCTTCGACTCTGTCCCGAAGATACTCTGACTCAGGAACTGATTGCCTTTGCTTCGCTCCATGTGTGCGGATTTCCCGATTGCCATCCGATGCGACGCGATCGTGTTCCGCACCTTTCCCATCGGATCTAAGATTGTCTGCATCGTCTTATTCGGTGCCAGTGTCCGCAATCCTTCCTCCGTCGGAAGCTCCATATTCACGCTGATACGGTCTGCCAGATATCCTGCTGCCGCAAGCAGTTCATCCGATGCGCCGGGAATCGTCTTCACATGGATGTAGCCGTTAAAATGATATTTCGTCCGAAGCAGAAGCAATGTCTCGCACATCTTCTCCATCGTGTATGTCGGATTCTTCAGAACGCCGGAGCTTAAGAACAATCCTTCAATATAATTCCGCTTGTAGAATTCGACCGTCAGCTCGCAGATCTCCTGCGGTGTGAAGGTCGCCCGCTTCACATCATTGCTTGCACGGTTGATGCAGTATTTGCAATCATAGACGCAGTGATTCGTCATCAATATCTTAAGCAGAGAGATACACCTGCCATCCGACGCAAAGCTGTGGCAGATGCCACACGCCGCAGCATTGCCGAGTTCTCCTTTCTTTCCCCGGCGATCCGATCCGCTCGACGTACATGCCACATCGTATTTGGCGGCATCCGCAAGAATCTGCAACTTCTCCTGTGTTGTATATTCTTCTATGTAATTGTTTGTAATCTCTGTACTCATATCCTCATTATACGAACAAACGTTCTTAGATGCAAGGATTTTTTGCGAACATCCGTTTGTTTTTTGTTCATAAATTTTCTAAAAACATCAAAACAGGCGAAGCAGAATTTCCACTTCACCTGTTTCAAGATTACGCCACTACCCGTTTCTTCGCCGACACAATATTTGCCACAATAATATAGAACACGCCATATAAAGCCATCGCCAGCATATTGATAAATACCGGTTTCAGCCCCGAGACACTTACCGTCTCCAGTGTCTTCAGATATTCATTCGTCTGAATATACCAGTACGCCGGGAAGATACGGCCCACGGCAAGCACACCATCCGGCAACCATTCAACCGGAATAAATGCACCACACAGAAATGCCGAGCCGAGTGCCACAACATTCACGATTCCATTGACCGCTTCCTTGTTGTTGAAGATGCTTGATATCAGAAATGCCATCGTCAATGCACACAAGGTAAATACGAACGAATTCACCAGATACATGGCTCCCTGCGCACTGAACATTGCCTTTCCAACAATCACAAAACTGATCAGACCATAGAACAGCCATAATGCCATCGCGAATAACAGATTCGATGCAAGCAGGATCGCATTGTGCTTCTTATAATTCATACTGCTGATCGTAATACGCTTGCGGATCGGCAACCCCTGAAAGCTCGTAAGCACCAGACAGATCACGAAGATCGCACCGGCAAGCAGACTGTAGCTTGCAAAATTATAATAACCCGCTGCCTTCGACATACTGTTTGTATCAAGTGTCGTTGTCACATGAACCGTTGACGTCTGCTCCAGCGTCTGCGTGATATCCTCGCAGACTTCCGCCTCATTCAGGGATATGTTCATTTCATCCGGATTCGCCTGCAGCGCGGCATCCACGTAGTTTTGCTGTATGGCAAGATAGCTTTCGACCATCATCTGTGCGAAGCTCGCATCCGCCGACTGGCAGCTCTTATATCGAAGTTCCGGGGTTTCGCCGTTCAGTACCGCCTGCCGGTAGCCCTGCGGAATATAGATCACAAATGCCACCTGCCGGTAGAAGATTGCATCGTCTATGTCCTCTTCGCTTTTCAGTTCTTTCAATTCACTGTGTGCCGCAATATAATCCGTAAAATTCTTCGTGATTCCGACATTTTCATCCTGATTTACAATGACGATTTCCGGCTTGTCTGCAGTAAACTGGCTCGCGGTATCCCCGCTTTTCGAGTTGATACCACCGAACAATAGAAGCAACGCCGTATACAGGATCACCATGCCTTTACATTTGTTCAATACATGCAGAAATGCTTTAAATACTGTCATACTTCTGCCTCCTTAATCCCTGTGCGGACACAAGCAGCATGAAGGCAGAGAAGATTCCAAGACTCGCTACATCCATCCAGAAACGCTTGTCCACGCCATAATAATACAGTGCATAATATCCATCCGTGATCATCGACGCCGGGTTGATCTTATCTAAGAACGGCACATGTTTCTCGATGATATATTTCATGGTAATTCCCATCATGCCAGACAGGAAACAGCACGCCATCGTGATGCCGATCAGGATTCCAAGTTTTCCATTCTCGCCGGTCTTGACAACCGTCGTCACCATAATCGCAAGCGTCAGCCCCGCCAGACTCCCCGCAAGTGCCAGCAGGATCACATATGGCAGATTCTCCCCGTAATCGACTTTCATCACGAAGATTGTATACACAAACAGAATCGCAAGCCCGATCAACTGCGTGCAATATGCAGCAAGCAGCGAGGAAAACATTGTCTTTGCCTTGCTGATTGGAACGATGGCTGTACGCTTTCCGAGATTCCCCATGTTCGGAAGATTCCGACTCAGCGCCGTCATTCCAAGGATACCGCCATACAGACACGCCATCGCAATCAATGTGTAATACTCAATCATCGTATAGCTTAGGTTCTTGCGGGATGCATCGACCAGGTTCGACTCTCTGCCTGCAACCTGTTCCATTACGTCTTTGTAGAGTGCCTCGATATCCGGCATAGTGCCCTGCTCAATCTCATTTTGTACACGTTTTTCCATGATTGCAGAGGTATGTACGATCTCGTCTACCACATATTGAAGCACTGTCTGGTTGATACCATTTTCGTGAATCCAGATCTCCGGCTCCGCGCCATTCATGTACAGCACGCCGTCGACATCCCCATCCGAAAGCAGCGTATCTGCTTCATCCTTCGACACATACACCGTGTCAAACATCTGCTCATCGCTTGATTCATCGCTCAAAGTCTCAAATGTCCGGCGGAATGCTTCGTTTCCCTGAAAATCCTCGTTATCGACAATCGCAATCGGGATCACGTTCAGCTTCTCGCTGTTCTCGATATTGGAGAATGCCAGCTTGAACATCGTGCCAAGCACGAGCGGAAACACAAATGTCCAGAACAAAAGCATCCGGTTCCGCATCAGGACTTTGAATGTATACTTAAAGTTATGTCCAAACATCAGTCTCTAAGCTCCTTTCCGGTCAGCTCCAGGAACACATCGTTGAGCGTCGGACGCTCGGAGAAGATCTTGTTGCAGGTGATTCCCGCCGCACTCAGTTCCTCGATCAGCTTCGCCACGTTATTTTTGCCGCTCTTATAGGTGATTACAAGCTGATGGCCGGCATATTCTGCCTTGTCAACATTCGGTGCCGCCTGCAGCTTCTCTAAGAATTCCGGTTTGAAATGCTTCGTCTCGATCGTAACCTTCTCCTCGATCTTCGCAAGTGCCTTTAACTCGTCGGACGTTCCCTGCGCAATGATTTTTCCCCTATCCAATATGATGATCCGGTCACACAGAATCTCGACTTCTTCCATATAATGTGTCGTGTAACAGATTGTCGCGCCATCATCCCGCAGCTTCCTGATACCATCCAAAATGTTGTTCCGGCTCTGCGGATCGACTGCAACGGTCGGCTCATCTAAGAAGATCAGCTTCGGCTTGTGCGCGATACCACATGCGATATTCAATCTCCGGAGTAATCCGCCCGACAACTGCTTCGGATAATATTTGCGGAATTCATCCAGTCCGACTAATGCAATTGCATCCTCGATATCTTTCTTGCGTTCCTGCTTGTCCTTCACGTACAAGCCACAGAAATAGTCAATATTCTCATACACCGTAAGCTCCTCAAACACCGCTACCTCCTGGAAGATGACTCCGATATCCCGCTTGATCTTATAGGCATCCGGTGTCATTTCCTCGCCGAAGATCTTGATACTTCCCGCGCTGTATTTTAACAGCGAGAGGATGCAGTTGATCGTGGTTGATTTTCCACTTCCGTTTGGACCAAGCAGCCCAAGGATTTCTCCCTGCCGGATCTCAAACGACAGGTCATCGACTGCCTTTTTCTGTTTATATTCCTTTGTCAGATTCTTTACTTCTACAACTGCGCTCATTTCGCTTTTCCACTCTCCTTTTTATTCCCAGCAATTGCGATATTGTTTCTATATATTTCAATATTGATTTATACGATATACAATGTATTGAATCTGAGAAGTTCTAAATGTTCTGATCTATATTTCCATCCAATACGCCACCGCCGCCAATTCGCCATCCATGGCTCAGTGGCGGCTTGTTTGAACATCGTGTTCAAACATGGCTAATATAATTACAGAACATTAAGAACTTCTATGATTCAAACATATCGTATATCTTTATAAATCAATATTAAAATATATACTGAAATCAATATCGCAATTTCCGTGGTTCATATTTATTCATCCCTCGGCTTCTTGTCATACATGCTTCCGATCTTCATTTGTCTTACGGTGTCCGTTAGCAGTTCTTCAATCTGCTCATCCGTAAATGCAACCGTTCCCGTTGCAACCATGCTGGCGATTCCATGTGTGAAGATCCACACCTTCAGGTGAAATGCCTCCTGTTCCGTCCTGTCATAACCGGTGAACTCTGCACCTTTCTCTAAAATCTGATTTCCCATATTATCCTTCTCAATAAATTCCGTCGGAGAAATCTTCGAATCTCCCATAAATAATATCTTGAAGAAATCCGGGTAATCCTTCGCGAACCGGATATACGCAAGTCCCATGCCCCGATATGCCAGCTCTTCCTTAGAGCCTTCGATCATATACGACTGGTATATCTTCTGGATGTGTAAGATCGTCGCCTGCTTTAAGTCCTCCATGTTCTCAAACTGATAGAAGATCGGCTGTACCGAACATCCAAGCTCCTTTGCCACCCGCCGTGCATTGATCGCAGATAAACCTTCTTTCTTCACGACAGCACTCGCCGCCTCAATAATATCTTCCTTCAAAAACTTTGTTGCCCTTGGCATAATGTCCTCCACATTTTATAACTTTTGTTATGTAACTTGTGTTATATTATAAAGAACAAAAAAAGAAACATCAAGCAGATCTCGATGAGATGCAGCTACATTCCTGTCTCCTGCACATTCATCTGCCCAACGTTTCCTTTTCTGATTCTATATTCTCACTGATTAATCATTATTGTTGCTACAATTTGCGGCGTCGATTGCGAGTACGAGCATCAATCCTAAGATCTCATCCTCTGGATTCGCAATGTCTATCACATAGGTATCGCCCCAGCGGAACAATTCCTTGCCGATATGTGCGATGCAATAACTGCCATCATACACGTCGTAATCCCATCCGAAGAGATCACCCTGCACCTGCCAGCCATGATATTCAATATCATATCTCGGCGTAAAGAGGGAGAATCGTCTCTGAATCCGACCGATTGTCCGTCCGCCGATCTCGACTTCGAACACCGGAAGCAGATGAAATATCTCCTGATGGATCACGCCTACTTCCTGATCATACATATCATAGATATGCATATGATGACCGATATTGAAGAATTCCGTCTTCACAAAATATTTTGGATTGCCATATTCATCGTAGATATCATACGTATCCGTCCACGCAAATACGCGCTGCTTTATCATTAACCGCATAGGTTATCTCCTTATAATACAAGGTCCTTCATCGAATGCAGCCCAATTGCCAGTGTCGATGTGTTGTGCATCAACGCCGAGGTTGTCGGCTGGATCACGCCTGCAACACCAAGTACGATCAGTCCGGTATTAAATCCAACGATCGTTCTGTAATTTCTTCGGATTCGTCTTGTCAGTGCGGTACTGATCTTCCGCAATGTGATCAGTTCATTCAAGTTATCTGCTCCAACGGTAATGTCCGCGATCTCCCGTGCAATCTCTGCACCATCACTGATTGCAATACCGATATCCGCTGCCGAAAGTGCCGGTGAATCATTGATGCCGTCTCCGATCATGATAACCTTGTGACCTTCTGCCTTCACACGCTCCACGTAGCTTGCCTTATCCTCCGGAAGCACCTCGGAATAATACTCATCCACGCCAACCTTCCGTGCGATCGCACTCGCTGTACGCTCGCTGTCTCCGGTCATCATAACAATCTTCGCAAATCCAAGTTCTTTCAATGTCCGGATCACATCAGCCGCCTCATCGCGGATTGGATCTTCGATACAGATCACGGCAGCCAGCCGTCCTTCGACTGCCATATACAGATGGGAGTATTCCTCCGGCAATGCATCAAACTTCTCCTGCATACCTTCCGGAACCACGCAGCCCTCATCTTCAAATACAAAATGATAGCTGCCGATAATGGTCTTTCTTCCTTCTACCGTAGTAGAAATTCCGTGTGCCACGATATAGGACACCTTCGAATGAACTTCTTCATGTACCAGATTCTTTTCGCTTGCCGCATCGACAACTGCACGCGCCATCGAATGTGGGAAATGTTCCTCGAGACATGCGGCAACCCGCAACAGTTCATCGCTATTTTCATCGCAGAAGGACACAACATCTACCACGCGCGGAGCTGCCTTCGTCAGCGTTCCGGTCTTGTCAAATACGATTGTATCTGCTTCTGCCATCGCCTCTAAGAACTTGCCACCCTTTACCGTGATGCTTGACTTGCTCGCCTGTCGGATTGCGGACAATACGGAAATCGGCATTGCCAGCTTCAACGCACAGGAGAAATCAACCATCAGGACCGACAGTGCTTTCGTCACATTCCGCGTGAAAAGATACGTTGCGGCTGTACCAAGTAACGTATACGGTACAAGCTTGTCTGCCAGATGCGACGCCTTACTCTCCAGAGAAGATTTGAGTTTCTCGGATTCCTCGATCATCGTGACAACCTTCTCATACCGGCTCGAACCACCGACCTGGCGGACACGGATGCAAAGCTCACCTTCTTCCAGCACCGTTCCTGCATAGACATAGGAATCTGCCTGCTTATGTACCGGCAAAGGCTCACCTGTCATCGACGCCTGATTCACCATCGCATCGCCATCAACAACGGTTCCGTCGAACGGAATTACATTCCCGACATGAATGACAATCTCATCGTCCACGTGGATAGATTCTGCTGATACCTGCACTTCCTGTCCGTCCTTCTTCAACCAGACTTTTCCGATATTCAAGGACATGCTCCGTGCAAGATCCCCGACAGACTTCTTGTGTGTCCACTCCTCTAAGATCTCGCCGATTCCAAGCAGGAACATGATGGAACCTGCTGTCTGGAAATCTCCACGGAATACGGATACACCGATTGCCGTGCCATCCAGAACCGGAACTTCGATCTTTCGTTTTGCTAATGTTTTCAATCCGTTCGTGATGTATTTTACCGAACGGATGGCAGTCAGGGTGTTCGCAATCGGCACCGGCAGCAACACCCGGTTGATACACCGCAGCAAAACCTTATCTACCAGTTTTTCTTTGTACTCTTCATTCACCTGTCTTCCGGAATTAGCAAGATAAGATTCCGGCACATCTGCCGTCTCATAATGGAACCGCCGGAGCGCCGTTATCATCGCTTCCCGGTTTCCCTCATAACAGACAATCGCATCACAGGTCGAATGATTCACCTTCGCAGAACTGACATGTTTCATGCTGTCAAGATAATACTGAAGCATATCGGCTTCCCGGTACGACATATTCTTCTGTGCAACATGAAAACGAATTCTGCCCCGTATTTCATGTTTAATCACAAATTTCATTTTCTTCCGCCTGCTCTTCTGTTTCTGCTTCATCCTCAACTACCTGTGCCTCAGCCTCGATCTCGCGGTCTGCGTTGATCTGCTTTGCCTCAGCATAGATGTCGCTTGCATTCTCCTGTACATTTGTCACAGTTTTCATGACACAATCCTTTGCACGAAGGACTGCGGCTGTACCATGCGAGTAAACCTTCTTTGCATCACGGCTTGTCAGAAGCTTGATTCCAGCTGTTCCGAACAATACACCTGCTGCAAAAATCCCTGTTTTCTTTCCATCGATCTTCTTAAAAAAATTTGACATAATATTTACCTCCTGTTAGTTTAATCTAACTACGTATATTATCACAAATTTTCTAAAAAATAAATATTTTTTTACCAATCTCTTCCAAGTTTACTGCAAGCCGATATTACACTGTCTATTCCTAATATAATCAGGTATGTACCTATCAAAAATCCGACTGAGAACAAAGCAATCTGCGGCCAGAATATCATCAGCACACCTACTACCAGACCGATCACATTGATGACCAGTGAGACATAGAAATACCTTCCTCTGTACAAACTCCGGATAAATCCAAGATGACACAGCTTCGATACGCTGTGTGCAATAAACCATAGCGGAAGCAGCAATGTTACAACCAGTTCGCCTATGTGCGGATATGCCATCAGCGCCAGACCGGTGATCACGCTGATCACCCCGGCAGCCAGAGACACGCACGGTGCAAACCCAATGTAACGTTCCGACTTGGCATAGAAGATAATATCGGTAATTCCGGTCACGATTGCCATCACACCATAGAAGATCGTAATCCAACGCAGAATCCCCCCCGGCGATGCAATCGCCAAAGCGCCAAGGATTATAAGAAGAATACCCTCGATCAGTTCCAGCCATCCATAGCCTGTGTGTCTTTTCATAGAGCGGCTCCCCCTTCCTTATTCAGAATCTCCATAAATTCATCACCGGTGATTGTCTCTTTCTCATAGAGGTGCATTGCCAGAATATCCAGCAGACGCTTGTTATCGACAAGCAGCTTCTTCGCTTTCTCATGCTGTGCGCGCACAAGCTCGACCACCTTATGGTCAATCTCTTTCTGTGTATCTGCAGAACAGCAAAGAGAGGTATCCCCACCCAGATACTGGTTTTCTACCGTCTCCATCGCAACCATATCGAACTCCTCGCTCATACCATAGCGGGTAATCATCGCACGTGCCAGCTTCGTTGCCTGCTCGATATCGTTCGAAGCGCCGGTTGTGATTTCACCACATGCCACTTCCTCTGCGGCACGTCCACCGGTGAGTGTTGCGATCTTGTTCTCGATTTCTTCCTTCGTCATCAGATATTTGTCGGCCTGCTCCACCTGCATTGTGTAACCAAGTGCACCGGATGTACGCGGAATGATCGTAATCTTCTGTACCGGTGCTGAATGGCTCTGCAACGCAGCCACCAATGCATGTCCGACCTCATGATATGCAACCGTCTTTTTCTCCTTATCCGAAAGCACGGCATTCTTCTTCTGATAACCGGCAATTACAACCTCGACACTTTCTTCCAGATCTGCCTCGGTTACAAATGTCCGGTTCGAACGGACAGCACGAAGCGCGCCCTCGTTGATGATATTCGCAAGCTCGGCTCCAGATGCACCGGATGCCATACGTGCAATCGTATGGAAATCTACATCATCGCCAACCTTGATTTTTCTTGCATGTACCTTGAGGATTGCCTCACGGCCTTTCAGGTCAGGCAGTTCCACCGGTACACGCCGGTCAAAACGTCCCGGTCTGGTCAGTGCCGGATCAAGGGATTCCGGACGGTTCGTTGCCGCCAGAATGATAACACCATTATTTCCTTCAAATCCATCCATCTCAGTTAAGAGCTGGTTCAATGTCTGCTCCCGTTCATCGTTGCCGCCGTACTTGCCGCCGTCACGCTTCTTACCGATGGCATCAATCTCATCGATAAATACGATACATGGGGCTTTCTCCTTTGCCTGCTTGAACAAATCACGCACCTTTGATGCGCCCATACCAACAAACATCTCGACGAACTCGGAACCGGAGATTGAGAAGAACGGTACATTTGCCTCACCTGCAACCGCCTTCGCAAGCATTGTCTTACCAGTTCCCGGAGGACCGACTAACAAAAGTCCCTTCGGCATAGATGCACCGACGTCCGTATATTTCTTCGGATTATGCAGATAATCGACAATCTCGGCTAAGTTTTCCTTCGCCTCATCCTCGCCGGCAACATCCGTAAAATGAATTCCTTCGGTGGACTGCACATATACCTTCGCATTGCTCTTTCCACCCATACCGAACATCATGGAATTCTTACCGCCAGCCTGTTCCATCATCTTCCTTGCGAGGAATCTTCCAAGAATCCAGAACAACAACAGTGGAAGAACAACCGACATCAAAAAGCTCATAAATGGAGATGTCCTCGTCTCGATTTCTTTCGAGAACTTCGCACCGCTGTCATAGAGCCGCTGTGTCAGATCATCGTCCGGCATAAGTCCGGTCTTGTAGATCGCGCTCTCCGCCTTATCTGTAAATGTGATCTGTGTGCTGTCGATCTGTACCTGACCGATATCCTTATCCTCGGTCATCTTCATAAATGTTCCGTAGTCAACTTCCTTTACCTGCCGCTCTGCCAGCATTGGGGTGATAAATAAATTAAACACCAGCAATACTACCAGCACGATTCCATAATAGAAGATCAACGGACGTTTTGGTGATTTTACTTCTTTCATCTCTGCATACTTCCTTTCTTTGTCTAGATTATTACGAACTATACAGCAATTGTATATATTGAGTCGAATTTTCCAAATATAAGATGTATTGAAGCTAAGATGTACTAGATGTTCTGTTGTATATATTCTTACCGCACGCAACCGCCGTCAATTCGCCATCCATGGCTCAGTGACGGCTTGTTTGAACATCGTGTTCAAACATTGCTGTGTATCCACAGAACATCAACTACATCTAAGCTCCAAACATAATTACATTTAGAAAACTCGACACATCTATATACTTAATTGCTGTATAGTTCATAATAATCATTTACGCTTTCTACTCTCCGTACTTCTCCTTCAATACCTTCACGATCATCTCGTAGTTCGGCATCTCTACTCCATATTGTTCTCCAAGACGAAGCGGCTCATACAGCAATCCATCGATTTCCGATGGTTTTCCTGCCCAGATATCGCGCTGCATGGAAGTCGAAGCCTCCGGTACAAGCGCATCTAAGATGTCCAGATTCGTCTTCTCAATATCAACCAAAAATGGGATTCCCATCGCTGTTGCAAGTGCGTCGATTTCCTTCATACACCGGATCAAAAGCATCCGCTCTTCTCCTGCGCGCTGGAATACTTCTGCCGTCGCATCATAATACAGACCGCAGGCTGCCATCGGCGATACATACGCGTATTTCTGAAATGCATCCCGCTCGATCTGGTCAGAAAGTACCGCATCAATGCCTGCTGCCTTTAATTCCTGCTCTAAGAGGAACATCTTCCGGCAAAGCGCCTGTCCCTTCCGTGCGCCAAATACGATACGGAAGATATCGCCTTTTTGTAAGATCACACCCGGCTCCTTGATCTCCGCCGCAATGTAGATACAGCCATCTACAACTGTTGCATCCGGCAGCGCCTGCTGCAGCTTTGCACCGGTTCCGTAGATGTTCAGGATCGGAACGATCAACGTCTCCGCATCACTATGTTCTCTCAAAAATGGAATGATATCCGGAATCGAATATCCTTTGACACACACAAACAGGACATCCGGAATCTCCGCATATCCTGCCTCATCAACTGCCTTTATGTCTGTCACGGTAAATGTCCGGCTTGGTGACTCCACACATATACCATGTTCTCTGATTGCTGCAAGATGCTCGCCACGCGCAATCAATGTTACATCCTGTCCGGCTTCCGCTAAGAATGCACCAATGCTTCCGCCGCATCCACCGGCTCCTATAATTGCATATTTCATATACGATCTGCCACTTTCTATATGCTCAAGTGGTTTCTCCTTCCCTCTTTTTTCTTCTGTCTCTGATCTGTGATACATATTCTATAACAGATTTATGTTTGTTTTGTGAACAAATCCGTTATTGGAAGAATTTTAATGAAAATATCGTTATTTGTCCTGTTTTTTCACCTTCACAATCACAATTGTAAGGTAGCTTGCCGCCTGTGTCAACGCATCTATCCCATGCATCACACGTTCCTCCGGCAGTCCGCAGTTCGAGACGCCATAGACCTCCAAATATTCTCCCTGCTGTCTTCTCCGCACAAGCTCTGTCCGAAGCATGCCGATCAGCTGTTCCAGCTTCTTCCCCGACTTCATATAGATCCGTGTCCCGTCATAGTCCGCGGTATCTTCCACCGCGTAGCTGCCCGGAATAATATGGATCTCCTCGCCCTGATCCGCAAGGGAGATTCCAAGTCTTGCCGCCACCGCACAGAAAGAAGGCACGCCGCTGATCATCGACGCAGGCATCCCCGCCGCAAGCACTCGCCGGTGAATATAATGATAGGTCGAGTACACACTTGGATCACCGATCGTAAGAAATACAAGCGTCTTTCCCTGCCGCATCCGTGCCTGCACCTCGGCAAAGCAGCGATCCTGTGCCGCACGAAGCACATCCGCATCCTTCGTCATCGGAAACTGCATCGGGCAGATCTCCTTTTCTTCGATCTCCGGTACGACCTGCCGCACGATCTTATAAGCATAACATTCTTCTTTCTTCTCATTTGGCAGTAAGATGCAGTCACTCTCCCGGATCGCACGCACCGCTGCCAGCGTCAGAAGCTCCGGATCTCCCGGGCCGACTCCGACGCCAATCAATCTTCCTTCCATCTATCTGTTTCCTCCTGCAACACATACCAGCCAGATTCGCTAACTGATAGCTGTCTGTCATATTTTAATTTTCCAGGTAATTCTCCAGTGCCGTTTTTCCACGATACGTGCTCACATTAAAGGTCCGGATACCCCGTCGGCTCGTACATAGATTACTATGATAGGTAAGCAGGCTCTGCGCCTCATCATCGTTCTCATCGGTCCAGATTCCACGTGCCTGTGCCCACTCCAAAAACTCAAACACCGCAGGCGTCCGATCCGCCGAGCCAGCCTGCAGATCATATTGCATCAGGTCGATCAGCCGGATCTCCATATCGTCCGTATCGACATCCTCCGCCATCCATGTCTGCACATCCGCACGTGCACACGCAAGATTATAACGCGCGATATACGTATCCGGATGTGACAACGCAAACGCGATATACAAACCGCCACATGCAACGATCATATATTTCATCAGTGGGAATGTATTCTTATACAGATAGATGATCGTGCCAGTGAAAAGCACAACCAATACCAGCAGTCCAAACAGCACCAGCACACGCAGATACGTCAGATGATATGCCCGAATGTACATCAACATCCGCACTGCCGAAGAGCCGATCATCACATAGGTACAGCCACACATGATCGTAAGAATCGTCCGAAGCACCCGGCTTTCTGCAAATGCACGGTTGCAAACCAGAACAATTACCAAATTTACAGCCGCAACAAAAAGCAACTGGAAGAATCCCTGTCTCGCATATTCCGAATACGAATACCCGGCTGGCAGCATCTGCTTTCCAAGAAATGGCGACAGGATCTGAATGATTGCGAACACTGCATATAATGCAGTCAGCAGACCACAGAACGTAATACCGATCATCGGCTCCACCATCCGCTTTTCTTCACAGTCGATCTTCGGCGGCTGTATCACCATCTTGCAGAAGATTCCATATACGATGACAAATACCGCAACGAGCATCATCACGAAGCCTGCCAGATTCCCGGATAACTGCAGATTTCCAATACTCCGGTCGACAATGTATTTGAAGATGGCATCAGCCTCGGACAGCACGATCAACATTAAAACCAGAAATGGCAGTGCAATCAGCACACCAACCAGCACATAGATTGCCTTGGATTTTTTCTTTTCCTGAAGCTTCACATACACGTAGCAGTCACTGAACCCGCGGAACAGATACCCAAGCGGCGAGAACACTGCACCGAGCACGGCACGGATGTATTTCCCGACACCCCATTTGTCCGCATCGCAAAAGCAGGTAAAAAACACGGTCATCGAAAGCAGGTAAATTCCTATGTAATTACATGTAATCAGGAATCGGTCTGCAGTCAGGAACGTTGACACGCCAAGCAGCAAAATTCCTATATAGTAGATCATCGTATGCGGATTCGACGTCTTATCCTCGCGGTTATCGTACGCCTTACTCTGCGGTGCGTGCGAACAGACGTAATATAAGAAGCCAATCGTTGCTGCGGCAAATAAAACCGTCATAATACCATATGCATTTTTATACAGGCAGATGGTTGTCACAACCGCGTATATGATTGCCGCAAATCCACCCGTTCCAAACCGGGTTGCCCGTTCCTTCATATCCTGATTATCTACATATGGCATCATCTGTTTTGGCTCTTGTTCCTGTATATTCTGATTGTTCAAATTTTCTTGTTTTTGTTCATTTCCCATATTGAAAACGCTCCTTTCCAGATACGTTCTATCTTATTCGTCGTTATCCTCTTCATCCTCATAGATCAATATATCTCCCGGCTGGCAGTCGAGTGCCTTACAGATCGATTCCAATGTGGAAAACCGCACCGCCTTCGCCTTGTTATTCTTCAAAATCGACAGATTCGCAAGCGTAATATCAACTTCCTTCGCAAGCTCTGTCAGCCCCTTTTTCTTCTGTGCCATCAGCACATCCAGATTCACCTTTATCGCCATATCACCACCGCCTTTTCTTATATGGTAACGTCCCTAAATCGTAAAATCATTTTCTTCCTTGTACTGCACCGCTTTGTCAAACACGATGGCAAGCACGCGGGAGAAAAGACCTGCGATCAAAAATACTACAACAATGATAAATACAGCTGGCGTGAAGTAAAGTGGAATCCTGCAAAGCATCACCGCCATGATTGCGAAGCTGTATATGCCCATCCGGTTCAGGCTCTTCACATTTTCCTTCACGAAGCAGTCATCCGCAAGCACCGTCCGAAACATCTTCCGAAGCTCTCTTAGAATCAGCACTGCGAACACACCTGCCGTCATGAAGATCAGCACCATCCAGATATAATATTCTCCGAAAAATGGATTGATCACAGTTCCATACCATTTGAATGACACCGGTAAAGTCAGCGTCACAACCATTCCAACAAAATACATGATATCCAGCAGGACCTTCGTCGCGCCGGCAATTTTATTTTCTTTCATACCTATATGTCCTCCCACATCTTTTCTAAACTGCGCGTTTTATTTCTTAACCTTTCTACACTTTACACGATTCATTATTGAATGTCAATATATTTTTATTGTTTTTCGATAACTTTTTATTGTTTATCAACCAAATGAGGAATTGTGCATAAAAAAGAGGGTGAAATGTAGAATGAGAGTCCCGTTTGTAACGCAAGAGTCCCTCTTTGTAAATGAAAATCTCATTTTGTAAAC
>NZ_JBBNHG010000017.1:0-3432 GCF_040094675.1 Coprococcus hominis (ex Arizal et al. 2022)
CGAGCTTCTGAAGAAGAATCAGTATGGACAGTACTTGAAAGATGTTTTGGATGGAAAATATCTGGATGCGTTGAGATAAGTTGATGAATTATAAAAAGAAAAGATCTGGTGCTTTATGCGTCGGATCTTTTCTTTTTGAATCCAATCATCATCATGATCGCAAAGATAATGCATAACAGGATCATAAGCAGAAGATAGAGAACAGAGGCTCCCATAACAGCATATTTCCGCACAAAGATTGGGGATAGAATATATGCACAAACTGCTACAATACCATATCCGATTGCCTGACTGTTCTGAATCCGAATGATAGTCATGATTGTTACGAATAACCCGGATAAAGCAAGGAAGCCACCGCCCAATAATAACACAAGCAACTCTGTTTTGTATGGTGCAAGATCTGTGTTATATAGCATGGATAATACTGGTACTCCAAGAACGAAAGCTCCTGCCTCGCAGACAATAGTAATAATTCCAATGATTAAAATCTGTATCCAAAATAATCGAAAGAAATCTTTATTTTGTCGTTCTTTCCACATCATAGACATTCTTGCAATCATCGGACTGAATATAAAGTTGTTTAGCAATCCAATCACAAATACCGGCATGGCTATAAAACCATAGCATGCCTGCATTTCGTCGCTGAGTAAACTGTCAATCGCATATTTGGGTGCATTTCCAATATAAAAGGCGAGGAAACAGCCTAAAAACAGAGGAAAACAAACGCGTAACAATTCCCAGACTTTTCCTTTGTGGACAGATTCTTCTTTTCGAAAAGCTGGGTAAGTAAGTGTCACAAACATTATTAAAAGTAGTGTAGTAAATATAGTTGCGATCATCAGTGATATTAACTGATCACGTAGGAATATCAGTCCCAGACCAAATACCAGTATGGTTAATATCATGCGTAGAGTTAGCATTTTTCCAGCTACATCAAGCCGGTTTTCTTGCTGGTAATACCCCAGATAGGCGTCTTCGATAGAATCAACAATCTTAAACAGACACATCCATATGATGATCCATGTTTTGTTCATGTTATAATCATTTTTGCTTTTGGCGATTACGACGTAAACGAGTGAAACAATCAACATTAATACGGTTGTAATAATACGCGAGGTATTATATTCTTTGAAGTTAAACTGGCGCTTGACGTCGGACACTTGGAAATTACGCATGCCGTATTTTCCAATATTCAGGAAGAGATTAGCACTTGCATAGGCGAGTGTAAATACCCCTGCCTCATATAGATTTAATGTACGAGTAATAATCATCAGCATGATAACAGACTGAAACGCCATGAGCATGCTTCCTGCCATATTCCAGATGAAACTGGATTTGTTAATATTTTTACTATTTAATAGGAAGTGTTTTAATTTGTTCATGTTGTTACCTCTATCGTATAATATCAATAATATTGTACCATGTCACAATGAACCTTGCAATTATAATGCCAAGATGATAAAGTGGAATTTAAGGGTGTGAAGGAAGAAATATTAATCTAAGGATATTGTGAACTATGAATAGAAGAATCGTAATTTTTGCTTTGCTATGTGTATTAGCGCTGGGAGGTATTTCCGCAGCGGTTCATATGCATAATAAAACAGGAAATCAAGAGAAAATGAATACCGATGGATGCATAATCACACAATATTCAGATGCGACGGGAAGACAGGCGAATTGTTATACAATTACGAACAGTGGACATTTGATTATTATAGATGGTGGATGGGCTGAGAATGCCCCGGCATTAAGAAAGGTTATTGCCCAGAATGGGAATCATGTTGATGCATGGTTTATCTCTCATACACATAGTGATCACGTTGGTGCATTTAATGTGATTTATGCGGATCCACAGGGAGTGACTATAGATAAGATATATGATAATGGCTACGATTACGAATTTATTAAGGAAGCGGGGGAACCGTATGACAGTATGGGATTGGAACCTCTGGAGACATTTCATAATCTAACAAAGGATGCAGATAATATTATTCATTTGAGAAGAGATGAGGAGCTTGAAGTGTGCGGTCTGCGGATCCATGTGTATAATGCGTTTGATGATATTGTGAAGCAGAATGTTGGTCCGGATTTGGATTATCAGAATGATGGTTCTTTGTGCATGAAAATTACAAATCAGGAAGAAAGTTTTCTGTATACAGGTGATGTCAAAGCCGACATGAATAAATATTTATTTGAGACATATGGAGACGAACTGACGGGCGATTATGTTCAGTTGAGTCATCATGGAAATTGGGGATTTGAGACGGAAGATTATGACAGGATGAATGCAAAAGCTTACTTCGCAGATATCACTCCGGAATTTTATGAGTCTCACCCAATTGGAGAACTCCACCAGCATTTGGTTGATGAGAGAAAACAATATTATGATTATGGAACGGCACCGAATTCGGTGGAGTTGAAATAAGAAACGAAAAATACTATTGACTCTGGTAATCGCCTGCGTTACACTTAAAGTGTATTGCAGTCTAGTTACTAAAATTTGACAGATGTTTGATAATTTATATATGATATGCTTATAGGTGTCTTCTGTATTTCTTGGAAGACACCTATTTTTGCAGAGGGATTATATGAATATTATCCATGAGAGATTAAACAATTTGTTAACGACATACGTCAAATTAATAAAAAGAATTAACCTATGAAGGGATTAATTTTGACCGAAGGTTCCGGTATACGTTTATATCCATTGACCAGAGTAACATCGAAGCAGTTGCTCCCGATTTATGACAAGCCGATGATTTATTATCCGATGTCTGTACTTATGAATGCAGGCATTCGGGATATTCTGATTATCTCAACACCGGCAGATACACCGCGTTTTGAGGAGCTGCTGGGAGATGGACATCAGTTTGGCGTGAATCTGACTTATGCAGTGCAGCCATCACCGGATGGACTGGCGCAGGCGTTTATCATTGGTGCAGATTTCATTGGTGACGATTCTGTGGCAATGGTATTGGGCGATAATATTTTTGCTGGACATGGTTTGAAGAAGCGCCTGAAGGCGGCTGTGGAGAATGCAGAGAGCGGAAAGGGCGCTACAGTATTTGGCTATTATGTAGATGATCCGGAGCGTTTTGGTATTGTAGAGTTTGATCAGGATGGAAAGGCAATCTCAATCGAAGAGAAGCCTGCACAGCCGAAGAGCAATTACTGTGTAACCGGTCTTTACTTCTATGATAATCATGTTGTAGAGTATGCGAAGAATCTGAAGCCGTCTGCACGTGGAGAGCTGGAGATTACCGATTTGAACCGGATTTATCTGGAGAAGGGAAATCTGAATGTAGAATTGCTTGGACAGGGCTTCACATGGCTGGATACAGGTACACATGAGAGCCTGGTTGATGCAACGAACTTCGTAAAGACGATGGAGACGCATCAGCATCGTAAGATTGCGTGTCTGGAAGAGATCGC
>NZ_JBBNHG010000018.1:0-30398 GCF_040094675.1 Coprococcus hominis (ex Arizal et al. 2022)
CTTCCTTTACACTTACTACTATTAACTTTTAAAGAAGTCTGAGATGGCGGGTATGGAATCTCAGATTACAATTGACGAGATAAATCTCTCCGCCCAAGAGTTTGAATAATCCACGAAAGTCCAGAATCATTGTAAAATCAATGGTTCTGGGATTTTTTATGCTCATTGATACCTGTTTGATACCTTTTGAAAGCAAAAAACACTGCTTCAAAACACTCAATAATAATTTTCAAAACTGTCTCTATTTTCATTTTCGAAAGTTTTTTCAAGAATTTTTAGTAATCAGCTCCGACTCGTCCCAAATAGTAGTTGAAGACAAAGGAAACTATTTTTTAGGAGGCGATAGGATGAATACAACGAACACCTTTATCACAGTTCCAGAGATTCAAGAGGTTTTGTCGGTATCCGAGTCAAAGGCATACAGGATTGTCAGAAAACTGAATGAAGAACTGAAGCAGAAGGGATATATGGTTATACCCGGTCGAGTAAGTAGACATTATTTCATTGAAAGATTCTACGGTATGAACGTAGAGGAAGGAGGAAATGAGTAATGCCTGCGTACAAGGATGAGAAGAAGGGAACATGGTATGTATCTTTTCATTATTTTGATTGGACAGGAAAAAATGTTCGTAAACTAAAACGTGGTTTTGCGACCAAAAGAAAAGCTCAGGAGTGGGAACAGAGTTTTCTTAGAACCAAAGCTGCAAGTATGGATATGACATTTTCAGAGTTCTTTACAGTATATGAAAAAGATGTAAGGCCGAAACTCAAGGAAAATACCTGGTGGTCAAAAGAACATATCATCCGTACCAAGATAATTCCGTACTTTGGCAATACCAAGATGGTGGATGTAACGGTCAGAGATATCATCAAGTGGCAGAATATGATGCGTGAATACAGAGATTCCGAAGGAAAACCATACTCACCAACGTATTTAAAGTCGGTGCAGGCACAGTTATCGTGTTTATTTAATCATGCAGTTCGTTTTTATGAGCTGCCATCTAATCCAGTACATCGTGCAGGAGCACTTGGCGCGGAAGAAGCAGATGAAATGCTATTTTGGACGAAGGAAGAATCCCTTAGATTTATACCAACCATGGCAAATAAACCTTATTCATACTATGCATTTGAACTTTTATATTGGTGCGGAATCCGTATGGGAGAATTGAGGGCACTTACAGCCGAGGATTTTGATTTTGAGAAAAACATTCTTTCTATAACAAAGTCGTATCAGAAGATAAAAGGTAAGGATGTAATAACAAAGCCGAAGACCAAAAAGAGTATTCGCAAGGTTTATATGCCAGAACAGGTGGCGAGGGAAATGGAAGATTTCATACATGGAATCTATGGTTACAGCCAAATGAAAGATTGTTTCCGATTTCCAAATCATATCTACACCATGAGATGGATAGAGGCGTTAAGGCTTGTGGCGTGAAACGAATCCGTATTCATGATCTCCGCCACAGCCATGTATCACTTTTAATAAATATGGGATTTTCGGTACTCGCGATCGGAAATAGATTTGGTCATGAAAGTGAGAAAATCACATATCGTTACGCGCATCTTTTCCCATCAGTACAGGATGATATGGCAGAAGCTCTGGACGAAGAATGGAAGGAGGGCTTCGATGTCAGCGAAGAATAAAGATGACAAGAATCGTTGGCGTAACAAAAATGTTGGATTTCGGTGTTCACCGGAAGAGGGCATAGAAATAGATAAGCGTTGGAAAATGTGTGGATTTTGTACTAAGCAAGATTACATACTGGAATGCTTACTACATCCGTATTTAATCGCAAGGGGAAATCCGATGATGCTTATCAGTATTAGAAAAGAATTGAAGGAGATTTCAGTGGAACTGAGTCGAATCGATGATGCTTCGGAAATAGATGAAGAACTATTTACACCTATTCGGACGATGCTAGAGATACTGGAATCTTTCAAAAATGATGAAGGCAATAACAGGGAGGATATCAAAATGAGCAGAGTAATCATTTGTGCAAATCAAAAAGGTGGGGTCGCAAAGACTACTTCCGTTGTAAATATTGGGATTGGTCTTTCGAGACTTGGAAAAAAAGTACTTGTAATTGATAACGATCCGCAGGGGTCACTAACAGAGGCTTTAGGCTATCCGGAGCCGGATAAGTTGGAAATCACATTGGCTACTATTATGGAGTGGAGACATCTCTTATCGGTATTATGAGTAGTGAAAGTATGGAGAGAAAGAAAGCACATTATTTAAGAGATATAATTCGCGAAGAAGAATTGATGAAGTATGCATCAAAGGCCGGAGTAACAAGCTTTCAAAAAAGTGTTGTGAAAACCTATATGAAAGGTATAAATGAGAGTCAGCTTGCTGCTAAATATGACGTTATGACAAACGCAATTCATGAAGCAATATATGGATATGTTACAACATGCCGGAGATATGTTGGAAAACAGACTAATTCAAGAAAACTACAATGGATTGAGCGTGTAGAACCAGAAGAAGATTTTTTGGAGAACATTCTAAAAGGAAAAAACAAAGGTCAAAATGCGGCTAAGGAGGCTTTAGTTGAAGCTTCCCGTGTGAGTGTAAATAAATCTTTGTTGTTATTAAAACAAAATGCGAATAATCCAGATAAGCAAAAGCAGCTAATAAATCAATTAAGAATAGTATTTAATACATCAGGTGCATTATTGGATATTATTGAAAATGAATTGCTGAATGAGTAATAAATAGTTTTTCTTTTATTGCGATATATTTTAAAACAGAGTATAATCGATAGCGTAAAGATCATTATTATCTTCGGTGGTACATGTTATGAAGTAGTCCATGGTGAACTTACTAGAAGTCATGCATAGACTAAGTCTAATATGCTGTCGGGAGTAAAGATATAATGGTATTGTGTATAATGTAAACCTTGCGAAACTATCTGGGGACATTCATTCTAGTTGATTTCCGGAGAAAGTAATGATAAACTTTCGGTGCGTAAGTTATTGTTTCGAAGCTTTACACATATTTTTATTAGAGTGTTTTGGATTCAAAGCACTTTATTAACTATGTGTGTAAAGTCTGAAGTCTGACCGGTTAGTCTGTGCATACATAGTGTACAGGCTTTTTTATTTTGAGTCAGGTTTGGAGGTGAGCATATGAAGATTAACAAGAAGAATGCGTTAAAGCTGTGGGAGAGATATTACGGTGATGCAAGATTTGCAGAGGACTTCCATGGATATTTAATGTGTAGAGATGGATATGGTAATCCAGATTTCTTTATTAAAGAGGATGGAGAAGCAATATATTGTGGTTGGAATATCCATCACATTCTTCCAAAAAATTGTGGTGGAACAAATGCAATTAGCAATTTAACATGTACCAATATTGCTACGAATGATGAGGCTGCGGATAAGATTACATTTTGGATTGATGATTGCCTCTATCAAGTTCAAAGAACTTGTGATGGTCATGGGATTTTTCAATTAAACTAACGGAGGTAGATGATTATGGACAGATTTGATTATACGGACGGAGATTTCTGTATGGATATGGGCGGTGGTATGATGATGGATACACAAGGCCATATGATGCAGGATATGGGTGGAGGAATGGCAATGGATATGGAATCTGGTGAGATGCATATTGTTGATAACAGTAGTTCATTTGGAAGCTCTTTTGATGATGAAGATTAAAAATTCATATGTTTACTGTAGGTTACGGCTGTGCTAAGCTGTTCCTCGCGAAAAGGCTCTCTATTCGGGTTTTGATTACTCGGGTATGGGAGCCTTTCTTTATGCCTTTTTGCACAGTCGCGGGTCCATACAGTCAACATATGAGAATAGGTTTGGAGTAACTTCTGCTCCAGTGGAGCAGAAGTTGGAACCGGATTGGGTTATAGGAATACCCTAATGCGCACGACCTAGGAGTGCGGTAAATCTGCGTAATGTGTATGCACCATTAGGCGTATCCTGTTATCTTTTTTAGTTTATCCGAGACAGATCAGTTATCTGCTGACAATCACACTCTGGAGCAAAGAAATGATTCATTGAAATCTGATAATCAGGCATTAAGACAGAAATACAATGATTTGCAACAGAATAATGTTCAACTTGAAAAGCAACAGAATGAGCTAAAGAACTATATAGAGCAGATGGTACAGTCGGAGCAATTATTGCAGCGTGATGTAAGGAAGTATGATGAAGCACCGGAATGGCAGTTGCCGGAACCTGGAGCATTTGCAAGTGCTAAGTCATTTCGGGATAAGGTGGTAATGCCATTTGTGAGTAAACTTAAGACCTTGATAAAGAACCTGACAATCCAATGCGTAAGGCTAAAAGAGGAAGTATTACAGCTAAGGAAGTAAAAGAAGAGACTGGCAGATGATGTGGAGTTTTACAAGGGTAAGATTAAGGCTATGAGTGATAGGACAGAGCTGTTGCAGGAAAAGGCTGATGATCTGGAGCGTGTGAAGAGATATGCCGGTGAGGAGCAGATTGATACGATTATTCGTAAGGTGAAGGAACAGGAGCGTGTGGAACTGCAGGCTAGACGATATAAAAGGTCTTATGAGGCAAGATAATGGAAGGGATGGATTGATGTGCTGGAAAAGAGACGAGTTGTATTGACCATTCTTCCATCTTTTGTGGAAAAGTAATTCTTAATGTGTTATAATAAAAAGATATTTAATAGTGGATTTTAGTTTTTAGAAATGTAAATAGGTAGTAATTAAAATGTTTTCATAGTTTATAACACATAGGAGGACATTGTGAAAATAAAATATATACATATTAAAAATTTTAAAAGTTTTGGAGAACAGATAATCAATTTAGAAAATTTGACCATTTTATTAGGAGCTAATGCTTCTGGAAAGTCAAATACAGTATCAATTATTAGATTTGTAAATAATATAATTTTATATGGATTAGATGATGCAATATCATTGCTTGGGGGAATAAATTATGCTATTAATGCGACAATTGGGAAAAATGAATCCATGTACTTAAAGTTTATTCTTGATTTGCATGATGAAGAATGGATTCGAATTGTGAATCAAAAGGAAGGAAAGGGATTGTTGCTTGAAGAGATAGTTAGTGAGTTTGAAATTATCCCTTATAAGAGGGGGATGGGATATAAGATAGGTGCAGAAAGACTCGAGATTAAATATACAACTTGTGGTATTGCAAATGAAAAAGAAAAAAAGGAATGTGAAAAAACAACTGGTAAGTATACTATTGTTTATGAAAAGAATGGTAATAAAGTGAAATCTCATATTGAAGATGAAACTTTGTATGATGAAGATGAACTGAAATATGGTATGGGAGCAGAATTTATTTCCGATATTATTAATGAAGAGGGAAAAGAGCGAAAAGAATTAATATTAAATAAGTTAGATTTCATGATGCCTCCAATGTTTAATGCAAATAATTTTATAAAAATATATGATTTTGATCCTAGATTAATGAAATCATCTAGCTCTATTACTTCAAAAAGAAGACTTGAAGAAGATGGATCTAATATTGCTAATATTTTACAATTGATTTTAAAAAGTAAATTGAAAAAGAAAAAATTGTTGAACCTTCTTTGTGACAGCTTGCCTTTTATAGAACAGATAGATGTACAAAATAATGTCGATAAATCAGTAAGTTATAGGATAAAAGAAAAATATAACAATAAAACTTTTTATTCAAATTTTCTATCTGATGGAACAGTTAATATGCTTGCACTGATAATTGCATTATACTTTGAGGGTGAATCAGGAATTATTATTATTGAGGAACCAGAAAGAAATTTACATCCACAATTAATGAGTAAAATAGTAGAAATGGCAAAGGAAGTTTCAAGGGAAAAACAAATTATAATAACGACACATAATCCTGAATTAGTTAAATATTCAGACGTCAATGATATTTTATTTGCTAAAAGAACTATAGATGGATTTACCCAAATAAGTAAACCAAGTGATAACTTTATGGTGCAACAATTTATTGATTCAGATTTAGGGATAGATGATTTGTTTGTTAAGGGACTATTGGGAGAATGAAATGGAGTGCTTTTTTGTATTTGTAGAAGGACCAGATGATGAACGATTTATAACATCTGTTTTAGGTAATGATAAAATAAAAGTTATAAAATATGCTCGAGAAAAGAAAGAATATATAAATAGATATATAAAATCAATCAAAAGCATACCGAATTACGATTACATAGTCATTTGTGATATTGATCTTAAATCGCTAGTCGAAAAAAAGAATGCGATATTAGCCCAGTTTCCAGATTGTGAAGTTGAAAAAATTATCGTTAGTATAGCTGAAATAGAAAGTTGGTACATAGCTGGAGTGGATGAAATAACTTCTAAGGCAATGAAGATAAAATATGTGTATTATACTGACTATATTACAAAAGAGAAATTTAATCAAATGATTCCGTCTAAAATAGATAGGATAAATATTATGATTGAAATATTAAAGAAATACAATTTAAATGAAGCTATTTTACGCAATAAGTCTTTAAAGTATTTTTGGGAGTATATATCACATATTGAGGAAATGACTGTTTTGTGATTGCAATAGGTTACAGTCAACTATTACAATCGTTAATATTATATTCGATAAATTGAAAAAATATGTATATCTCACGATATATATTATAATCATATTAGTAATAAATGTCTGGCTCCATTTTGGCTCTAAAAATTCTAGACGAGGTACACAAAGGTGAAAAATAAGATGAATATGAAGAATGAAATGAACAAATGTGTACCAAGAAACAGCCAGATAAATCATTCTGCCCAAGAGTTTGAGTAGGAAATGGACTGAGAGCAGTCATAAAATAGGAAAGTGCCAACGACAAGCTTGCTTGTCTGTTGGCGCTTTTTCTATTTTATGACTATTTGAAGGCATGACACTCTGCTTACCGCCAAGCGTAGCGCAGGAGGTAAGATGAGGGGGATGACTGCTCTCAGACCTAATTATATTTGTTGCTATGTCAGGCTGAAATGCTTAAATTTGGTTTGGAATATATTAACTTGGATGATATAATAAATGGTAGAAATTTCAAAATGGGAAGGAGTTACATTCAATGATTGATATATATACAGAAAAGAAAGACTCAAAGGACTGGATACTTCAAAATGATTTATATTTCAACCTGAATACAAGCAATGAAGAAATGTCCCAATATGAAATAAATCTCATTCGGCAAGTAGACGAGGCGAAGCTGACACCAGACAAGCACATTGAAACAAAATATGGTTTAGGTACAATCCGTAATTTGTCATCTGGCTGCAAGACATTACTTAATATTGTAAAGCATCCTGATAAGGTGGTGAATGTAGAAGAGTGTGGTCCGAATGTGCTTAAAATAATTTTTACTATGGATAATATAAAGATTTATATGTCCAGACCAACGCTTTTTGATATTCCGGATGATGTGCAAATCAGATTCAATGAGTCTGATATAGTGACCGGTGGCAGAGGTTATAATGCATGGTGGAGTAAGGAATATGAAAGGAGAGAAGCAGATGATTTATAAGAATATTACATTCAAAGCTGATCCATTTTCATACGATTTAGAATTTGACGACAGAATAACTCTTGTTGGTGGAGATAGCGGTACCGGTAAAACTGTGCTTTATGAAATGTTAGAAGATCTACGATTAACTAATGAATACAAAGCTATAAAATTGTTTAATTACAAATCAGATAATTTCTCAGAATCGATTGAACAGTGCAGAGATAGTTTTATTGTAGTCGATAATGCAGATAATTTGATGAATGATGAGGTCAGAAGTTTCATTAATTTTGAGCCGTCGAATCAATATATGCTTTTCCTACGAAATTGCGATGGTCTCAATGTTTCTGATAAGAGTTTTAAGGTGTTGAAGTTTGACAATTATAGGATAACACTGGAAGAGGAGTTGTGATATGAAGTATTTATGGGCAGAAGATACCGGCGCAGGATTTCACTTCTGGAAATTGGTTAACCAACTTTTCTTTGATGATGCACTTGTAGTTGAAAGTAAAGAAAGCAATCAGGGCATATTGGATGCGTTGTCAGATTTAGACATTAAAGAGGACAATGTGTATTATATTGCATTTGATTATGTGGTTGATAATCAGGATATTCGTAACAAGTATCGTATGTTGAAATCAATAGCAGATAAGGCAGAAGGGAAGATTATCATTCTGGATATGATTTGTTTTGAATACCTGATTCTTGCTTTTGATAAGCTGGTGGAATGGACAGGTACCGGAAAGACAGATAAAATCAAAATTCGTGAAGAGGTTTTATCAGCAATTGAGAATCATAGAATCGACTTGTCAAAGATTGATGATGAGAAGACATTACAGTATTTGGCAGGTTTTAAGAGATACTCTACAGAACGAGTGATGAAATCATTGGTGGGTGAATTTACACAAAACGAGAAGTGGTCCGTGAAGGGGGCGCTTATGGGAGAGTGTTGGTATAAGGATTGCTGTGTGTCAGAACATCCGGATAATCTGAGGTGTGGTAAGCCAGATGTTGAGGATGGAAATGAGAAGATGAGGATGCTGATACAATCGGAGGAAGTACATAAAATTATATCAACTATTATAGGATATAAGAAGGAGGGCGATAAACTTGAATTTCACACATTATGATCTAGGAAATCTCGATAAAGGAAGAATGGTGGAAATTATATTACAAGGAAATGCAGCAAATGTTCAGTTATTGGATTCATCAAATTTTAACAATTATAGAAATGGAAGGCAATATCGTTATATTGGTGGATTAGCAAAAAAATCTCCTATACGCCTCCAAACAACACATTCAGGACATTGGCATGTAGCAATTGATTTACGGGGAATGCGTGGTAGTGTGAGAAGTTCAGTCAGAGTTTTACCAGAAGCATTACCAGAAATTAAACAAATACCTTTAAATACAGTACCTTCGTTAATACATAATCGAGGCTTTGGTATAGATGCTGATGTGGATACAACACCAGAATATGATGTTTTTATTTCACATGCTTCTGAAGATAAAGATGAGGTAGTACGCCCGTTAGCAACAGCATTGAGAAATAAAGGAATCAAAGTTTGGTATGATGAGTTTGAAATGAAAATCGGAGATAGTTTACGTAGAAAAATTGATAAAGGTTTGGCTAATAGTAAATTCGGAATAGTAGTTATTTCAAAGTCATTTATAAAAAAAGGTTGGACAAATTATGAGTTAGATGGGATTATTACAAAGGCTGTTTCTGGTGAGCAAATTATACTGCCAATATGGCACAATATTACAAAAAAAGAGGTGATAGAATTTAGCCCATCTTTAGCTGATAAGTTAGCTCGTAATACTGCTATTAATACGGTTGATGAAATTGCGGATGAGATTGCTGAATTGATTTTAAATGAATAGACTGGTAGCAGGGGATATTCGGTTATTATTTTATGCTTTATAATATTAGGAGGAAACATATGAGAAATGTATTTGTTAGCTATTCGCATCGATTAGATCAAGATGTAGTTGATGAGTTTAGAAGAAAATTTGGAAATGATAAGATGGTGTTTTCGGATTGTTCTTTGGAAAACAAAGATTTAAGTCATTTGTCAGATGACACAATCAAGAATAATTATATAAGACCGCAATTGAGATTATCTTCTGTAACAATTGTTTTGATTGGTGCAGAAACAGGGGGAAGATGGTGGGTTGATTGGGAAATTTATTTTAGTTTAAGAAAGTCTGCAGGAAACGAACGCAATGGTATTTTAGGAATACTTATCCCGAATAAGCAACATTATATACCTCAAAGAATATTAGATAATCCAAATAACAGTGAAATTATCTCTATGCCAAAATCAGCAAAAGAATTGGAAGATGCTATAGAAAGAGTGTACTTGAAACGATATCATACACCAAATTTGTCGAGACCATTAAGACAGCGTAATTCACATATTTGATTATAAATAAGGAGCAATTATTATGACATTTAAAGATTTGTTTAGGGAATGGGGATTAAATAGTATTAAATTGAAAGCTGGTTTTGCTGAAGTTGAATTTGGTCCAACAGGGGATGATCAAACAGCTGCATGGGATATGTATGTAGAATTGATAACTCGTATTACAACTCAGCCGTTAGATGATACAACTGGTGATGAAGAAACCGCTTTAAATAGTGTTTATCAGTTGTTTCCAATTACAAGGGATATACTAAAAAATAAAGGACGTAATGCAGAAAATTTTACGAAAATAGCAGTAATAGTATTGAACCAAATAGTAAGACCTTTTACAGCAAAATGGCATAAAAAGAAATTAAATGGAGACTTTTTGAATGAAAATGAATGTATTCAATTTAGAACAGAGTTAAAACAACTTCAAGCAGAACTTATTTGTTATAGTAGGTTATTAGCAGATATGGCTAAGGTAGAAGATTTAACACGTTTATCGGAAGAAGATAAAGAATAAGCTTTTTGGGGGAATAAAATTGCCTGGAGTCACGAAACATATATATGATCATGAAATTAGAGATATTTTAGAAATGTGGAATAAGCAGTTAAGGGAGATTTCACTGATATTACCACAAGAATATACGGAAGAGGATGTAATTTCACTTGTGAAAAAATATTATCCTCACGAGTGGATGTCGGTGGTATATAAGTATAATTACTATGAAATTAAAGATAGATATTTGAATAAAAGATTCGGTAAAAGGCGTTATTGTATGTTGAAACCAGAACAATTATTTAGAACTGTTTCACAATATAAAAAGATTATGAGTTCAAATTACAGAAAGCAGTATTGCGAAAATTTTGACACAGATATACAACAGAAAAATTCAGAAGAGTTATGGAATCAAAGAAAGAGCAAGATAGAAAGGATTGATAATAAAATAAATAATGCTAAATTTAAAACCCAACAAATGACTCCGGAGTATATTGATGTGCTTATAGGGCTATATGAAAGAAAAAATACTTCTCAAAAAGATAAAATGTATATTATGGCAGAGTTGAAAAAATATTATAATGACAAAGTTATTAATTTCTTCTTTAAAGTAAATGATACGGAATTAAATAAACAATTACGTTGGATTGCATTTTATCATTTGCAAAGTTTTAATTTTCAACCAAGAGCACGTAGACAAAAATATATGCAGGTACATACAAAAAATAAAAAAAGAAAACAATATTTAAGGAATGTATATCCGGATGAGAAATATAATATTCCACAAAATCCAAATGAATTAGAATACAGGATAATGAATGCAAAGGAGCAGAAAATTAAACGATATGATTTTTTTATTTCTCATAGTAGTATGGATAGTAGATATGTGCAAGAACTCATATTATTTGAAAATAGAAAATCTAAAAATGTTTTTTGTGATTGGATAAATGATGCAGATTATTTGAAAAGAAAATTAGTGTGTAAGGCTACACTAAAAGTGATAGAAACGAGATTGGAGCAATCTGATGCGATTATTTTTGTGGATTCACATAATTCCAGAAATTCAATTTGGTGTAAATATGAGCTTAATTATTTTTCAGAACTTAACCGAACAATTTATTGTATAACGATAGAAGATATAAAGTCTCAGAATTGGGATGCTCTTTATAATATGAAGGATAAATGGTTTTATGATCCGGATTATAAGAAATACTCATTGTTTTAGGTTGCAATCTATTTAATCATAAGTTATACTAATTTCATGGCAACAGTTTGGCAACAACCATTCAGTAGGTCGAAATAATCATTGTAATTTATATAAAAACAAGCCCCATATCCGAATAAAACTTAAACAAAATAAGTTAATTGGATTCCGGGACATAAAGAGTTTGAGTGATAACGAGCCAAACACGATATAAGTAAATACAGCATCTGCGAAGCAGATGTCACACAAGAAAGGATGAGCCATCATGCTTGCATGAAACGGTTCGTCCTTTTCTTGTATGTAGACATCCGGCTGATCAGCCGGATGTTGTATTTCTTAATGGAAGTACTTGGCGACAACATACAGCGAGATGAAGCGAAGCGGAATCGAGCTGAGGGGAGAGGAAAATAGGTGTAGTGCAGGAGGTAAGATGAGGGCATGGCTGCTCTTTGGTCAATTGAAATATAAGAATTACGATTGTTGGAGTTAAGGGTGCTTGCGATTAGAAAGTTGTATTGGAATAAGGTTGCAATACGGGTAATTATAAAAAATAGAGTATATAAGTTCTTTATGATATAATAAAATAAATTCATATCGAATTTGAACGTGGTGAAGGAAACATAGATAACTAAAATAATAATTGTTTTGAATTAAATCAATGGATTATTAGTGGTATGTGTTCTTCTTAAAAAATAAAATATCAACTTAATATGTAGATAGGTAAATTTGTAGAATTGTAGAAAAGCTAAATAAAAGGAGGAAAGTAATACATAATGCAGGATGATAGTATGACACCCCAAACACAAATAAGATTAATGAAAGAATTTCCACAAATAAATACAGATGTAGCAAAAGAAATTGATATCAAGATAAAAACAAAGATTTTAGCGTATGAATCAGATACTGTCAATAGAGATATATCTGAAGGGATACAGAAAGAAATAAAAAAATATACTAAAACGAAAAACGTAAAAAAGGTAAAAAATAAATGTAATAAACTTGCAAGTGAATATTTAGAGAATAATAGGATTTGGAACTTACAAGAGAACTGGTATTGTTTATTGGCTTATTTTATTACAATAGCAACTATGATATTGAGATGTATAGACGTTAAAACAAAAACGAATGACTGGATTTCATTAGCTATGTATTTTGCCGTATCAGGATTATGGATAATCATAGTAAAAACAAAACGATTTATGGGTTTAAAGGCAGAAAGTTTTTTGATAGCATTTAATAATAATGCACCATCTCTTACAATCGTAAGTTCTTTATTTTTTTATACAGTAGTTTGTACTTGTACTTGTAGGTATATATGGATTGCAGTTATTGTCTTGACTTTTTTTGGGTGTATGTCGCTTACATATTTGTGGTACAAAAGAGAAAAAATATATATGCATATATAATAAAAAAGCAAATCATTTTAAGAAAGATCATTAGGTAAGGGGAATATGATGAGCGATATCCTAAGTTTGTAAGATAAGAATTGATCGTAAGTGTTGTTGAAAATTTAAAAGAAAGTACACTTTTATTTCTGATTTCAATTATGTTAAAAAGGTAAACGAAGCTGGTACTAACCATGTGTATCACATAACTTTTTCTTGCAGAAAAATTGGCTGGAACTTATAAATTTAATAGGAGAGCAAGCAAATTGTCGAAAAATTATTTTTTGAATAGTAAAGAAACCTGCAAGTCATCGGAACTACACACAATAATGAAAAACGCAATGGTACTGGATTGGCACTAAAAATATGTGAAAAGGAAAAGATGTGGGTTATTGTGCGTAAAAATAGTTTAGATAACAGCATTAAAACAATCAAAATTAAACCAGACTCTGTGAGTTTGAATAATGAAGTTAAATGCTGGAAGCCTGTATTTATGTGGATTTCCGGTATTTAACTTCATTGAATGGTTCTATTTGGGAAGATAAGTAATGAATGGGAGGTACAGCAATGGATAATCTGAAAGTAAAATTTTACGACACCGATGATGATCACTTATGAGATCATTTCGATTTCCATTAAGACATCATATTATTGTTGATGTCCCTTGGTAGCTTGATTGTAGCCTTGTTTGCTTTTCTCGATAAGAGAACAAGCTAAAATAAAAATACCTATCCTGGTTACAAAACAGGATAGGTGGTGCTCTTAAAGACATTCATTAATCTAAGCTTGTAAAATCAAGAAATTAAAAACGACTATATATGGACACATTGTTGTTTTTCATGTATTGATTATAAGTTATATCGTAGTCTAAATATAAACGTCCCTGCGTAACAATGGAATTGGAAATAGAGATTTTTGAATCCGAATGAATAGAAAGCCATTTGTTAATACAATCATAAACATTTTTTATAGATTCTGCAATTTCTTGCGATTTTGTGCCTGAAAGTTTAAATTTTAGTAATAGAGATTCTTTTTCGTAAATAGGATACATCGCGGTATAAAAGGATTGTACTTTTTTATCTTCTAATAGCCACATAGCATCATAGAATAATCTACCTTGGCTATTTTTAGCGTAAGTGCTTTCTCGAATGTCAATATTTTCGTATTTTCCACATACTATATAATCATCAGATACGATAAAACTGAATATATCTTTAAAATTGTTATACGAATTAATGAAATCAATGAGAATAGAGAGATCCTCTTGATTAGCATATTTACATACAACAGGTTCATTAATGATATCGTCAATATATGTATCAAATGAGTCGAATTCGCTGAAAAGGATAATTCCAGAATGAGTATTATCAGAAATCAGCTTGAAAAGTTCTTTTTCTGAATACTTTAAAATGTTATTTAAAGATTCTTCATCGCCATTTTTTTCATTTTCGAGTTTATAGTAGAAATATTCTGTAAAATATGTAAATTGAGCAAAAACTTTAATCACATTATTATTTATTTTCTGAGAGATTTTTTCTTGTGTATGTTTTTCTAATGCCGAGACATACAGATTATATATTACAAATATAACAGGTAATGAAAAGATAGATGCTGAGAAGCTTATAAGCCAGCTGTTCCAGGGATCGTTAATTTTAAAAATTAAGGGTACAGATAATGTAATAACAGAAAGAATGTAACAAAATAAGTATTTTAAGATGACTTCTTTTAATATAAAATTTGCATTGCATTTAATTTTTTCCATAAATAATCTTGTATGATAATTAGGAAGTTAATTATCACACGTTTCCTTTCTTTTAATATCGTGATTCAATACAATTCAGATACTATGGACTTTTGATTTTTTCTGTAGCTTGACTACTCGACTGGAGTGTATTGCCGCTACCTTTATCTGAATTGTTTATTAGCTGGATGTTGCCGGAGTGTTTTTCACTCAGAGTACTTATTTCTATCAAGTCTACGATGATAATCGATGGTGGACATCATGGTATCAGACTTTAGGAAAGGGAGGTACAACCTCATGAAAATTTACGTAGGCATTGATATTGCCAAACTTAACCATTTCGCCGCTGCGATTTCTTCCGACGGTGAAATGATCATTGAGCCGTTCAAATTCACAAATGACGCTGATGGCTTCCAACTGCTGGTCTCTAAACTCGAATCATTCGACAGGAACAGCATCATCATCGGTCTTGAGTCGACGGCACACTATGGTGACAACCTTGTTCGATACCTTGTTGCTGAGTTTTACCAAGTGTGTGTTGAACCCCATCAAAACCTGTCAGATGCGTAGGAATAACATTCGCAAAACGAAGACAGATAAGGTCGACACTTATGTTATTGCTAAAACTCTTATGATGCAGGATGACCTCAGATTCATCAGTTTCTATGACCTTGATATGATGGATCTTAAGGCCTTGGGGCGTTTTCGTCAGAAAACCATAAAGCAACGCACCCGTTTGAAAATCCAACTGACAACCTATGTTGATCAGGTTTTCCCGGAAATCCAATACTTTTTTAAATCCGGTCTGCATCAGAATGCTGTCTATGCTCTTTTGAAAGAAGCACCTTCTCCAAAGGAGATTGCTTCCATGCATATGACTCATCTGGCAAATCTGCTCAAAGTGAACTCGCACGGACACTTTACTAAAGAGCAGGCCAAAGAATTAAGAGTTCTCGCACAGAAGTCTGTCGGTGCTAACGACAGCGCTATATCTATTCAGATAACTCAAACCATTCAACAAATCGAGTTACTGGATAGCCAATTAGAAAAGATTGAAGCTGAGATGACGGATATTATGAAATTCAACCATTCTGTCATCATGACCATTCCTGGTATCGGTTATATCAATGGTGGAATGATTGTTGGTGAAATAGGTGATATTCACCGTTTCTCCAATCCAAACAAGCTGCTTGCTTTTGCAGACCTGGATCCTTCTGTTTATCAGTCTGGTAACTTTCAGGCTAAGACAACAAGGATGTCCAAACGTGGCTCTCGTGTTTTACGATATGCCCTTGTAAATGCAGCTTGGAACGTTGTCAGAAACAACGCAACCTTCAATGCTTATTATGATGCCAAGAGGGCTGAAGGCCGGTCTCACTACAATGCACTTGGGCACTGTGCCGGCAAGCTTGTCAGAGTCATCTGGAAGATGCTCACTGACGAAGTAGAATTTAACCTCGAATAAGAGGTCTGTATACCAATATCGATAGATTTTGAAAAAGCACCCTAAGGGAGCTTTATTAAAGTTACCCTTTTTTACCACCGATATGAAAAAGAAATTTTTTGCTAATTTATGGTTGACTTTTCATAGCTGGTCTCCTTGTTAATATGACTTAATAATTACACACATCTTTTTTTAATTTTAATCTGAATAAGTTCAATTAAATTATCTGGTTTATCATCTATAATATCGCACCAGCCATTTTTTTGCAGTTCTTCATAAAAGCTAGTTTTTAATGGACTTTCTGAAAAAATACCAGGATTAGGTTTTTGCTCTATTTTAAATAAATTTTTAAGTTTTTTTAACATTTTAATTCTCCATATTTTCTAATTCATGTAATGTATCTTTGATATCCTCGATGGAAATGTCGTCCACCGAATTATTCCTTTTTAAGCATTCAACTAAATGAATATAGTTATTTTTGATGTTATCATTTTTGAAATCGTCGTAAAACATTCTAACCTTTGATAAAGCAACTACATCATTTTGAAAAATAACTTTATCAAATTTTTTAATATGGTTTAGTTGCAATAAAGATGTTATATAATAATATCCAGCTCTAATAACGTAATATTTTTCATGCCCAAATTGTTGATTTTCAGAAAGGTATTTCTGAAATTCTTGTTTTTCAATAGAAATTTTATCTTCAAATCTTCTTATCAAAAAATCTCTATCATATAACTGATTTTTTGTAATGTTTTTTAACCACTGAAAATAGCCTATATGCCCTTTTAAAAGCTTACCGGTTGTAATGACACTATTTTCGTAAGGCATTCCAGCACTTGCGGCATATAGAAAAGATAAATAATCTCTATATACAATATCTACTTGATTAATGTTTCTTTTTGAGGATACATCATCGGGACTAGTAGTTCCCTTATTGTGCAGATATCTTTTCCCATTTTTGGGAATTCCTAACATCAATACTATGAAGTCATAATCCTGAGGTAATCTATTGTTTGATTCAACAGAAGAACCATATTGAATTAAAAGATAATCGGTATACTCAGGAAAATGTCTTTTCATTGTATTCTTAATTTCTAGAGATTTATCCAAATCATCTATCCAATTTATATCATTAAAGTTTTTGCATTTTAGGAGTTCGTTTATTTCTTTTGGTTTATTTTTTATATAATGAATTAATGATAAAATAACAGCTGCGACTATGCTAACTATTATTCCATCGAGATTGGTATGTAACCATTCTAATGTTGCGCTCATTAGTTCTATAAAGACGGTTATTATTTTAGACATTTTGCATACTCCATTCTGTATTTTGAAGTTCGTTTGAATTTTTTAGCGTGTTCATTCGTTCAGAGTCGTTATGTGATTTGTATTTCGCCTCAATAATCTTGAAAATCTCTTTTCTTGATTCATTGCTCAAGGAATTTAGTAATTACTTTGTGGAGCATTGGTAATTCTTCAATTAACGGGGCTCTTCTCTACAACTTCCCCTTCACATAATCCCGGATAAAGAAATCATCGCCCGGCATCTGACATCCTACGATGTAGAGCCCTTCGTTATTCGAACAACGGATGACGTGCCCTTCGAGTTCGTCGTGCTGAGGCAGGTCAAAGTTGTGAATTTTCACACGGATGTCGACGCCTTTATGGGTAGCAAAGTAGTTGTCATGTGTCAGGAACGCAAAGCCGTTTGCACTTAAGTTATCGAGCTTGCCTTCCATGGTTGTTGTGCCATCTGCCAGAGTAATCGTGCAGGCATTGGAGATATCCAGACGAGGGTATTTCCGGCGGTTGTTAATCTTCGGACGGGATTCAATCTGAATCGTGAAGTGGGAATCCGCTTCTTGCGCGGTATGGACAATCTTAGCCGGATCCCAGCAGTAAAGCACGTTGCCGACAGTTACTTGCAGCTTACATTCTGTCACCTCCGTAAGCTTCGGTGCATTTGCAAGGGTGATTGATAACGTATTATTCTCACGTGTCAGTACCTCGCCGTAATAGTTCTTTCCGTCCTTCAGTGCCACACTCAGTTTCATGCCAGGCTGTACATCTTCGGTTCCCATGAAACCACCGATTCCAAGCTCGCACATGAGGGATTCGATGACGGTCTCAATGGAGTTGATGCTGTTGGCTGATTCATCGTATTTGCTGAGCATGCGGTTGTTGATCTCGTTGGAGTCGCTGATGCAGGTTGTCATGTCGCCGACGATATCCGTTACCTGATTCAGATTGTCCACAAGATGGATGTTGGAAGCCTCGACTTCCTTCATGGCGTGGTCGATGACCTGAATATTCTCACCGATCTTATTCGTATCGGAAGCGATTTCCGTCATACTCTTACCGGTCTGCGTGACCTTGGTCAATGTGAGCTGGATCAGCTTCAGGGTTTCTTCCATCGAAGCGGTCATCCGCTCAGAAGTCTCTTCAAGATGCTCGAGAGCCTGCCGAATCTGATTGGAAGAGGACTTGGTTTCCTCGCTTAATGTACGGATCTGCTCGGCTACGACTGCAAATCCTTTTCCGGATTCGCCGACGCGGGCAGCTTCAATCGATGCATTTAATGCAAGAAGATTCGTCTGGGATGTGATATTCTCGATGACACCGGTTTCGTTCTTCACCATGGCGAATTCAGACTTGAAATTCTGCAATGTCTGCTCAATCTCCCCGGAGAGCGAAGCCATCGTGTTCGTCGTAGTTACAAGATCTGCCAGATCCTCGGAGCTTACCTTCGCGTGCTGCACCGAAGTGCTCGTAAGTGAGACCATCTGCTCAATCATCTCTGCCACATGGTTGACTTGTGCGTGTATGTCGGACGTCATTTCGTTCGACGAGGTTGTACTGCTCTGCAAGTCAGAGTTATGGTCGCTGAGCCGGTTCAGGCTGTCTACAACAATCGTGGCACCATGTGTATTCTCGGATGCAAGCTCACGGACAACTATGATACCGCTAGTGATTGTATTACATGCCTGTTTTAAACAATATAATAAGAAGTGCCACGTAGATGGTTCGCCACATCGGCACCATAGTTTGCAGAAAGCAATGCGGCGAAGATGATCCAGATCCGTCTGGCTCTCCGATTCGCCTTTTCCTTAAAAACAGATTCGTCGTAATTCATAATTTTTCTCCTTCGTGGAATATATATCCGTGGCAATCTGTTGCTCATCAGTTTCATTCGTTTTTATAAGGTGTCTGTAAATACATGTGTCGTAAACTTTATTATAGCATAGTATTGTTATAAATGTAATTACAGAAAATGTATTTTCTCCTGGGGTGAATGTGAAAGAATTGGTAAATAGGAAAGTTCAGATGTGGTTGAGCTTGTGCTGTATCCATGTTATAATAGAATAATTATGAATTGAGGAAATATACGAATGAAAAAAATGGAAAACAGAGTATTAAAAGCAACGAATAAGATAGAAAAAAGCTGTGCCTTTGGTGCGATCCGCAAGGGGATGGTTATGCTTATTCCCCTGCTTGTTGTTGGCTATGGCGCATTGATGATCATGAGTCTGCCGATAGCAGGCTATCAGGATTTTATTGCACATATCTGGTCAGGTCATGTTATGGATATGCTGCAATTTATATATCATGGTGTAAATGATATTTTTGCGGTTTTGCTTGCAGTGACGACGAGTGTCAGCTATGCGCTGATCAAATCCAGAAAGAAAAGTGGATTTGTGGAGACGGGGGATGCGATTGTACTGGCGGTTGTTACGCTTGCCAGTTTTGCCGGATGTGCAGGAATCCAATATGGGAGTTTTTCGATAAAGGCATTTAGCAATATGAATACATTCACTGCACTGTTTGTATCCCTTGGTGCAGGATTTTTGTATTTCAAATTAAAGGATATAAATTTTATGTCAGTGAGAAACAAGGAAATAGATACTGACAGTGGTTATATGCATGCAATCAATGGAATTGGCTGTACTTTGGGGATATTATTCGTGTTTAACCTGTTTCATCAGGTACTATATGTGACGAGCGGGGTAAATGGAGTACAGGAATTGTTTGAGCTTGGAGTAAATCGTCTGTTTGGTTCGATTGATAATAATTTCTGGTCTGGAATCTTAATCATTGTGGAGACACATGTATTTTGGTTTTTTGGGGTGCATGGAAACAATGTATTAGATGTTGTGATCAAACAGAATTTCTCAGATGTATCTGTTGGTATATTCAGCAAGTCTTTTCAGGATGTGTTCGTAATCATGGGGGGAACCGGCGTGATGATCTGCCTTGTAATCGCGGTTTTGCTGTTTGCGAAGACGAAGAGTCTGCGGAATGTTGCGGGTATGGCGGCACCGGCAGTTTTGTTTAATATCAGTGAGATTGCGTTGTTTGGAGTTCCGGTCATTTTGAATCCGATCTTTATTGTACCATTTTTGGTAGTTCCGATCCTGAATTTCCTGATTGCATATGCGGCAATGTATTTTGGCATTGTTCCACATGTGGTAGCATCGGTGGAGTGGACAACGCCAGTTCTTCTGAGTGGATATCAGGCAACTGGTTCGTGGAAAGGAGTAGTGCTTCAGCTTATATGTATTGTGATCGGCGTGTTTGTATATCGTCCGTTTATCCGGATGTTTGAAATGCAGCGCCGGCAGCAGATGATACAGAATGTGAACCAATTGGTAGAAGAATACAAAAAGCAGGAAGAAAGTGGAGTTCTGTTCGCATTTACAAAACGGGAAGATGTATGTGGAAATACGGCACGGCTGCTGGCCGGCGAATTGAAGGAGGCAATTGAAAATCACAGTCTGTTTCTGATGTATCAGCCACAGGTGGACAAGAATGGGCATTGTTCTGGTGCGGAGGCTTTGATTCGGTGGAATCATCCCGTGTTTGGAAATATTTACCCACCACTTATCATTCAGCTTGCAAAAGAACTTGGAATTATGCATGCGCTTGATGCAGCAATCTTAGATGAAGCGGCAGCGGCGAGAGCCAGACTGACTGATTATGTAGACGAAAGCTTTGATATCTCTGTCAATCTGACCAATGCGTCACTGCAGTGGGATGGATTGGTGGAAGCGGTGGAAAACAGCGTGAAGACACATGGAATTTCCTGTAGCCAGTTGTGTCTTGAAATCACTGAGCAGGACGCGATATCTTCGACAGAGGATGTGGTACATAAAATAGAAGAATTGAAAGCACACGGACACCGGTTTTTGATTGATGATTTTGGGATGGGGCATACCTCCCTGCTCTACTTGCAGACGGGTTTTTTTGCAGTCGTGAAACTGGATGGATCTTTGACGCGGAATGTGCTTGAAAACGAAACCAATGCGGAAATTATCGGTTCGATCACCAAGCTTGGGGAGTCGATTCATTTTACAACGATTGCAGAATGGGTGGAGTCAAAAGAACAGTTAGAGAAGCTGAAAGCATTGGGGTGTGATGTATTCCAGGGCGCTTATTACAGCCGGGCAATCGGGTATGAAGATCTGGTTGAATGGCTTATATCATACAGAGATTCATAATTGTCCGTTGTATTTGAGGCAGATATGAAGTAAGCTGTTAGATGAGTTATTATAGGAGATAATTGATAAGGAGGAACAACATATGAACCAGAAAGAAAACGTAGCGTCAGCTTTGGGATCCATATTGCTTGGAATTTTGCTGATTGTTATGAAAGGAAAAATTATTACCGCAGCCATTACGCTTCTGGCAGTATTTGTAATTGTTGGAGCCATTATGGATTTTGTGGCAGGACTCGTAAATTATGGAATTGTGAAGTCAGTTGCCGGAATCTGTATTTTGGTATTTGGCTGGGTATTTGCAAGTCTTGCATTCTATATTCTGGCAGCAGGAATCATTCTGATGGGACTGTTACAGATATCGTCAATCAAGAAAACGATGCCTGTAAATCTGACTGTGGGAGAACGGTTTCAGGAGTATTTTAAACCGGGACTGATGGTTGTTGCCGGAGCATGTCTGCTCTTTAATCAGAGTGGAACGATTGCGTGGGCATTTATTGCAACGGGTGTGCTGTTGGTAATAAATGGTATCATGACGTTGGTTGGCGCAAATAAAACCTATTAGGTATAGGTAATTGAACTATGAGTTTAACTGTAATGGTGAAATAAGTCTTGTATATCTAAACGGAATGCGTTATACTAACAACAGCTTCGGAAAATCAGAGTATTTTCTTGAATGAAACTAAATAGAACGAAGAAGGCAGATTGTGGACGAAGATAGACAGTTCTACAAGTCTGCCTATTTTTATCAAAAAATCTATTGTTTTTATTCAAGGAGGTATGTATGATGAATACAACAACTACAATCGATAAGGCAACAAATAACCAGAATGCATTTAATTATGCAGTTTATATGATGCTCGGCAGCTACTTCAAGCAGATGGAAGCTGTGTCCGAGTGTTATGTCCAGAAGCTGTATCTCTACTATGTGGAGAATAAGCGGGAGCGCCAGTACAGCTTTGAGGATATTGCAATCCGTTTTGTGGAGCGGGTTTTGCAGAAGCAACTGCCAGAGGAGATCTGGCAGGAGCGGGTGCTGGTATCGTTCTTTGCGAGGGACGGCAGGAACTATGTTGCCTTCCAGGGAGCCCGTTACACATTGGTTGTGCAAAACGACTACCGTGGAGCACGCACGAAGCTGCAGTATCAGCTGTATGAAGATACGCCTGCTATCGAGAGATAGCGGCGTGTGGAAAGGATAACAAGAATGTACCATATAATCGTAAATCCGACCTCATCTTCTGGAAAAGGAATGGATGCATGGAGGGAGATAAAAGACATATTAGACCGAAAAAACGTGGCGTATAAGGTGTATGTACTGCGGAAGCCGGGAGAAGCAACGATGGTTGCAGGGAAACTTACAGCAGGAAGGAACATGGCTTTAAACGAAACGGCTGTTATGGATCAAAGCAAGGAAGTGGTTCGGGAAAATGAGGAAGATATCAATATTTTAGTGATTGGCGGCGACGGAACATTAAATGAAGTCCTAAATGGGATTCAGGAATTTGATCATACGACGTTATCGTGTATTCAGACAGGATCCGGAAATGATTTCGCTAGAAATATGCATTTGGAAAAGAATGCAGAGCAGGCAATCACGCATCTGCTTGAACAGCCGGAAGAAATTGCGCTTGATTATGGAGAGGTGACAACGAACCATCCGGGAAGCGACGCAAAACGATTTTTAATTAGTTCTGGGGTTGGCTATGATGCAAATATCTGCGAAGAGGTCAGCCGGAGCCGACTGAAAACGGTGTTAAATAAGATTCATCTTGGTAAATTGGTGTATGTGATGATCGGCGTTAAGCAGATATTTGCAAAGAAAACGGTACGCGCAAAATTATACCTGGACGATGCGCCTGTGATGAAGCTTCCGGAGCTGTTTTTTGTTGTGGGTATGAATCATATGTATGAGGGCGGCGGAATTCCATTTTGCCCGAATGCGAATCCGACCGATGGCAAGCTGGATGTCTGCCTCGTGAAAGGAATGTCAAGGTTGAAGCTGCTTTTTGCAGTTGTGCTTGTTTACTTTAAGAAGCATTTGCTGTTTAAGGACATTACAAACCACAGATGTAAGAAGATGCGATTGGTGACGGAGACGCCGCAGTGGATACATATGGATGGCGAGACACCATATCAGGTAAGTGAGGTTACATGGGAAAGTAAGGGCAAGCTGCGGTTTGTGCGATAGTATAAAGTTGATAGAATGAAGTGTGAAAAGATGTTATGGACTGAGAAGTTATGGATATGTACATAGAAAAGGAGATGCACAATGGAATTTATATGTTACCCTAAATGTTCTACTTGTCAGAAGGCAAAGAAGTGGTTGGATGAAAATAAGATCGTGTATACCGAGCGCCATATCGTAGAAGCGAATCCGTCGGCGGAAGAGTTAAAGATGTGGTATAAAAGAAGCGGACTTCCGCTTAAAAAGTTCTTTAACACGAGCGGTAGGCTCTATAAGGAAATGAAGTTAAAGGACAAGCTTTCAGAAATGAGTGAGGAAGAACAGATTAAGCTCCTTGCGACGAATGGTATGCTGGTGAAACGACCATTGGTTGTGGATGAAGATAAGGTGCTGGTTGGATTTAAGGAAGCGGAGTGGAAGGAAAAGTTAATATAGCAACAAACTAATTGACAAAGTACGGAAAGGACTATAACATACAATGAAACCAAAATCTCCACAAAGCATACAACTTTATAACATCATGCTTCGCCTTGGATATCCAGAGGAATTTGCAGACATTGTGACGAAGAATCTGAATACGGACTTTACGGCGACACGGATGATGGGATATCTGTATCGGTATTCGAATCCAAGATTGGAGGATGTGGCGGATGAGATGCTGGCGATTCTGGATGATCGGAACCGAATCATGGAGAAGAAGGAACTGGAAGAAATCAATAAGAAGTGGAACGAATTTCTTCATACGGGTATACCGGATGAGGACGAATAAGAGGAGGACAAACAAATGCCATTTATCAATTCAAAAATTAGTGTAGCATTAACGGATGCACAGGAGCAGGAAATTAAGTCAAGACTGGGACAGGCAATCACAGCCATTCCGGGAAAGTCAGAGAGCTGGCTTATGGTTGGCTTTGAGCCAGAGTATAAGTTGTATTTCCGAGGATCAAAGGATCAGCCGATGGCGATGGTGGAGGTAAGTGTGTACGGAAGCGAGAATCCGTCCGCGTTCTCCAAGCTGACTGGCGAGATCTGCAAGATATTTGAGGATGTGCTTGGAATTGCACCGGATCATGTCTATGTGAAATATCAGGCGGTTGCAAACTGGGGCTGGAACGGCGGCAATTTCTAATTACAAAAGAACGAATAAAGGCGCTTTTGATTAAATATAAAAACGAAAGCGTCTTTATATTTTTATTTGGAAGATTCTGCAGAATGTCTGTTGCATATCCTTGGAAGATGATATAAGTTAGGGAAAATATCAGTAAAAGAGGAGTGTGACTGCTTATGCAGATGCAAATAGTTTTGTGTTTTTTGCATTAGATGACGCAGGAAATTATCATGGATTGTGTCATGGAAGCTATATTGAAACATTTTGGATGACGGGATGTACCTGTTATGTTGCAAGTCTGATCACGAATAAAGAAGATCGTGGAAAAGGGTATGGAAAGTTTTTGTTGGATTATGTAAAAGAAAAATCAAAAGAGAAAGATTGTAAAGCATTGATATTGGATTCCGGGCTGCCACGTGTGGAGGCACATGGCTTTTATGAACATTATGGATTTGCTAAAAATTGTTATGGATTTCAGCTTGTTTTATAGTATGATGTAGAGAAAAGCATAAAACAGAACATATCTGTCAATAATACCATTGCGATAAAAATAAGACGAAATCAAAGGAGTCAAAGCAATGGAATTAAAAGAAAAAGAACGTACCCTGATTCAGGATTTGCAGACACAGGAGCAGAGCTGCGTGGAAAAGTATGGGAAATACGCAGCACAGGCGAAAGATCCAGAGCTGAAAAGTCTGTTTGAGACGATTCAGAAGGAAGAGCAGAAGCATTACGATACGTTGCAGCAGGTGTTAGATGGTTCTGTTCCGGCATGCGATTGCAACGACACGCAGGGCAAAGACTACGAGCCAAAGGTGACGTATGGTACATTGGATAATTCCGAGGACAAGCAGCATGATGCATTTCTTGCGACGGATTGTATCGGAACAGAGAAGCTGGTGTCTAGTGAATATAACACGGATGTGTTTGCATTTGCGAATACAGCACTGCGGAAGCTGCTAGCAGATATCCAGATCGAAGAGCAGAACCATGCAGAAATGATCTACAAGTATAAGACTGCAAATGGTATGGCATAAGTTGTTATAAAACAGAAAACGGATCGTTGACATTGTGCAATCATCCGTTTTCTGTGTAATACGCTGTCATGCAGAAATTGTGCTTGCACAAATTTCTATAAGAGGACCAGTGTTCATCAAGCTGATAGGCGGGATGACAATGTGTGTATATCAAATAGGTGTCAGCCCGTTCGGTTCATTTAAAACGCCACTTTCATTGCGAGTGCAATCACGCACAGAATAATTGAAATTGGCACGTACAGGTATCGCCCAAGGAAATACCACAGCTTTCCGCGTGGCTTCCTGCCACCTTCATTGATCGCTGCAAATAAATCATTTTTCTTCATAATCCAGAACCAGGAAATTGCACCAAGTGTTGCGCCGATCGGGATGATGTAGATAGAGACGAGGTCCATCCAGATTCCCCAGCGGGTGATGGCTTCCATACCGATTCCGGCACCAAGGCAGATCACGCAGATAATGCCGAGTGCAACAGTACGGCGCAGCTTCGGGAAGCGATGCAGAAGGGATTCGGCAACCGCTTCAAACATGTTCTGCAGGGAACTTACACCGGCGAAGATCATTGCCGCATACAGGATGATCGCAAAGACCTGTCCAAGCGGAATATCCTGCAGGATCGATGGCAATGTGATAAAGAGCAGGCTCGGCCCTGCGTCCACACTGACATCATAAGAGAAGCATGCCGGGATGATCACAAGCGCGGCAACCAAAGCTGCAATCGTATCGAAAATCGCGGTATGTCTCGATACTGCGATGACGTCTTCTTTCCGGTCTAAGTAGGATCCATACGCAATCATACCACTTCCGGTTACGGACAGGGAGAAGAACGCCTGCCCCATGGCAGTGATCCAGACAGTCGGATCTTTCAATGCTTCCCATCTTGGGATAAACATGAATTCATACCCGCTTGCTGAACCGGGCAGCAGAGCTACGCGGGCTGCGAGTACAACGAAAATCAGGAAAAAGAGCGGCATCATGATTTTGTTGCTTTTTTCGATACTACTGGCACCGAGTAATAAAGTAAGCAGAGTGCCGATGATGATAATAATATGGAATGGTACAACCGAGAAATCCGTCATCGAGAACGATTCGAACCATTCGGAAGTATTGACCTGCATTAAAAGTCCGGAGGCAGAGTCAACAAATGCTTTTAATACATAGGCAACGATGATTGAATAGCCGATTGCGATGCATAGGGAACCTGCGAGTGGTAGCCAGCCAAGTGCACGCCCGGCAGGCGCGAGTTTTTCGTTTCGCGAACGCCATGCATTTTCATAGGACCCGAGTGTTCCTGTGTGTGACCAGCGTCCAATCGCAAATTCCGCCGGAAGTCCGACGTAGCTAAACAAAAATATAAACAATAAATAGATAAGAAGGAAGGCGCCACCGCCATTGCTTCCCATTTTATTTGGAAATCCCCAGACATTTGCCATGCCGACTGCGGAACCGACCGATGCAAGAATAAATCCCCAGCGGCTTTTGAACGATGTTCTAGTTTGTTCTTTTTTCATAAATGTACCATACCTGTCTAATTTAGTTTGTATTCTATCTATTTTACCATAAAAGCTTATAATCAATCAATGTACGTTGGGGAGAAAATGCGAAATAGCACAAAACTCCCTAAAGGGAAAATGCATATGCAGGGAAGATTGGGTAGAAAGTGGTGGAATAGGAAAAACTCCCCAACCGGAAGCTTTTTGGAAGCAAGCAGGATGGGTAGAAAGTGGTGGAAAGGGAAAAACTCCCCAACCGGAAGCTTTTGAGAAGCAAGCAGGTTGGGGAGAAAGTAGCGGAAAGGGGAAAACTCTCCAATAAATGAGGCACGCTGCCGCGTGGTGACATGAAATTACATAAAAATCGACTGGCACAATTCCTGCTTACTGTTCTTGCAGATCATGTAGCTGTTGATAATCGGTGTTTCTAAGTCCAGCAGTGGAATGACGCGGAGCTTGCCTGTCTCTAAGAATGGACGTGCCGTATCTGCGGGCAGGAACGTATAGCTTTCCGAGCCGAGCAAAAAAGGAATGATCTTGGAACAGTCATCAATTTCCAATGAAAACTGGTGATAGCGCGGAAATAAGTTTCGGATGAACTGTCCGACATCCTGCAGGGCGAAATTGCACATCAGATAATTCTCGGCAATCAACGCCTGCTTCGTGATACCGCGAGCATACATCGTATTATAATAATCAGTCACTAAAATCATCTTATCCTGCTTGTAGACCTCGCAGTGATAGGATGATTTTTTCATAGGAAGATAGGTGAAGATCACATCGAAGATATCGTTCTGCAATTGCTCCATCAGCAGGTTGGAAAGACCAATCGTGATCTTCAGGGCGTCGTTTGGAAACTGTCTTTGATGCTCTAAGATGATCGGCGCCAGATGTCCTTCGTAGATCGAATCAGAGCAACCGATGCGCAGGTGGTTTGCGTATTTGTGTAAGGAACTGATTTCGGAGAGTGACGCATTCGTCAGTGTGATGACCTTTTCGGCATAGTCCTTGAACTGTTCCCCTTCCACTGTCAGCTCGACGCTGCGGTTGTTGCGCGTGAAGAGTGCGATATTCAACTCTTTTTCCAGTTCGTGAATACGGTTTGTCACGGTGGACTGCGCGACAAAAAGCTGTGCGGCAGTGCGCGTATAGTTCTTCGTATTGGCAAGTGTCAGGAACGTATTTAATGCTTCGATATCCATAAAAATCTCCTATTATTCGTAAATTCGATTATTACTATCAAAATTATCCATTTTACATATAATATAGCATGTGTTTATAATGAGTGCAACAAAATTGGATGAAACATCCGAAGGATGGAGGACGGCATATGCAGGAAATCAGACTAAGCAACAAGACAAACAAATTGGAACTGGATCCATACAGCTATCAGTTACAGGACGTGGAATCCCCGGAGCTTTTCCGAGAGATGTTCCCGTATACGGAGACACCGAAGATTGCGTTTAACTATCGCCGGGTGCCTGAGAATATGCCGGAGGATATCTTCATCACGGATACGACATTTCGTGACGGACAGCAGTCGCGCGCGCCGTACACGATGGAGCAGATGGTACACATATATAAACTCCTGCATGAGCTCGGCGGACCAAACGGCATGATCCGTCAGACCGAGTTCTTTGTGTATTCGGAGAAGGACCGCAAGGCACTTGAGAAATGCATGGAGTTAGGTTATGAGTTCCCGGAGATTACGACATGGATTCGTGCGAACAAGAAAGATTTCGAGATGGTAAAATCCATTGGAGTAAAGGAGACGGGCGTGCTTGTGAGCTGTTCGGATTATCATATCTTCCACAAGATGGGACTGACAAGAAAGCAGGCATTAGACAAATACCTGGGAATCGTGTCAGACTGTATCGAAGCAGGACTCCGTCCAAGATGCCATTTTGAGGATATCACGCGCGCGGATTTCTATGGATTTGTCGTTCCATTTGCAAACCGTCTGATGGAAATGTCCGAGCAAAGCGGCGTGCCGATCAAGATCCGCGCCTGTGACACGATGGGATTTGGCGTGCCATATCCGGGCGCATCTTTACCTCGAAGCGTATCCGGTATCATCTATGGTTTGCAGCATTATTCCGGTGTGCCATCCGAGATGCTGGAGTGGCATGGTCATAACGATTTTTACAAGGGTGTTGTAAATGCGACAACTGCCTGGATGTATGGTGCAAGTGCCGTCAACTGTTCGCTGCTTGGCATCGGGGAACGTACCGGAAATGTACCGCTCGAAGCGATGGTATTTGAATATGCATCCCTGCGCGGACACTTAAATGGGATGAATACGAAAGTGATCACAGAGATTGCGGACTATATCAGCAAAGAAACCGATTATGAGATTCCACCGATGACACCGTTTGTCGGCGAGAACTTCAACCTGACAAGAGCGGGTATCCATGCCGATGGTATGCTCAAAAATCATGAGATTTACAATATCTTCGACACCGACACGCTGCTCGACCGCCCACCAAAGGTATCAGTAAACTCCACATCCGGCATCGCCGGTGTCGGCTACTGGATCAACCAGTACCGCAAGAAGAAGGGCATGTCGCCAGTCGATAAAAAATCGCCCCTCGTGCGCCGTGTGTACGACTGGGTACAGGAGCAGTACGACGAGGGACGAATTACAATTATCAGTGATGCGGAACTTACACGACAGACTGAGCTTGCGATGGAATCGGAATAGTAAATGATTCGTAGATTCACTATAAACAGCGAAATATAAAAATGTGCAGAATCTATGTATGTGTTCACGACCGCATCTCAAAATAATAATATGTTTGGAACTTAGAAGTACTTGATGTTCTGTCAGTATTCAGCAATGTTTGAACACGATGTTCAAACAAGCCGCCACTGAGCCATGGATGGCGAGCGGAGGGCGCATAGGAATCGCAGATT
>NZ_JBBNHG010000019.1:0-152498 GCF_040094675.1 Coprococcus hominis (ex Arizal et al. 2022)
GAAAAACTCCCCAATCGGAAGCTGATAGGAAGCAAGCGGGTTGGGGAGAAAATCGAGGAACGGGAAAAACTCCCCAACCGGAAGCTGATAGGAAGCAAGCAGGATGGGGAGAAAGTGGAGGAACGGGAAAAACTCCCCAATCGGAAGCTGATAGGAAGCAAGCGGGTTGGGGAGAAAATCAGGGAAACAGGAAAATTCCCCAACTGGAAGACAGAGAGAAGAAAGTTGATTGGGGAGAAAATCTGAAAACAGAAAGATTCCCCCAATTTGGAGAATGGAGAGAGAAAAGATAGTTGAAACGGGGGAATTGCATATGTATAATAGGGATGCTTAGCAAGAAATAGAGACAGATAAGAATAATATAGAATATTTAACCTCTGTCGAAAAATAAAACAAGAATAATAGGAGAAAAATCATGCGAATTGTAATACAGCGTGTTAATCACGCGTCCGTAAAAGTAGATGGAGAGACAATCGGAAGCATCGGCAAGGGCTATCTGCTTCTGCTCGGTGTGGCAGAGGGAGATACGAAGGAGATGGTTGACCGCTATGTGAAGAAGCTTTCAACCCTCCGGATATTTGCAGACGAAGAGGGCAAGACGAACCTGTCAATTACCGATGTAGGTGGAGAAGTGCTGGTCGTATCCCAGTTCACATTATATGCGGACTGCAAGAAGGGAAACCGACCAAGCTTTGTGAAGGCGGGTGCGCCGGACTTTGCTGAGGAAATGTATGAGTATTTCAAGGCAAAATGTGTGGAGACATTTGGAAAAGTGGAATGCGGAAGCTTCGGTGCTGATATGAAGGTCGAACTGGAGAACGATGGCCCATTCACAATCTTGTGGGACAGCGAGGAATGGTAAAACATGAAACAAGACAGCCAGATGTTTGGCACAGAGAAAATCAGTAAAATACTATGGAATATGGCACCGCCCGTGATGCTGGCGCAGTTGATACAGGCACTTTATAACATTGTGGACAGCTTCTTTGTCGGGCGGTATTCCGAGAGTGGACTGACCGCGCTGTCCATCATCTATCCAATCCAGCTTCTGATGATCGCATTTGCGGTGGGAACCGGTGTTGGTATCAATACGTGCATGGCGCATTACTTAGGCTTGTCCGAGGACGAAAAGGCAGACGAAATCGGTGGGATCGGCACGCCACTTACTTTGTTTATGTGGACAGTATTCGCCGTGTTCTGTTATTTCTTCATGCCCGCATACGCGAAGATGTCGACGGATTCCGCAGAAGTAATCAAAGAGGTTGTGATGTATGGACGGATTGTATGCGTCTTTTCTTTCGGACTTTTTCTAGAGAGCATCTGGACGAAGATCCTGCAGGCAAACGGCGACATGAAGACGCCGATGATCGCGCAGATTGCAGGTGCGGTTACAAACATCATACTCGATCCACTCTTGATTTTTGGTATGTTTGGATTGCCGAAGATGGGAATCGCAGGAGCTGCGGCAGCAACCGTCGTTGGTCAGATCGTAGCGGCGCTGATCGTCATGCGCAGAGGATTCCGGAAGTCACCGGCGTTATCTGTATATCTGCCGGACATCCGCAAGATTTATAAGATGGGAATCCCGAACATCCTGATGCAGTCTGCGTACACGTTCTATATATTCGGACTTAATATGGTACTTGCAACCTTCTCTGATCAGGCGGTGACGGTACTCGGCCTTTATTACAAATGGCAGGCGTTTTTCTTCATTCCGCTCGGTGCGATGCAGACCTGTATCGTGCCAATCTTAAGCTACAATTATGCAACGATGAAGATTGACCGCTGCAAGAAGACGCTGTCATTGGCACTTATATATGGAGTATCCCTGATGATGATTGGTGTGCTTTGCTTTGAACTGATGCCGGGGCAGATGCTGCATGTATTCTCGCATGACGCAGAAGTGATCCGTATTGGGAAGGTGGCGTTCCGTATCATTGCGGTGAGCTTTATTCCGCTTGTGACATCATTGACATTTCCGGTGTTCTTTCAGGCAGTTGGAAAAGCGTTTACAAGCAGTATGCTTACGGTGATAAGAACGGTATTTTTGTTTGTGCCGCTTGGGTATGCATTCTCAAGAATCGGGCTAAACTTCTTCTGGCTGACGTTTCCGGTTACGGATATTATTACGTCGATTGCCGGATTTTTGCTGTACCGCCGATTCCTAAGATTCACCAAAAGTTCATAGAATTTGCGTTGTTTCAGCAAATCTCCTGTGCTATCATATGTAATAATTTGGAAGATATAGAATTAAGGCATAAGAAGTGTTGAAAATACAAAAAAGTATATTGTAATCTGGTTCTGTATGTGTAATTCCTGCAACTATGTTTGGAATATGCATATGTTTGAGGCTTAGAAGTTCTTAATGTTCTGGATAATAACAGCAATGTTTGAACACGATGTTCAAACAAGCCGCCACTGAGCCATGGATGGCGAGCGGAGGGCGCATATGAATCGTAGATTCATATTTAGGATGCGCCCGACAATCTGCCGACGAGCGAAGCGAGGGGGCAATACCCGGGCGGCGGTTGCGTACGATGATAATATTGTATAACAGAACATTTAGAATTTCTTGGGCTCAATACATCGCATATGCAAACATAGTTGCAGGAATATACTATACAGAATCAGATTGCAGGATGCAGCAAGGGTATTTTCAAAAAGGAGAAAACTATGGGACTTACGCAGCAACAAGTACAGGAGCGGATCGATCAGGGACTGACGAACGAGAGCGACCTGTCTACCGATAAAACAACGAAGGAGATTATCGTCTCCAATACATTCACATATTTTAACCTGATCTTTTTGATCATTACGGTCTTACTCTGTCTGGTCGGTTCTTTTCGGAACCTGACTTTCCTGCCGATTGTCATCGGCAATACACTGATTGGAATTATACAGGAGGTTCGCGCGAAGCGGACACTGGACAAGATGAATCTGCTGAATGCACCGCACGCGATCGTCGTGCGGGACGGCGTGAAGCAGAAGATTGAAACCGAACAGCTTGTACAGGATGATGAGATCATCTTAGAGGCGGGCAACCAAATCTGCGCAGATGCAGTCGTTGTGGAAGGAAGCGTGCAGGTCAATGAATCGCTGCTTACCGGAGAAGCGGATGAGGTAGAGAAAAATCCCGGCGACGAACTCTTCTCAGGAAGCTTTGTCGTATCCGGACGATGCCATGCCGAACTCACACACGTTGGAAATGAATCCTACATCGCGAAGCTCTCACAGGAAGCAAAGACGATGGGAAGCGGCGAGCAGTCTGAGATGATCCGTTCAATCAACCAGATCGTCAAATGGGTTGGTATCGTTATCATCCCAATCGGACTTCTGTTGTTTTATCAGAGCCATTTTATCAACCATGAGACAATTCGCCGGAGTGTGACAGCGACGGTTGCGGCGATCATCGGTATGATTCCGGAGGGATTATATTTACTTACGACAATCGCACTGGCTCTCAGCACCATGAAGCTTGCCAGCCGGAAGGTGCTGCTGCATGATATGAAGAGTATCGAAGCACTTGCACGTGTCGATGTGCTGTGTGTGGATAAGACCGGTACGATCACCGAGCCGACGATGAATGTCAAGCAGATCATATGCAGTAAGAACGGGAAGAATCTGTTGCACACGCCGGAGGAATTGCAGGAATTACTTGTGGATTATACTCTTGCATCGAACGACAACAATGCGACGATGCAGGCACTCCGCACATTTGCAGAAAATGATGGTGCGACACCGCATCGGATGGTTGTGGAGCGCTATCCATTTTCCTCAACAACGAAATACGGTGCAATCGTATTTACAGAAGGAACTTATATATTAGGGGCGCCGGAATTTGTCCTGCGAGATGCATATGCGACGGTGGAAGAAGAGATTACAACCTTCACGAAGGATGGTGACCGCGTCCTGCTTTTTGCAAAATACGCAGGAACAGATTTAAAGCACGGACTTACAGAAGAGGTGATTCCGCTTGGATTTGTCATACTTGCGAACCCGATTCGTGAAAATGCAAAGCAGACATTCGAATATTTTAACAATCAGGGCGTGGCAATCAAGGTTATCTCCGGTGATAATCCGGGAACAGTTTCTGAGGTTGCGCTGCAGGCGGGAATCCCGGGTGCAGAGAATTATGTGGATGCGACCACACTTGATACAGCGGCGAAGCTTAGGGATGCAGTGGAACAGTACACTGTCTTTGGACGTGTGACACCGAAGCAGAAACAGAAGCTTGTGAAGGCATTGCAGATCAAAGGACATACAGTTGCGATGACCGGCGATGGTGTCAATGATATCTTAGCGATGAAGGATGCAGACTGTAGCGTGGCGATGGCATCGGGAAGTGAGGCAGCAGCGCAGGCAGCACAGGTTGTATTGTTGGATTCGGATTTTGCACATATGCCGGATGTTGTGTATGAAGGAAGGCGTGTCGTTAACAACGTACAGCGGTCAGCGAGTTTGTTCCTTGTAAAGAATATATTTTCCCTGTTGATGGCAGTATTCTCGATGGTTTTGATGATCACATATCCGCTCGAACCGGCGCAGGTATCCTTGATCAGTATGTTCACAATCGGCGCACCGGGATTTCTGCTTGCTTTAGAGCCGAACAAGAACCGGATCGAAGGCAGGTTTATCACGAATGTGTTGCTTAAGGCACTGCCGGGCGGTCTGACCGATGTGATTGCAGTCGGAGCCCTTGTCATGCTTGGATCGGTATTCGGACTTCCGGATGCGAGTGTGGCGACAGCCGCAACACTGGTTTTGTCGGTTGTTGGATTTATGATTTTATTTAAGATCAGCGAACCGCTTAATAAGATGAAGTACGGCGTGATCTTCCTGAATATATTCGGACTTGTATTCTCCGGAATCTTCCTGAAGAAGCTGTTCGCATTAAGTGATATGTCAAACCGGTGTATATTGCTGATGGTTGTGTTCGGATTTGCGGCGGAATCCTTATTCCGGTATCTGACGCTGAGTGCGGAGAAGTTACGGGCACGTTACGAGAAAAAACAGAAGTATACCGGCTATAAACGGAAGAGAAAACTACGTCGATAGTGAAAATTACAGGAAATTTACAAGAAAATGACGAAAAAGGGATGCGTAATCATTGCTATCTGCCGAAAATGATATTATAATCGAAATGGTGTTTTTTGGATTATAGTAGAAAACGAAGGAGAGAGTAACATGATACGCTTCAAAAAGAGTAAGAAGATTCTTGCAGCCATTTTGACAGCGGGGATGCTGCTTGCGGGAAATGGAGTCCCGATTTGCGCAGCAGAACCAGTTTCGGTGGCACAGACAGAAGAACAGTTGAATTATCTGGTCGTCGGAAGTCCGGTTGTATGTACACCGGGAAGCCAGTTTGTTCTGGCGGATGTTGGAGATGGAACGGAGAAGCTTTCGGATGCGGTTTTGACTTACGTCAATGTGGAGACTGGTACTTCCTATGAAGTGACTGCGGATACCGTAGATGAGGGAAGCCTGCTGTTTAACATGGAGTTTGATGATACCCAGCCGAGCGGAGAATATGAAGTAACCACGATTGAGGTAGTTGCAGACGGAGAGAAACGAATCGTTCGTATGGTGGATACCGGAATTGAAGCCAAATTTGGTATCAATACGGATGTTGATTCTGAGGCGGATGCCTATGTCGTGGATGAACAGGCAGAGCAGGATGCAGAGGAAGCCTGCGGCGAAGACGGAATTACCGTGCTGGATGCCGAAGGACAGGAGATGACTTTTGATTCTCTGACCGAAGCTTTACAGGAAGCCGATGACAGTGTTGCAGACAGCGGAATCGCAACACAGTCGACAGCCAACCCGAATCTGGTTGTTGTGCTTGATCCGGGACATGGTGGTTCTGATCCGGGTGCATGTAAATATGGCTTGAGAGAAGCGGATTTGACGTTGAAAATCGCGCAGTATTGCAAGTCAAAGCTGGAAGAGTATAGCCATGTTGAAGTATACATGACACGAACGGCAGATACCGACAACAATCCTGCCAATCGTGTGGCGTATGCGAAGACATTTAATCCAGATGTGTTTGTCAGCATTCATATCAATGCTGTTGGTGGACAACATGGCGGTGCCGAGGTGTATTATCCAAACGGCAATTACATACCGGGTATCGGAACAGAAGGAAAAGAACTGGCAGAAGTAATCCAGCAGAAGCTGGTAGCACTTGGCCTATATAACAGAGGAATCAAGATCCGGAATACAGAGGACGGCAGCCAGTATCCAGATGGTTCGCCATCCGATTACTTAGGCGTTATCAAGCGTTCCAAGGAAGCTGGATTCCCGGCTGTCTTGATCGAGCATGCATTTATCGATAATTCTGGTGATGTATATAACTTTTTGGCAAGAGAAGATAAAGTAAAGGAAATGGGGTATGCAGATGCAACCGCCATTGCAGAATATTATGGATTGTCCAAGAACGGAAATTACGGTTCTAAGGCGACAATCGCAGACACAATCCGTACAGCATATGACGGTGGTACGTCCGAAGCATTGACACCAATCATGACGACTCCGACGACATCAGTTGATCGTATGGTATCGTATTATAAGTCCAATGCAACGTTCCCGACTTACTATCAGGAGCATGATACAGAGATCAAAGCATCGTCCAATCCATTGCAGACATTTTGCCAGATCTTTTACGACGAGGCAGTTGCAGAGGGCGTAGATCCGGGTGTTGTATTTGCACAGGCAATGAAAGAAACTGGATTCCTGCGATTCGGCGGCGATGTAAAGATTGAGCAGTATAATTTCTGTGGACTGGGCGCAACCGGAGGCGGCGCTGCTGGACAGGCATTTGGTTCGGTACGTCTGGGAGTACGTGCACAGGTACAGCATCTGAAGGCATACGCTTCACCGGAAGATCTGAAAAATGCAGTGGTTGATCCGAGATTCCAGTATGTGACAAGAGGCTGTGCAACTTTTGTAGAGTACTTGGGTATTCAGGAAAACCCTTGGGGAAAGGGCTGGGCAACTGCATCAAATTATGGATATAGTATTGTAAATGATTATATGTACAAATTCTGTACGGTAAAAAAGACATCCAGTACAGCAAATTCGTTCCTGAATGTAGCGTATAGCACACATGTACAGAGTTATGGCTGGCAGGCAGATAAATTTAACGGTATGACAAGCGGAACGACCGGACTTGGCAAGCGCCTGGAGGCAATCAAGATCAAGGTCAGTGGCGCGTATGATTTGGGCGTCACATATCAGACACACGTACAGACCTTTGGTTGGGGCGACTGGGTTGCCGATGGAGATTTAAGCGGAACAACAGGACAGTCCAAACGTCTGGAGGCAATCCGAATCAAGCTGACAGGCAATGATGCAGACAAGTTTGACGTATATTATCGTGTACATGCACAGACCTTTGGCTGGCTTGGCTGGGCAAAGAACGGAGAGACGGCAGGTACTTCCGGATTCGCAAAGCGTTTGGAGGCAATCCAGATCTACGTTGTACCGAAGGGCATGACACCATCAACAGGAACCAGTGCAGTTTCCTATGTACAGTACGGTAGGTCCGCATCGAAGAGTGATCAGCCGGGATTGATCAATTATGCAACGCATGTACAGACCTATGGCAACCAGCAGTTTGTATCAGATGGTTCCTTCTCTGGAACATATGGAGAAGCAAAGCGTCTGGAGGCAATCCGGATTCAGGTCAACAATGAAGCGCTTGGTGTAGATGGTGGTGTGACCTATCATACGCATGTGCAGAAATTGGGATGGCAGCCTTGGGTCAGCGATGGTGTAGTCAGTGGAACGACTGGACAGGCGAAGCGTCTGGAGGCAATCGAGATCAAGCTGACTGGTGAGCTTGCTGAGAAATATGATGTATACTACCGTGTACACGCACAGACCTTCGGCTGGTTGAACTGGGCGAAGAATGGTCAGACAGCCGGAACCGTTGGATATGCAAAGCGTCTGGAAGGAATTCAGATCGTACTCGTACCAAAGGGAGGCAAAGCACCGAGTGCAACGCCTTTGAATGATGGCAGAGCATGTATTATTAAATAAAATAACAAATCAAAAAAGAGTCCTGCGGATTTGCAGGACTCTTTTTGTATGTAAATATATCAATGTATGATTTGTATGAATTCAATTACATGGCAGCTACTCTGGCGTCGATATAGCGAATCAGTTCTTCTGCTGAAGCTTTCAGACCAAGGCGGCTGGTATTGATGCAGACATCATAGTACCGGGAATCGCCCCATTTGCCAGAGGAGAAAGAATTGTGATACTGCTTCCGGCTTTTATCGTGGCGTTTCATTTTTGTGAGCGCCTCGTCTGCGGATACATGCTTGACTTCCATGATTCGCTTCTGCTTCACATCGGTGTCGCCGACAAGGAAGATGGAGATCAGTCCATCATTATCCTGTAAGATGTCCTCGGCACAACGACCGAGTACTACATAGGATTCTCCGCTTTCTGCCTTTTCCTTCAGGAAATTAAACTGCATTTCTGCAATAATCTTTTCTACGGAGTTTGACTGTCCGAGTACCGTTCTGGTGATAAAAGGATTTGCTGGCTTTTCATCGTACTTCTTATAGACATCGTAAGAATTTCCGGTTTCCTTGGAAAGCTCGTCGAGAATATTTCTGTCATAAAGTGGAATATTGTAATGCTTGGCGATCATTTCTGCGATTACATGTCCGCCGCTTCCATACTCTCGTCCGATTGAAATAATGACCTGTTTGTTCATAAATATACGCTCCCTTCTGTCGTGAAATGTGTCTGCCATTCGCGCTTTTTTTATTTACAATTATACATAAGATGGACGGAAAAAGTCAATGTATGTATGCAGGAAAAATGGGAAAAACTGTATCTGTGAAGAAGTATAAAAACAGGGAGAAACAGACAATGAAAAAAACAACTGAATTTACACCGACAGCTTTTATTTTAGGAATTTTACTTGCCGTTGTATTTGGTGGTGCCAATGCCTATCTGGGGCTGCGTGTCGGTATGACGGTATCCGCATCCATTCCGGCAGCCGTGATCTCGATGGGGATTGTGCGGCTGTTGTTAAAGCGGGATTCGATTCTGGAAAATAACATGGTACAGACAATCGGCTCCGCCGGAGAATCGCTGGCGGCAGGTGCAATCTTTACGCTTCCAGCGTTGTTTATGTGGGCGAAGGAGCATGGAACGGCGATGCCGTCTTTTTTTACGATCGCGATGCTTGCCATAAGCGGCGGTCTGCTTGGGGTGCTTTTCATGGTGCCGCTTCGCCACGCGCTGATCGTGGAAGAACATGACCGCCTGCCATACCCGGAGGGAACGGCATGTTCGAAGGTGCTGCTTGCTGGAGAAGAGGGTGGCGCGAAAGCAAAGAAGGTATTAAAAGGATTGCTCGCGGCAGCTGTCTATAAATTTTTAGCAGACGGATTGAAGCTGTTTCCAAGTGAAGTCGATTTTGAAAGCCGGAAGCTGCGTGGGGCAGGCTTTGGTATCGACGTGCTACCGGCATTGGTGGGTGTTGGATATATCTGCGGCGCGCGTGTGTCTTCGTATCTGTTGAGCGGGGCGGTACTTGGCTGGCTCGTGCTGATGCCGGCGTTCGTGCTGGTTGGTGGGGATAATATCTTGTTTCCAGCGACGAGAGCAATCGGCACTTTAACCACATGGGAATTGTGGGGAAACTATATCCGCTATATTGGAGCCGGAGCAGTTGCGGCAGGCGGAATTATCAGCCTTGTAAAGACGTTGCCATTGATCGTGACGACCTTCCGTAAGGCAGTGCGTGGCTATGGGAATACGGGAAGGGAACGGACAGAACGTGATATTCCGATGCGGTATGTGATCATTGGAATTGTGGCAATCCTGTTGTTCCTGTGTGTGATGCCACAGATCCGGCTGTCTGTGCCGATGGCACTTTTTATTGCCGTGTTTGGATTTTTCTTTGCAACCGTCAGTGCACGGATGGTTGGTCTTGTCGGTTCTTCGAACAATCCGGTATCTGGTATGGCAATCGCGACATTGCTGCTTGCATCCTTTGTGCTGAAATTAACCGGGCAGACCGGATTAAAAGGAATGACAGTTGCAATCTCAATGGGAACGGTCATCTGTATTGTCGCGGCAATGGCAGGGGATACGTCGCAGGATTTGAAAACTGGTTTTATCGTCGGGGCAACACCGTGGAAGCAGCAGGTTGGAGAGCTGATCGGGGCGGTTGTTTCCGGACTTGCAATCGGTGGTGTGCTGTATCTGTTGCAGGCAGCATGGAGCTTCGGCGATCCGGAGCTTCCGGCACCGCAGGCAACATTGATGAAGCTGGTTGTGGAAGGTGTGATGGGAGATTATCTGCCGTGGGGACTGATTCTGATCGGCGTATTTATCGCAGTTGCGGTTGAGATCGTTGGGATTCCGGTGCTTCCTTTTTCTATCGGATTGTATTTGCCGATTCATCTGTCAACAGCGATCATGGTTGGCGGTCTGTTGCGCGCGTTTTATGAAAGGAAAAAGAATGAGGCGTATGTGCAGGATGGAATCTTATTTTCTTCCGGACTGATCGCCGGAGAGGGATTGATCGGAATTCTGTTAGCGGTGACGGCTGTACTTGGTGTGAGTGCAAAATTTGATTTATCCGGGCGTGGAATCAGTCTGGGAGCGGCAGGAAGTCTGGCAGCATTTTTGAGCCTGCTTGTCATAATGATCTGCGTGATAAAAAAACAGGAAAAAATGGAAATTGATAGTTGACATCTGAAAAAGGAATGCTATAATAAACAAAAACATATGAATAATTGTTCATATGATATCGAGAAAAAAGGAGATACGATGATGAAGAAAACTTACAAAATTGATGTTGATTGTGCAAACTGTGCAAATAAGATGGAGGACGCTGCTAAGAATACAGCTGGTGTCAAGGACGCAACTGTAAACTTTATGGCACTCAAGATGATCGTAGAGTTTGAAGAAGGTGCAGATGCAAAGGCAGTTATGAAGGACGTTCTGAAGAACTGCAAGAAGGTAGAGGATGACTGCGAGATCTTCTTATAAGAGATCTGCACAGATGCAGCAGGTGTGCATAAGTAAGTAGAAGAAGCAGACAGAGATAGGAAGTGACGGCTATGACGAAGAAGCAGAAGAAGGTATTGATTCGGATCATTATTGCAGCGGTATTGGTGATCGCTTTGCAGTTTATCCCGGTGAAAGGATACGTGCGGTTCGGACTGTATATGATTCCGTATTTTGTAATCGGATATGATATCCTGAAGAAGGCAGGAAAGGGAATTTTGAACCGACAGATTTTCGATGAGAATTTCCTGATGGCAGTTGCCACCATCGGTGCGATCGCACTCGGGGATTACAAGGAAGGTACTGCGGTTATGCTCTTCTATCAGATCGGAGAGCTGTTTCAGAGCTACGCTGTTGGCAAGAGCCGCCGGAACATCAGTGATCTGATGGATATCCGCCCGGATTATGCAAATGTAGAGAAGGATGGAGAGCTTGAGCAGGTTGATCCGGATGAGATCGAGATCGGTACGGTTATCGTTGTACAGCCGGGTGAGAAGGTGCCAATCGATGGTGTCGTTGTCGAGGGAACATCGTCCTTGAATACAAGTGCACTGACGGGTGAGAGCGTACCGCGGGAAGTCAGCGTGGACGATGAGATCATCAGTGGATGTATCAACATGACCGGACTTTTGAAGATCCGTACGACGAAGGAATTCGGCGAGTCGACGGTATCGAAGATTTTGGAACTGGTAGAGAATGCAAGCTCCAGAAAATCACGTTCCGAGAACTTTATCTCGAAGTTTGCGAAGATCTATACACCGGCAGTCTGCTATGGTGCTCTGGCACTTGCCATCTTACCGCCGATCGTGCGGATGGCATTTATGGGGCTTGCACCGGAATGGGGCGACTGGGTATACCGTGCCCTGACATTCCTTGTAATCAGTTGTCCATGTGCACTGGTAATCAGTATTCCGCTTAGCTTCTTTGCAGGCATCGGCGGCGCGAGCCGGGAAGGTGTCCTTGTCAAAGGCTCAAGCTTCTTAGAGACATTGTCGCAGACGAAGATCGTCGTATTTGATAAGACCGGTACGATGACGAAGGGTGTATTTGAGGTAAATGGTATCCACCACAGCCCATATAAGGATGAGGAGCTGCTTGAGTATGCAGCCCTTGCAGAGAGCTATTCCACCCATCCGATCAGCAAGAGCTTACAGCGTGCGTATGGCAAGCCGATCGATAAGAACCGCGTCAGTGACGTGGAGGAGATCGGTGGTCATGGTCTGACAGCAAAGGTGGACGGAAAGGTTGTTGCAGCTGGAAATGCAAAGCTTATGAAGAAGCTCGGTATCGAGTATCACGACTGCAGCCATGTTGGAACGATTGTCCATGTAGCGATTGATGGTAAATACGCCGGACATATTCTGATCTCCGATGTCATCAAGGAGCATGCGGCAGAGGCGATCGCCGCACTGAAGAAGTCCGGTATTGAGAAGACCGTTATGCTGACCGGAGATGCCAAGAATGTGGCAGATCATGTAGCCGCACAGCTTGGAATCGATGAGGTATGCAGTGAGCTGCTTCCGGGCGATAAGGTAGAAAAGGTTGAAGAACTCTTGACGAAAAAGTCGGAAAAGGATAAACTTGCATTTGTGGGTGATGGAATCAACGACGCACCAGTTCTCTCACGTGCCGATATCGGTATTGCGATGGGCGCGCTTGGCTCCGACGCAGCGATCGAAGCTGCCGACATCGTATTGATGGACGACGATCCACTGAAGATCTCGAAGGCGATCCGGATCTCAAGAAAATGTATCCGTATCGTATATGAGAATATTTATTTCGCGATTGGTATTAAAGTAATCTGTCTGGTACTCGGCGCACTTGGTATTGCAAATATGTGGTTTGCCATTTTTGCAGATGTCGGAGTTATGATACTGGCAGTGTTAAATGCAATCCGTACATTGTTTGTAAAGAAACTTTAGTGTGAAAAGAGGATACTATGGCACATACGCAGAAAATGATAGAATGTTGTGAGAGTCACGAGGTGCACAAGGATCTGCTGAAGATTGTGAATGAGAAGCTGCCAAGTGAGACAGAATTGTATGATTTGGCAGAGCTCTTCAAGGTATTCGGCGATTCAACGAGAATACGGATTTTGTTCGTATTATTTGAGGCAGAGGTGTGCGTGTGTGATCTGGCTGAGGCGCTCGGCATGACACAGTCCGCAATCTCACATCAGCTTCGTATCTTGAAGCAGAATAAACTGGTGAAGAACCGAAGAGAAGGAAAATCAATTTTCTATTCTCTGGCGGATGAACATGTCCGCACAATTATCGCACAAGGTTGCGAGCATATTGAAGAAGATTAAAGTTGTTTCATTTCGTTCTGACGCACAAGGGTTCGTCCCGCGTGGAAAGGCGAGTAATAAAAGAGGGTACTATGGATAAGCGAATTTCCGTAATCAGTATTATCGTATATGAGAGAGATCAGGCGGCGAAGGTGAATGCGGTTCTGCATGAATATGCAGACTATATCATCGGCCGTATGGGACTTCCGTATGAGAAGAAGGGTGTTTCTATCATATCCGTCGTTATGGATGCGCCGATGTCGTGTACCAGTGCGCTTTCCGGCAAATTAGGGATGATCGATGGTGTGACTGCGAAATGCAACACAGCTAAGATCTAAATATTATAAGGTTAATTTAAAGGAGAGCAAATCTATGAACGAGATGAGACGAAATGCAAAGAAGAGACCGGCAGTGAAGAAAGTATTTGCTTTGTTGCTGGCTTTTTCTATGTTCTGCATGCTTTTGGCAGGATGTGGAAAGAAGGAGAGAACAGATGATGTAACTGTCCGTGTCGGTGCGATGTCCGGCCCGACCGCAATGGGTATGGTCAAGCTGATGAAGGATGCTGAAGATGGGACTGCAAAGGGCACATATGAGTTCGCAGATCTATCCACCGATCCATCTACATTTGTGGCACCGCTTACAAAGGGTGACATTGACATTGCAGCGGTTCCATCGAATCTGGCTTCTGTGATCTATAACAATACGAACGGTGGCGTGCAGATCCTTGCAGTTAACACACTGGGAGTCCTGAACATCGTGGAGCGTGGAGACAGCGTACAGAGCATTAAGGATCTGGCAGGCAAGAAACTGTATGCAACCGGACAGGGTGCAACACCAGAATACACACTGCGCCATATTTTGAAGCAAAATGGCATTGATCCGGATAGTGGTCTTACGATCCAGTGGTGTGCAGATACAACGGAAGCACTGTCTTATATTGCAAATGATTCTGAAGCGATTGCTATGTTACCACAGCCATTTGCGACAGCCGCAATGGGACAGGTTGACGGCTTGCGCGTTGCAATCGACTTAAATGATGCATGGACAGAGATCGAGGATTGTGATATCGTGACTGGTGTGGTTGTTGCCCGGACAGATTTCGTGAAGGAGCATCCACAGGCAGTTGAGACGTTCCTTTCAGAGTATGAGGCTTCCGTTGCTTATACAAATGACAATGCAGCCGATGCGGCAGAGCTGATCGCCGGATATGGTATTGTGGCGAAGGCGCCGCTCGCAGAGAAGGCGATTCCGAAATGCCATATCACATTCCTGAAGGGACAGGAAATGAAGGACAGTGTCAGCGGATATCTGCAGATTCTCTTTGACGAGAACCCACAGGCAGTTGGCGGTACACTCCCAGCCGATGATTTTTATTATGGATTGTAAATATGAACTATAAAGAAGTATTAAAGAAAGTGGGTGCAGCGTTGCTTGCACTCACTTTTTGGGAAATTGCAGCACTTCTCATCCACCAGCGGATTCTGCTTGTAACACCGGTTGCAGTTGCAAGACGGCTTTGCACGATCTGGCGGGTGGAGGGCTTTGCGCGTGCGATATGGTTCTCGTTCTACCATATTGCAGGCGGTTTTTTGCTTGGGTTGATTCTGGGCTGCCTGCTTGCTTATCTGGCGGCGAAGCACCCGGTTGTAGAGACCTTGCTGTGGCCGTGGATGGCGACAATCAAAAGTGTGCCGGTGGCATCGTTCGTCGTGATCTGTCTGATCTGGCTGTCCGCCCGGAATCTGTCGGTATTCATATCGTTCCTGATCGTAATTCCGATCATATATCAGAATGTCTTAGAGGGACTACGTGCAGAAAACCGGGAGATGCAGGAGGTCGCAACAGTCTTTCAGCTGCCATGGCGCAAACGCTTCCGCTATATCGAGCTGCCGAAGCTTCGCCCGTTTCTTCTTTCTGCCTGCCGTGTGACAACCGGTATGGCATGGAAGGCAGGTATCGCCGCAGAAATCATCGGCGTGCCGAACGGTTCGATCGGCAAGATGCTTTATACAGCAAAAATATACCTTGATACCGACGACCTGCTTGCGTGGACGGTGATCATTGTGGTAGTCAGCGTGGTGGCGGAGAAGGTATTTCTGGCAGGACTGTCGAGGCTGCTTAATCCGTGCTCACGTTTTATGGAGGATACGGATGCAGGATATTAGAATAAAAAATGTATCGAAAACGTATGGCGAAAAGCAGGTGCTAAGCCAGCTCTCGAAGGAGTTTCCGGCAGGAGAGACGACTGTAATCATGGGTGTGTCGGGCTGTGGCAAGACAACCCTGCTTCGGATTCTGTTAGGATTAGAAAAGGTGGACAGCGGCAAAGTAACTGGCATGCCAGAGCGGGTAGCTGTATTGTTTCAGGAAGACCGGTTGTGCGAGGATGTTTCAGCCTATGAGAATATTGCCCTTGTGCTGGAACGTAAGAAGACGCATGCACAAAGGGACGCGCAGAAGTGCAGGATAGAACAGGAGGCAGCACAGGTTGGTATCACGGCGGATGACTTAAAACAGAACGTCATGAAACTAAGTGGTGGCATGCGGCGGCGGATCGCCCTGCTCCGGGCATTGTTGTACGATGCGGACTGTGTGATCTTAGATGAACCATTTAAAGGATTGGATGCCACGACGAAGCAGATCGTGATGCAGTATGTGAAGGAGAAGACTGCAGGGAAGACGACATTTCTGGTGACACACGATGCTGCGGAGGCAGACTTTTTTGGCGGGAACAGATGGAACCTGCCAACCGAAAATAAAAATGCAAATGATGAGTAAAATTTTACTAAAAAAAGAGACGTAAATGATAGACGTCTCTTTTCTTATGTGGAAAAATACGATATAATTGTAATGTGCGTGATTGCGCGCATCTGGTTGTTTGCAGAGACTGTCAGACAACCTCTAAAACAAGAAAATAATATAAGAATTTTAATAAAAAGGAGTGTTGAAATGAAGATTAATTATGTAGGAAATCAGGGCGACTTTACTATGGAGAATCCAGAGATGCTTAGTTATCTTTATTTTCCAATCGCAAATGAATCAGGGGTTATGAGTTCGGTTGCACCCGATCTCGCAGGTGACTCGAAGATGAGTCAGAATTCATTCCTTATGCCACCAGTGAGCTGTGAGAATCTGCACAATGACAAGTCATCCAGAAATGTATGGTGCAAGATCAATGGCAAGACACTCTGGTCATTGACTGGGCGTTCCGCTGCCCAGCAGGCAGAGCTTTTTACAGAGGACAAGGAACCAACCTATTTGGAGGCAGGCTTCATGCATCACAAGATCACACGTACATCTGAGAAGAACGGTGTGAAGGCAGCGCTTTCCAGCGTGTCACCAATCAGCGGTGAGAAGCTGGAGCTTCTGAAGGTAGAGCTTACAAATATTTCGGAGGAAGAAATGACAATGCAGGTCGTGACTGCGATTCCACTTTATGCAAGATCCGCAGATAACATCCGTGACCACCGTCACGTAACGGCTCTGCTTCATCGCATTACAACCAATGAGACAGGCATTCTTGTAAAGCCGACGATGACATTTGACGAGCGTGGACATAAGCGCAACGAGATCAACTATGGTGTGTTCGGTGGAAATGAGAACGAGACACCGATCGGCTATTATCCAATCGTAGAGGATTTCATTGGCGAGGGCGGTAATCTGGAGAACCCACGTGCACTTTATAAGAATCCACTTGCGCCATATGCAAAGGGCGAAGGCATCGACGGCTACGAAGCATTGGGCGGTGTTGTATTTGCAGAGAAGAAGGTGGCTGCCGGTGAGACAATCTCCTATGTGATCGCAATGGGTTATGGCGACAGCGCAGAAGAGCTTACAGCAGCTGCAAATAAGTTCCTGAGTGTCAAGGCGTTTGACAAGGCATGGGATGAGACAATCGCATACTGGCAGGAGAAGGTCAATGTCTCTTACCACACAGGCAACAAGGATTTCGACCAGTGGATGAAGTGGGTAAGCTTCCAGCCAATGCTGCGTCGGATCTATGGATGTTCGTTCCTTCCACATCATGATTATGGTAAGGGCGGCCGTGGATGGCGTGACCTGTGGCAGGATTGTCTGGCACTTCTTATCATGAATCCGGATGGCGTGCGTCAGATGCTGATCGACAACTTCGGTGGTGTGCGTCTCGATGGTACAAATGCAACAATCATTGGAAGCAAGCAGGGCGAATTTATCGCTGACCGTAATGGTATCGCGCGTGTATGGATGGATCACGGCGTATGGCCATATCTGACAACCGAGCTTTATATCAATCAGACAGGAGATTTGGATATCCTGTTAGAAGAAAATACATATTTCAAGGATCTTCTGATCTGTCGTGGCGAGGACCGCGATACAGACTGGGATATCTCACAGGGTGAAAAGCAGAAGGATGCAGCAGGAAATGTATACTCCGGAACATTGTTAGAGCATCTGCTGATTCAGAATCTGTCTTCCTTCTACGATGTCGGAGATCACAATGAGATCCGCCTGCGTGGTGCAGACTGGAACGATGCACTCGATATGGCAGCACAGCGTGGTGAGAGCGTGGCATTTACAACGATGTACGCAGACAATATGGATCACATCGCAGGACTGCTTGCAGCATTCGAGGCATCCGGCAAAAAGACCGTGAAGATCGCAAAGGAGATGCAGCAGCTTCTTGTATCCGGTGCAGATCTGTATGACGACGTAGCGAAGAAGCGTGAAGTACTGATGAATTACTGCGAGACATGCAGACATACATTATCCGGTGAGAAGGTAGAGATCTCTGTATCAGAGCTTGCTGCAAACCTCAAGGGGAAGGCAGACTGGATGCGTGAGCACATCCGCAAGACCGAGTGGGTACAGACTGCAGAGGGCGATGGCTTCTTCAACGGTTATTATGATAACTCCGGCAAGGCGGTTGAGGGCGATATCAATGGCGGTGTCCGTATGATGCTTACCTCACAGGTATTTACGATCATGTCGAAGACAGCAACCAACGAACAGGTGGCCCAGATCGTGAAATCCGCAGATAAGTATCTGTACGATGCTTCTGTTGGCGGTTACCGTTTGAACACCGATTTCCATGAGGTGAAGATGGATCTTGGACGTATGTTTGGATTCGCGTATGGCCACAAGGAAAATGGTGCCGTGTTCTGTCACATGGCAACGATGTTTGGAAATGCACTTTATCAAAGAGGCTTCGCGAAGGAAGCGTATAAAGTATTTAATACATTATTTGAGCACTGCAACGATGTCGAGAAGAGCCGCATCTATCCGGGTGTGCCGGAGTATGTGGATGCCAAGGGACGTGGCGTGTACCACTATCTGACCGGTGCTGCAAGCTGGCTGCTTGTAACGGTGATCACACAGATGTTTGGTGTGCGTGGACAGATGGGAGATCTGGCATTCGTGCCACAGCTTCTTCCAGAGCAGTTTGATGCAAATGGGGAAGCAGGACTTTCTATGATCTTTGCAGACAGAAATGTCAAGATCGTTATGAAGAATGCAGAGAAGAAGGCGCCGGCTGATTACAAGGTAAGCGCAATCACAATCGATGGCACACCTTACGACTTTGCCGGAACGCCAGTGATCAAGCGTGCAGATATCGAGGCACTTTCCAAGGATGCACAGCACACAATCGAAGTAACACTTGCTTAAGGAGGAACCAATTATGGAAGGAATTGAAATTATAGATTTTCAGCCGGAAGGCTACAAACCACTTGTTGATTACGAAAGCTGGAGAGTCGCAGTCTTAAAGTTCTGCGACGATCTGCTGATCGAGAATGTAAAGACAATGCAGAAGCATTTATATACGGACGAGGTATTCGTACTGGTACAGGGACACTGTACACTGTTCCTCGCAGGCGAAGGCGACAAGCCGGGCAAGATTACAGCCGTACACATGGAGCCGCACAAGATCTACAACATCAAGAAGGGCACATGGCATAACCATATCATGGATACAGACGGCGAAGTCGTGATCGTAGAAAACCGCGACACTTGCGACGACAACTCCCCAATCCTGCCACTCGACGAGGCACAGATCAAGGAATTATACGCCGCCGCAAAGTAAAATTTGCAGTCAAAGATAATTTAAATTTATAGATAAAAACAGGATAATTGTTCAAAAATGTATATCGAATGATGGATATTGCAGATTCTAAAGCAGACCATTGGAACACGTCAGCACTTAACGAGCTGCGCCGGAAGAATGAGGGCGCAGGGAGTTTAGTGTCTGCTACGTGTGGAAGTGAGCGAGAGCGCGTCTGCGTAGAATTGCAATATCCATTATTCGTAGAGATGTAGATTACAATTATCCGTACGATTTAGAAAGGGGAAAATATGTTTGACAATAAGAACCGCTTTGTAATCGAAAACTACAACAAACAGTCCTGTTTCGCAAGCTTCCTCCCGGGCATCAGCGGTATCCACGGAACCCCGCTCTGGAACTTCTACGTTAACCGTGGACAGGCAATCTGCAGCTTCGGCTCAGAGAACAAAGATCATTCCATCATGGAATTTTATCCGGCACATCAGTCCTACCAGTTTACAAAGACGATGGGCTTCCGCACGTTCCTGAAGGTAGACGGAACATTCTACGAGCCGTTTGTGGACGACGATATGCCACACAAGATGTACATCGGTATGAACGAGCTGGAAATCGAGGAGACAAACGAAGCACTTGGCATCAAAGTAAATGTCCTGTACTACACAATGCCAAACGAGCGTCTCGGCGGTCTGGTCCGTACTGTGACGATCACGAATCTCGCTGGTGCGAAGAAGGACGTGGAAGTGTTAGATGGTATGCCGGCACTGCTTCCATACGGTATCGCATTAAAGGATATGAAGGAGACGGCACAGACGACAAAGGCTTGGATGCAGGTCGAGGATGTAAACGAGAAGCTCCCATATTACCGTGTGCGTATCGCACTTGCCGATGCGGCAGAAGTTTCCGAGGTAGAGGCAGGAAACTTCATGGTATCTGTCAATAAGAACGGCGAAAAACTTCCGATCATCGCAGATCCGGAGCTGATCTTTGATTACGATACAAGTCTGGCAAAGCCAGTGAAATTCTTTCAGACAGAGGTACTTGCACTTGCGGCAGAGCATCAGCTGTGTGCGAATCAGGTACCGGCAGGGTTTGCGTGTGCGCATGAGGACATCACAGACAGTTACACGATCTATTCTGTATATGGTCAGGCAGGCACGAAGGAGCTGTTCCATACATTTGCAGATGCTGGTTTGAATGCAGCATATTTTGCAAGAAAGCATGAAGAAAATGACGCGATCATCAACGAACTTGCAGATACGATCGCAACGACAACGGCAGATCCAGTCTTCGATGCGTACTGCAAGCAGACCTATATTGACAACGTCCTGCGTGGCGGATATCCGGTGAAGCTTCCGGGCGGACATATCTTCTATGTATATTCCAGAAAGCACGGCGATGTGGAGCGTGATTACAATTTCTTCTCCATGCTTCCGGAATATTATTCACAGGGAAATGGAAACTTCCGTGATGTAAACCAGAACCGTCGAAGCGATATCTATTTTGCGAACTTCGTCGGCGATTACAATATCAAAGTATTTTACGATCTGCTGCAGTTGGATGGTTACAATCCATTGCAGGTAAAGCAGATTACATATTCATTAAAGCCAGAGGCAGAAGCGGAAGTGCTCTCCTATGTAACTGAGAATGCGGATGTTCTGAAAAACTTATTTGCAAAGCCATTTACACCGGGTAAATTATACGCACAGATCTACAATAAGAAGGTTGGACTTACCATTGAGGAAGACAAGTTCTTCGCCGTTGTGATGGAACACAGTGTTGAGAATCTGAATGCAGATTTCGGTGAGGGCTACTGGAGCGACCACTGGACATACAATCTGGATCTCGTTGACGCATATCTGTCTGTCTATCCGGAGAAGGAAGAGACGATGCTCTTTGATGAGAAGGATTACACCTACTATGAGTCAAAGGCAACGGTTCTTCCACGTGTGAAGCGTTATGTCAAGACAGACAAGGGTGTCAGACAGTACAACTCGATCGACGAGGAGAAGAAGGCAGAGGTAACATTTGACAAGGCGCGTACAGCGTATGGAAAGGGTGACGTTTATACTTCAAATCTTGCAACGAAGCTTGTGCTGATGAGTACACTCAAGTTCGATGCACTCGATATGAAGGGCATCGGTGTCGAGATGGAAGGTGGAAAGCCGGGCTGGTATGACGCGTTAAATGGTCTGCCGGGATTATTTGGTTCTTCTGTCTGCGAGACATACGAATTACAGCGGATGTTATTGTTCTTGCGTGAGGAGCTTGCGAAGTTTGACCGTGCGGTAGACGTTCCTGCAGAGCTTGCCGAGCTGATTGAAAAGACAGATGCAGCACTTAAGAATTATACAAAGGGCGGTGACCGTCTGGCAGTATGGAATGCTGTGAATATCGCAAAGGAAGCATATCGTGAGAAGACCGCATTTGGCATTGACGGAAAAGAAGAGACGATTCCGGCTGCAACGCTTATTGCAACTCTTGACCGCATGATCGCATATGTAGAGGAAGGAATTGAGCTTGGTTGTGCGATGAAAGATGGCATTGCACCGGCTTATATGGCATACAGCATGTCGGATTACACAGAAAAGGACGGCGTGATCACACCGGAGAATCTGCAGGTGGTTGATATCCCGTTGTTCTTAGAGGGACCGGTTCGTTACCTGAAGCTGCCACAGACATATGCGGCGAAGGAAGCACTTTATGAGAAGGTAAAGGCTTCAGATATGTATGACAAGAAGCTTGATATGTACAAGGTAAATGCACCACTTACAAAATGCTCTTACGAGATTGGACGTGCGCGTGCATTCTCCCCGGGCTGGCTGGAGAACGAATCCATCTGGCTGCATATGGAGTACAAATATTTACTGGAACTGTTGAAGTCCGGACTGTATGAAGAGTATTTCGCAGACTTAAAGAAGATGGGCGTTCCATTCCTGCCTTATGAGACATACGGCAGAAGTCCGCTCGAGAATTCATCCTTCTTAGTAAGCTCTGCAAACTTCAATGAGAAGATCCACGGAAAGGGCTTTGTCGCAAGACTGAGTGGTTCAACTGCAGAGTTCTTACAGATGTGGGAGCTTATGATGAACGGCGAGAAGTTATTTACAATGCAGGATGGTACACTTACATTTAAGCTTGCACCGGCAATCCCGGCATATCTTGTGAAGGACGACGGCAAGGTAGAGACAACGTTGTTTGGCAAGATCAAGGTTGTATATGACTGTGGCAGCAAGCGGGATATAATTCCGGGACAGTATGCAGTTACAAAGTACGAACTTGTGGCGGCTGATGGAAGTATAGAGTCCTGTGAGGCAGCAACTGTATCCGGAGAAGCAGCACAGCGTATCCGCGATGGAAAGGTTGCAGAGATCCGTGTAACAATCCAGTAAAACAGAATGTAATAGAAAGTTCGTGACAAGAACAGGAAAATTATATATAATAAATGTCAATTATGTGATTTACAAAAATCAAGTGAAGGAGAAGCGGGCTTTCAAGGACGCGTACAGGATTATGAAAAAAATAGGAGCATTTTTATTATCGCTTGTGATGCTGCTCAGTGTGATCGTATTGCCAACGAATACCACACAGGCAGCGGAGGCGATGCCGACAGTATCATATAGTGTACATGCACAGAGTTACGGCTGGATGAATCCAGCTCAGAATGGTAAGACGGCAGGTACGACCGGGCAGGGGAAACGTCTCGAAGCGATTGCGATTTCTTTAAAACAGAATGGGACATCTTATGCAGGCGGACTTCGCTATCAGGCACATGTGCAAACTTATGGCTGGATGAACTGGGTGGATGCCGATACGAATGGAGCATCCCCAAGAAGTCTTGCAGATAAAGGACAGTATGCCGGAACGGTTGGGAAGTCAAAGCGTATGGAAGCAATCCGGATGGAACTGACGGGTGAACTTGCAAATCGCTATGAGGTATTATACCGTGTACATATGCAGACGTATGGCTGGAGCTCATGGACAAAAGGCGGCGATACAGCTGGCACAGTTGGACAGGGAAAACGTCTTGAAGCAATCGAAATCAAGCTGATCCAGAAACCATCGGTAACGCCGGCTGCCACAGTAAATTATCAGGTACATGCACAGTCTTATGGCTGGATGAATACAGTGCCAGGTGGAACAATCGCGGGTACTACTGGAAAGGGTAAACGTCTCGAAGCGATCAAGATTGATTTAAAGACACAGGGTGTAACAGGCGGTATCGTCTATAATACCCATGTGCAGTCCCTTGGCTGGACAAAGGATGTTTCGAACAATGGCGTGAGTGGTACGACAGGTCAGTCAAAGCGGATCGAGGCCATCTGCATGCATCTGACCGGCGATATTACAGCATATTACGATATTTACTATCGTGTCCATTGTCAGTCACTCGGCTGGCTTGACTGGGCGAAAAATGGACAGATGGCAGGTACAACCAATGGTGGAAAACGGATGGAGGCAATCCAGATCCAGCTCGTCAAAAAGGGCGGAAAGGCACCGGGGACAACGGCGAAGCCGTATGTTTATATTGAACCACCAGCGATTACGAAGGATACATATGAGATTCGTGTAAACAAGCAGGAGAGCTGCATTACGATCTATAAGGATGGCGTGCCAATCAAGGCAATGACCTGTTCGCCGGGTGACGCCACTCCGGTTGGAACCTTCTATCTGGCTGGTAAATGGCGTTGGAATGCACTGATGGGTGGTGTACAGGGACAGTATTGTTCTCAGATACAGGGCGATTTCTTATTCCATTCGGTGTTATATAATAAGACGAATCCGCGCACACTGATTCCAAGCAGCTATAACAACCTCGGAAAACGTGTATCGCATGGATGCGTCCGGTTACAGGTTATTGACGCAAAGTGGATCTTTGATAATTGTCCAAGAGGCACAAAGATTACGATCTATAATTCCAGTGATCCGGGACCACTCGGTAAGCCGGTATTGCAGAAGATACCGGGCAGCCAGACATGGGACCCGACCGATCCAGCAATTTAAATAAAAAAGCGGGGTGTCGCATCGGAACATAGTTTATGTCTCCGGTGCGACTGTCGTGTTTTTGGAAAGAGACAAATGAGCGCAGCTTATTTGTAAAAGAGGAACTATGTACTTAGAAGAACAACGAAGAAGAGCATTGAGTTTGCTTGCGAATTTGATCATATGGGTATTTGAGGCAGTATCATTTGGTGTGATCTGGTTTGGAGAGTATCACAATCCGTTATTCTTTCGGGGAAATTATGTCGTGATCGGGTTGTATGCCGTCTTTCTGTTTCTGATCACCAAAAGCTTCAATGGATATAAATTAAGCTATATGCGCGTGCTTGATCTGTGTCTGTCACATGGACTTGCAATCGTGATCGGTGGAGCTGTTGCGTATATTTTCATCTGCATGGTATCGCGTGATTATATGAACGTGCTTCCGGTTATCATAATGGTAATCATACAGATTGTGTTTGAGACGCTCTGGGTGATTTTGATCCAGCATATCTACATGCTGTTTTTCCCACCGCGGAAGCTGATCGTGATCTATGGTATTTATCCGCCGGAGAATTTCCTTCTTAAGATCAATGCCAGACGTGATCGTTATCAGATCTGTGAGGTATTAAATTATCAGCAGGGTATGGAGAAAATCCAGCAGGATGTATTGGATTTCGAAGGCGTCGTGCTGTATGATCTGCCGTCAGAAGACCGAAATAATATATTGAAATATTGCTTTAAGCATTCTATCCGTACCTATGTCATTCCGAAGATCACGGATATTATCATGAAAGGCTCGGATGATATGCATCTGGTAGATACACCGGTATTTTTGTCAAGAAATATCGGCTTGCAGGCAGATCAGCGTTTCTTCAAACGCGCAACCGATCTGTTAATATCCGGGGTTGGAATTATCGTAGCATCCCCAATCATGCTGATCATTGCGATCGCGATTAAGGCATATGACCACGGACCGGTCTTTTACCGGCAGGTGCGGCTGACACGGGGTGGAAAACAGTTTATGATCTATAAGTTCCGAAGTATGCGTATTGATGCGGAGGCGCACGGTGCGCAGCTTGCGAAGAAAGATGATGACCGAATCACACCAGTTGGAAAGGTGCTGCGAAATCTCCATCTGGACGAACTGCCACAGCTGTTCAATGTCTTTGTCGGCGATATGTCGATGGTTGGTCCAAGACCGGAGCGACCGGAGATCTTCGAGAAATACGAGGAGTCGGTACCGGATTTTGATTTCCGTCTGAAGGTAAAGGCGGGATTGACCGGATATGCACAGGTGTACGGTAAATACAACACCACACCGATTGATAAATTGAAACTGGATCTGACATATATTCAGGAATACTCCTATCGGTTGGATCTGAAATTATTGCTTTTGACCTTCCGTATCGTGTTCCGTAAGGAAAGCTCGGAGGGTGTGGATAAGAATCAGCAGACCGCATTAAAGGATAAAAACGAGAAAGGATAAAGGTATCGCACATGAATGTAGCAGTGATTATTGCCGGAGGCTCCGGACAGAGAATGGGACAGGATATCCCGAAGCAGTTTATCAACGTATATGACAAACCGGTTTTGATCTATACGCTGGAGAGTTTTCAGAGAAATGATCTGATCGATGCAATCGAGGTTGTCTGTATCGACGGATGGCATAACGTGTTATGGGCGTATGCCAAGCAGTTCAATATTACAAAGGTAAAATGGGTGATCTCTGGTGGAAACAGCGCACAGGAATCTATCCGAAATGGTGTCTACAACTTGAAGGATGTCTGCTCTGCAGATGATAACATCATCATTCATGATGGTATCCGTCCTCTGGTCGACGACGAGGTGCTCGAGGATGTCATTGCGAAATGTAATGAGTTTGGAAATGGTGTTACGTCCCTTCCTTACAATGAGCAGATCTTCGTGATTGACGATGAGGCATCTACAACGAAATACATTCCACGTGAGACACTGCGCCGCGTATCGACACCACAGGCATACAAGTTCGATAAGCTTGTGTGGGCATACGAGAAGGCATTTGCAGAGGAAATCGGTATCTACGGTTCTTCTTATACAAATACGATGATGGTAGAGCTTGGCGAGCGCCTGTATTTTGCGAAGGGCTCGGACAAGAACATCAAGCTTACGACGAAGGATGATCTGGAGATTTTCAAGGGTTATCTGACCGCAGAGAAGGATAAATGGTTAAAGTAGGAGAGACAGCGATGCATTTATATGACAGTGAACTTTATTTGCAGGATGTGTGTGCCGTTGCAAGCATGATCGAGGTACAGGAGCTTGCAGACGAATCGGTGCTGATCTCCGGAGGCACCGGCATGATCGGCAGCTTCTTGGTGGATGCACTTTTGTACGCAGACAAGCATTATCAGGCAAATACGCAAGTGTATATATTAGGCAGAAATGAGGAGAAGGCGCGTGCCCGTTTCGCGGACTATGCGGATTGTCCACAGTTTCATTTTATTAAGCAGGATATCAATGAGAAGGTAGTCGGAAATCCGGCTTTGCCAGCGAAAATCGATTATGTAATCCATGCGGCGAGCAACACCCATCCGGTTGCCTATGCGAGCGATCCGATTGGAACAATCACCGCAAATGTATTCGGTACCCAGTATCTGCTCGATTATGCGAAGGAGGCAGGCTGCAAGCGGTTTGTATTTTTATCTTCCGTTGAAATCTACGGAGAAAACCGTGGCGATACGGATAAGTTTGCAGAGGACTATCTCGGCTATATCGACTGCAACACGATGCGTGCCGGATATCCGGAGAGCAAGCGTACCGGTGAGGCATTGTGTCAGGCATACCGCAAACAAAAGGCGATGGATGTCGTAATTCCGCGTCTGTCCCGTGTGTACGGTCCGACGATGCTGCTGAGCGATACAAAAGCACTGTCCCAGTTCATCTTAAAGAGTGTGAAGCGGGAAGATATCGTGTTAAAGAGCGAGGGAACACAGGAGTTTTCATATGCCTATGTGGCAGACTGTGTCGCAGGTATCCTTGCTGTCATGTTAGATGGCAAAGATGGTGAGGCATACAATATCTGTTCGAAGGATTCGGATGTGCAGCTTCGCGATGTCGCAAAGCAGCTCGCGGATCTCGCAGATAAACAGGTCGTGTTTGACTTACCGGATGCGACGGAGCAGGCGGGCTATTCGAAGGCGACCAAGGCAACACTTGACACGACAAAGCTTCAGACAGAACTTGGCTTTGTGCCACAATACGATATGAAGACCGGACTTTCCCACACCGTACAGGTGCTTCGGGAAATCATGTAGACAGGGAATAGGAAAAATATGGGAACAAAAATCAAGGAGTTTCGTCAATATAACAATTTATTTACGGAGCTTGTCAGAAAAGGAATCAAATTAAAATACAGACGATCGTATCTCGGAATCGTCTGGTCGATGATCGAGCCATTGCTTACGATGATCGTATTGACGTTGGTATTCGGTACGCTGCTTGGACACAAGGAGAAATCATTTCCGGTCTATATCCTGACCGGACGGCTGATGTATACGCTGTTTTCACAGTCAACGACGTCTGCCCTAAAGTCCATCCGTCAGAATGAGGCGATGATCAAGAAGGTGTATGTTCCGAAATATCTGTATCCGCTTGCGAATATCTGTTTCAATTACATTTTGTTTCTGATATCGCTTGTTGTGCTTGCGGTTGTTGCACTGGTGCTGGGCGTGTTCCCGACATGGCGTACACTGCTTGCCATCGTACCGCTGCTAAATCTGTTTTTGTTGTCCATTGGCGCGGGTATGATACTTGCGACGATTGGCGTGTATTTCCGGGATATGGAATATCTGTGGAACGTTGCATTGATGCTGATTATGTATACTTGTGCGATCTTCTATTATCCAAAGAAGATTTTGAATAGTAATGTAAGCTGGATTTTGAAATTCAATCCGCTGTTTTGTATTATCAACAATTTCCGTAACTGTGTGTTCGGCAGGGCGATGAGTGCGCATATGCTGATTTATTCCTTCACCTTTGCATTTGTCTGCATCGTGATCGGAATTGCAGTATTCAATAAGAAGCAGGATCAGTTTATCCTGCATCTGTAAGGCATGGGAGGAGATATCGTGAGCGAAGAGACAAGAAAAGACGTAATTACATTATCCCATGTTGGCATGGAGTTTCATCTGAATAAGGAAAAGGTCGACAGCCTGAAGGAATATTTTATCAAGCTTGTCAAACATGATATTGCATACACGGAGTTCTGGGCATTAAAGGATGTGACCTTTTCGGTCAAGCAGGGCGACAGAGTCGGAATCTTAGGCTTAAATGGCGCGGGCAAATCAACCTTGATGAAGGTGATTGCAGGTGTGTTCAAACCGACAGAGGGAACGATTGAGAAACAGGGTGTGCTTGCGCCGATGATCGAGCTTGGTGCCGGCTTTGACATGCAGTACACCGGGGCGGAAAATATTTTCCTCTACGGGGCGGTGCTTGGACATTCGCGCAAATTCATGGAAGAAAAATTCGATGAGATCGTGGAGTTCTCCGAGCTTGGCAAGTTTATCGATGTACCGCTGAAGAACTATTCCTCCGGTATGAAGGCGAGACTTGGATTCTCGATTGCGACCGTGGTGCGTCCGGACATTCTGATCCTGGATGAAGTGCTGTCGGTCGGCGATGCGAAATTCCGTAAGAAGAGCGAGAAGAAGCTGGTCGATATGATGGATACCGGAGTGACTGTACTTTTTGTATCGCATAATCTGGACCAGGTGAAGCGTATCTGCAACAAGGCCATGATCCTGGAGCATGGGGAAATGAAAGCATTTGGAGATATCGATGAGATAGCTCCTGTCTATGAAGAGATGATTGAATAATATGGGTTTTTATATCAAACAGATTATAAAAATGATGGCACAGCATGTGCTGTTTCCGATCTACTATTTTATTTGCTGCAGAAAGCCTGTGACAAAGGGGCTCGTTGTGTTCGCGGATGAACATAAGACAGCATGCCCTCCGTCGATGCAGCGGCTGCATGATGCACTGCTCTTGCAGGAAGGATTGACGGTAGTGGATGATTTCTTCGATCTGCAGGCGATGTCTGCGCAGGCAGGTATGCGTCGGATGCTTGCATTTATGAAGCTTTATGCACAGGCGGAGTTTGTTATTCTGCAGGATAATTTCTTGCCGGTTTCCTCCTGCCATAAGCGTAAAGGAACAAAGGTGATCCAGCTCTGGCACGGCTGCGGCGCATTTAAGCGGTTTGGCTATGATGCACAGGATGATATTCCCCGGTTTTATAGGGGGAATGTCTATAAAAACTATGATCTTGTCACAGTGAGTAGTTCTTACTGCCGGCCGTTTTTTACCTCGGCGATGCGGATTAAGAATCCGAAGACGGTGCGGGCGTACGGAAGCAGCTATACAGACTGTTATTTTGATGAGGCATATAAAGGTGCGATGCGGGAGAAATTCGAGCAGATCTATGGTGCAAGGAACGGAAGAACCGTGATTGTTTGGGCACCGACCTTCCGGGGCAATGCCGGACAGCAAAGCAAGGGTGAGCGGACAATCGGGGAGGCATGGATCGATGAGCTTGCGAAAAATCCCGATTATCTGGTGATAAAAAGTCTGCATCCGCATATGCTGAAACGGGGAGAGGCGCAGCCACTTACGACGGGCGAACTTCTTTTTTCGGCGGATCTGCTGATTACCGATTATTCGTCTGTTTTATTTGAATATTTGCTGCTTGACCGGCCGCTGCTGTTTTTTGCACCGGATCTCGAAACCTATGGCACAGACCGCGGATGGTATCTTTCCTATGAAGATATGCCGGGTGCGATTGTGACAGAGGGAGAACAGCTCGCGGATGCGGTTGCTGGCACATTGGGGAAGGATGTGTACGCAGAGAAACGTCATGCGTTCCGGGAGCAGTATATGAGCTGTTGTGATGGAAATGCAACGAAACGATTGATTCGATATATTTTACATGAGGAGACAAAGAGAAACGATGTTGAAAAGCTTGTTTAAAAAATTCAAGAAGACGATTGTATTTAAGACGATTCAGAAGACGATTCCATACCGGGCACTGCGGAAAGTGTACCGTGCGTGCAGAAAGCAGATCCGCAGGATGTACCGTTATGAGATGCTGCGAAAGCATTATCCGAAGCTTTACAATAAATATGCGGCAAGACCGGTCAACGAGAAGAAGGTTGTCTTTATCGAGGTGCGGGAGAGCAAGATCAGTGACAGTTTTTCCCTGATGTACAAGAAGGTGCAGGAGGAACACAAATACGAGATTCATACACATTTCCTGCGCAGCGGATTCTCAAAGCGGAAGGATTATCAGCATGCCTGTGAGGCGATGATCACAGATATCGCAGATGCAAAATATATCTTTTTAAATGAGTCTTCGGATGTCATCGCGGCACTTCCAATGCGTAAGGAGACGATCGTTACGCAGCTCTGGCATGGCTGTGGTGCGTTTAAAAAGTTCGGTATGAGTACCGCAGAACTGATCTTTGGTGATGACAGAAAGACATTGGAGAAATACCCATATCATGGAAATTACACCTATGTGACAGTCAGCTCCCCAGAGGTTGTCTGGGCGTATGAGGAGGCAATGTCGCTGCAGGATAAAAAGGGCGTGGTTGTGCCAACCGGTATTTCCCGTTCGGATATCTTCTATGATGAAGAAGCAAAAAAGGCAGCACAGGAAAAACTGCTTTCGGTAGTGCCACAGGCAAAGGGTAAGAAGGTGATTTTGTATGCACCGACGTTCCGTGGCAGGGTTGCAAAAGCAAAGACACCAAATAAGCTGGATATTGCGGCATTTGGTGATGCGCTGGGCAAGGACTATATACTCTTGTTTAAATTACATCCATTTGTGAAGAAACGGACTGCGATTCCGGAAGGATACGAGGATTTTGCCTTTGATCTGACGGATGATATGAGCATCGAGGAATTATTGTTTGTGGCAGACATCTGTATCTCAGATTATTCGTCGCTTGTATTTGAGTATTCGCTGTTTGAAAAGCCGATGATCTTCTTTGCATTTGATCTGGATAACTATTATGACTGGCGTGGATTTTATTATGATTATAAGGACTTTGTCCCGGGACCGATCCACACGACGACTGAAGAGATGATTGAGTATATCCAGCATGTGGATGAGCGGTTTGATAAGAAAAAGGTACAGGAATTCCGGCAGAAATTTATGAGTGCCTGCGACGGACACGCGACCGAGCGGATTATGAAAATGATGTTTGGAGAGTAAATATGGTTTCAGTGATCATTCCATGTTACAACGCAAGACAGTATATATGCGAGGCACTTGCCTCCGCGGTGGCACAGGAATATGTGCACGAGGTGATACTGGTGGATGACTGCTCAACGGATGATTCCGTGGCATGTGTGCAGGCGTGGCTCGATGTGCACGCGGCACAGACGGCAGATATTTCCATCCGGGTGCTGCAGAATGCAGAAAATAGTGGAGTCGCGGTGTCAAGAAACCGGGGCGTGCAGGAGGCAGACGGAAAATATATTGCATTTTTAGATGCGGATGACCGGTTTGCACCGGGAAAACTGAAAAAGCAGGTGGAGCTTCTGGAACAGACGGGAGCCTGTCTTTGCAATACCGCCCGTGTGCTGATGACGCCGGACGGAAGCCTGACACAGACGATCATGCATACCCCGGAGAAAATCACACTTGCAGAGCTGGAGAAAACGAATGTGATCAACTGTTCTTCCGTGGTTGCACCAAGGGAGATTCTGCTGAAATATCCGATGCAGCACAGCGAGGTGCATGAGGATTATCTGACTTGGCTTCAGATGCTGCGGGCATATCCATATGCGGTTGGCATCGATGAACCGTTGCTGGAGTATCGTTTATCCGCGCATGGAAAGTCAAGGAACAAGCTGAAATCGGCACGGATGACATATCGTACCTACCGGCTGGCAGGGTATCCGGTATGGAAATCCTGCAGGATGTTTTTGAGCTATATGATAAATGGTTTGAAAAAGTATGCTACGCATTAAAAATTCACCGTATTTTCAAATAGTACAGGGAATCAAAGATTGATTTTAAAGGCAAGATGCGATATGATAAGAAAGAACGGCTTTGCCGAATAAAGGTTTGAGAGGTATGGATATGGTTGACGAGAAGAAAACCATCCTTATGACGAAGCTTGCGATATTTGAGAAACATGAGAAGAACAAAAGCTTGGTTGTGAGTAAATATTATAGAAGTGATTATGTCCGTTATAATGTGTTAAAAACATGGGTGGCAGTGACAGTACTATACTGGTGTGTCATTGCAGGATACATATTCATGACATTTGACAGTATCTTAGAGAAATTGAATGATCTGGATTATTTTGCAGTCGTATATAAGATGCTGGGTGGCTATGTAATCATCTGTGCAATCTATTTTCTGTTTGCATTTGTCCTGTATAATTATCGGTATAAGAAAGCAAGAAATGGACTGGTACAGTACAATATTAACCTGAAAGAACTGATCCATGCGGACGATCCGCCGGAGATGCAGCGACGCATGGTAGACGATACAAAGCGTACGACCGATGATGTCTCTGCAGCCAGAGCGCATGCGCCACAGCAGGCATCCCGTGCCAATGTCAGCCGTTCGGAGATGGTACAGCGGCAGCTGCAGGCACAGCAGGAACGCAAGAATCAGGAGATTATCGAGAATGTAAAGCGTCGGAATGAGCGTATTTCAGAGAAGCAGCAGGAAGAAGCGCAAAGACAGCGAGAGATGGAAGAAGAACGACGCAGAATCCGCGCACGCCGCGCGCAGTTAGAGCGCGAACAGCTGGAGCGGATCAGACAGGAACAGCAAGGTATGTACCGGGAAGATCATGTCTATAATACAAATACACCGAACGGTGCAGGAAGGGGAGAAAACGAATGACTGGATTGATAGCAGTGAGAAATTCCATACGTGATTTTTTGAGAAAATATGATGAGGTAACCACTCCGATTCTTCGGTTTATCTTCTCGTTTATTGTATTTTCCTGTATAAATTCTCTGTTTGGATATAGTGAGTTTTTACATAGAGGTGTTATCACATTTTTATTGTCTGTGATCTGTGCACTTGTGACAGGACCGGTTGTTGTATTTCTGGCTGGTGTTGTCGTTGCCGTTCATTGCTTCTCGGTATCGATGGACGTAGGCGTTTTGTGCCTGTTGTTATTCCTTGTGATGTATTGCTCCTATATTCGGATGTTCCAGAACACGGGATATGTACTGGCATTGGTGCCAATCTTATATATGCTGAAGATTCCATTTGCGGCGCCTGTTATGGTAGCAATCTTTGCAGGATTTTCTGGAGCGGTTCCAGCCGCCTTTGGTGTGGTAATTTATTATTTTGCACAGTATGCGAAAGAGGCAAGAGCAACCATCCTTCTTGGTGAGGATGCGGATTTTCAGGGATACTCCTATATTGTAAATGGTATGATGAAGGACAAGGCAATGCTGCTTGCAATCATTGCATTTGTGGTTATCGTTATGGTGACGGCACTCATTCATCAGTTGAATTTTGACTATGCATGGTATGTCGCGATCGGTGTTGGAAGCGTATTTACGATTCTGGTATTTATGGTATGCGGCATGTTGGTTGACGTCAGCGTTCCGGCGGGCAGTCTGGTACTCGGCGCGATTCTCGGGGGTGTGCTTGGCGTGATTGTACAGATGTGTAAGAGTGTGATTGATTACTCGCACAAGGAATCCGTGCAGTTTGAAGATGATGATTACTATTATTATGTAAAGGCGATTCCGAAGGTGGAAAATGCACAGAAAAAACGTGTAAAAACCATGACGGAGGAAGAAGTTGCGGAACAGGTGAAGAAACCACGTCCGCAGCAGGGCACAAATGGTCAGGCAAGACAGCCACGTCCGCAGCAGGGCACAAATGGTCAGGCAAGACAGCCACGTCCGCAGCAGGGCGCAAATGGTCAGGCAAGACAGCCACGCCCACAGCAGGGTGCAAATGGTCAGGCAAGACAGCCACGCCCACAGCAAAACCGAAACAACGGACAGATAAATCGATAAGACTAGCGATGGTTAAGGGGTGTTAGTTTGAAAAAGTTACTCACAGCATTAAGTGTATATTTTGATTGGTTTTACATACCGAAGATCCATGTGACGGACATTATTGAGATCATTATTCTGTCGTATGTAATTTACCATGTCATGATCTGGTTTAAAAAGACGCGTGCATGGACCTTGTTCAAAGGAATTGTTGTGTTGTTTATCTTTGTCGGACTGGCAACCCTTTTTCGTTTGAATACGATCCTGTGGATATTCCGGAACACGATCAGTGTCGGTATTATTGCGGTGATCATTCTGTTCCAGCCAGAGCTTCGGCGTGCACTGGAAGAACTGGGACGAAAGAAGATCTTTACAGATGTTCTGGCGAGGGATGATAAGAACCTGCATCTGGAACGCGTCAACAATCATACGATCGATGAGCTCGTTGCAGCTTCGATTGATATGGGTAAGGTAAAGACCGGTGCGCTGATTGTTATCGAGCAGGATGTTGCACTTGGAGAATACGAGAATACAGGTATTCTGATCGATGCGGCTTTGACAAGGCAGCTTCTGATCAATATATTTGAGCACAATACCCCATTGCATGATGGTGCGGTAATTATACGGGATAACCGTGTACTTGCAGCAACCTGTTATCTGCCGCTTACGGATCGTATTGATCTGAACAAAGCACTTGGAACGAGACACCGTGCGGCGGTTGGTATCAGTGAAGTGTCTGACAGTATGACGATCGTGGTATCCGAGGAAACCGGAGAAATCTCTATCGCGTATGGTGGAACCCTGTATCGGAATCTGGACGCAATTGAACTTCGAAAGAAATTGACCTCTTTACAGCCGGTTATTCCGGAGCACAGACGTGCGAGACTGCGGAAAGGGGGCAAAAAGAATGGGAAAAAATAAGAAAGAGCTTGGACATATCGGATACAAGATTTCGGCAGTTTTGCTCGCGATTGTTGCCTGGCTTGCGGTGGCAAATATTTCCGACTACCAGACGACACGGCAGATATCCAATATTCCGGTCACTCAGATCAATGGCGATGTGCTTGATGAACTGGATCAGGTGTACGATGTAGTGAGTGGAGATACTGTGGATATCATAGTCAAGGGCAGACGATCTGTGGTCGGTACACTTGATAAAGATGATTTTACGGCAATTGCGGATTTGTCCACGATGTCGATTACCGATACCGTATCGATATCTGTGGAGGCAAAAAGCAACACGGTTCAGAGTGAGATCAATATTACCTGCGTGGATAATACGATGAAACTCAATCTGGAAGAGAAGGTGACACAGCAATTTCCAATCAAGGTGGTCACAACTGGAAGTACAAAAAACGGATATGCGGTAAGTGGAACGAGTTCTACGCCGAATATCGTAAAGGTTGAAGGACCGAAGAGCGCGGTCGAGAAGATTACAGAGATCCGGGCATCGGTCGATGTAGACAAGAAATATTCCAGCTTTGAAACAGAGTCGGAGCTTCATATCTATGATGCGTACGGAGAAGAAATTACAAATGATAAGATTACCCTGGACGTTGCATCGGCAAAGGTAAGCGTTGAAATCTATGCAACCAAGTCCGTGCCAATCGAGGTGAACCTGCGTGGAACACCGGGCGATGGCTACGGCGTGGAAGGCGTGGTATATCAGCCACAGAGCGTGGAACTGGTTGGACCGGCGGATGCACTTGCCAAGATAGAAACCGTGGATGTGGATGATGTGTCCGTGAGTGGAATGACCGAAGATTACCAGACGGATGTAGATATTCGTGATTATCTACCGGATGGAGTTTCGGTGGTAGATATCCCACCAGAGATTACCGTGAATATCTCGATTACGAAGCTGGAAGATAAGAAGCTGACTGTGACAGTAAACAGCTTTGTGCTTGACAAGCAGGTGGATGGCTATCAGTATGAGGTGACGATCAATAACTTTACGATCACGGCATCTGGATTTGCAGATGTGGTATCGAAGCTGACGTTGGATGATGTTGTTCCAACGATTGACTGTTCCGGACTTCCGGTTGGCAATCATGGAAATGTGACTGTAACTTTGAAGGAGATTGACGGTGTGACGTATACGATGAGTGGTACGGTCAGTGTCAATGTCACAAATGCAGAGAATAAATAAAGGGTGATTGATCCTCCAGACGGAGTATGGAAGAGAAGAAAGAAGCGTGAGAATGTGGAACAGGGAAAGATAGAACAGTTCAAGGAAGCAGTTGCACAGTGTAATTCGATTGTATTCTTTGGCGGTGCGGGTGTGTCGACGGAGAGCGGAATTCCGGATTTCCGAAGCACAGACGGTCTGTATAACCAGAAGTACAAATATCCACCGGAGACGATTGTCAGTCACAGCTTTTATATGCAGCGGACGGAAGAATTCTATGAGTTCTATAAGGACAAGATGCTGTTCCCTCAGGCACAGCCAAATGCTGCGCACAAGAAGCTTGCAGAGTTGGAACAGGCTGGGAAGCTGAAAGCAGTCATCACACAGAATATCGATGGACTGCATCAGGCGGCAGGCAGCAAAGAGGTGTTAGAGCTGCATGGCTCCGTACACCGGAATTACTGTACGAAATGTAAGAAGTTTTTCCCGCTTTCGTATATCGTAGAATCAAAAGGCATTCCAACGTGCGACGAATGTGGTGCAATTATCAAACCGGACGTTGTTCTGTACGAGGAAGGACTTGACCAGAGTATCCTGACACGCTCGATCAATCATATCGCGAAGGCAGATATGCTGATCATCGGTGGTACATCGTTAGCGGTATATCCGGCGGCAGGACTGATCGATTATTTCCATGGGAAATATCTGGTTGTCATCAATATGGCATCGACACCGCGTGATTCCTATGCGGATATTGTGATCAATGGCAAGATCGGTGAGGTATTGTCACAGATCGAGGTCTGAGACAGGACTTGACAGACAAAAACGATGGTGCTAAAGTACAGTTGTGTCAAAAAGTAAATAAATATTTACTCGGGGCGGGGTGTGATTCCCCACCGGCGGTATAGCCCGCGCGCAGTGATGCATGATTTGGTGAGATTCCAAAGCCGACAGTATAGTCTGGATGAGAGAGTAAGGATAGAGTTGCAGGAGAAAAATGGCAGTGCGTGATGCACGATGACAGCCATTTGATTTCGATGCGGATAAGCCCCGGGACATAATGATATGTGATCGGGGCTTAATTTTTGGGTGAATAGAACAAAGAAGGTGATAAAGTGGCATACAAACAGGAATATATGGAGCTTGCAATCGAGCTTGCGAAAAAAGGAACCGGCGCGGTCAATCCGAATCCGCTTGTCGGTGCGGTGATCGTGAAGGACGACCGGATCATCGGACAGGGGTATCATGCAAGATATGGGGATCTGCATGCAGAACGGGCAGCATTTGCAAGTCTTACCGAGGATGCAACAGGCGCGGAAATGTATGTAACGCTGGAGCCATGCTGTCATTATGGCAAACAGCCCCCATGTACGCTTGCCATCGTGGAACACGGCATAAAAAAAGTCTATGTTGGAAGTGATGATCCAAACGACAAGGTGGCTGGAAAAGGCATTGCGTTTCTGCGGGAGCATGGCGTCGAGGTGGAAACCGGCGTGATGAAGGATGCCTGCGATGCGATCAATCCGGTATTCTTCCATTATATAACGACAAAGTTACCGTATGTGGTTATGAAATATGCGATGTCAATGGACGGCAAGATCGCAGCGTACACCGGAAAGAGCCAGTGGATCACCGGGGAAGCGGCAAGACAGCATGTGCAGGAGACACGGAGCTGGCTGAAAGGAATCATGGTGGGCTGTAATACGGTCTTACAGGATGATCCGGCGTTGACCTGCCGGATTGAAGGAGGAAGGAATCCAGTCCGGATTGTCTGCGATAGTCATCTGCGAATCCCACTGGACTGCCAGTTAGTACAGACGGCGGTGGATGTGCCGACGATCGTGGCAACACTCGATGGTGCATCGGACAAGGCAAAGGAATTGCAGCGGGCAAATGTGCAGATACTACAGTGCAAGGAAAAAGATGGACGCATTGATCTGTATGATCTGATGGTGCAGCTTGGTGCACAGGATATCGACGGCATCCTGTTAGAAGGCGGCGGCACGTTAAATGAGCAGGCACTCGCACAGGATATTGTACAGGAGGTGCAGGTATATATCGCACCGAAGATCATAGGTGGTGCGGAAGCGAAAACCCCGGTGGAAGGCAAAGGCGTACCGGATCCAAATGGTGCGTACCGGTTTGCATTTGACCGGATGGAGCAGGTCGGAGACGACATCTTACTTCGATATCGAAAGGAGAAGCGGGAAATATGTTTACAGGAATCATAGAAGAGGTTGGAACGCTTCTTGCCACGCGGAAAGCATCGAAATCGGAAAGCCTTACGATTGAGGCACCATATGTCTTGCAGGATGCGAAGGTTGGAGACAGTATCGCGGTCAATGGCATCTGTCTGACGGCAACTTCGATTTCGGGCAATACATTTACGGCGGATGTCATGGCGGAGACGATGCGGCGGACATCGCTTGGCACACTGCATACCGGAAGTAAAGTCAATCTGGAACGTGCGATGGCGGCAGGTGGACGCTTCGGTGGGCATATCGTATCCGGACATATCGATGGCACTGGAACGATCGCAAATATGGAGCGGGAAGAAAATGCAGTCTGGGTGACAGTTGAGACGACACCACAGATTATGAAATACATCATCGAGAAAGGTTCGATCGTGATTGACGGCATTAGCCTGACGGTCGCGACGGTCAGCACCGACCGGTTTCAGGTATCAATCATTCCGCACACCGGTCAGGAGACGACGCTGCTTACGAAGAAGGCAGGCGATATTGTGAATCTGGAAAACGATGTGATCGGAAAATACGTGGAGCATCTGCTTCATTTCAAAGAGCCGGATAATAAGAAACAAAGCTCGAAGGTTGATATGGGATTTCTTGCAGAGCATGGATTCTTATAGAGAAATTAGCGATAATTACACATAATAGAGTTATGAACAGACAATGATAAACAATTCATAAAATGGAGGAACAACATGGAATTAAACAGCATTGAAGAGGTTGTAGAGGACCTCAAAAAAGGAAAATGTGTTGTGATCATGGACGATGAAAATCGCGAGAATGAGGGCGATGTCATCTGTGCCGCAGAATTTGCAACAACAGAGAACGTGAACTTTATGGCAAGCTATGCCAAAGGTCTGATCTGTATGCCAATGGCACCGGAATATACAGACAAGCTACATCTGCCACAGATGTGTATTACAAATACAGACAATCACTGCACCGCATTTTCCGTATCGGTCGATCATGTGAGTACGACAACTGGTATCTCAGCCTATGAGCGAGGGATTACAGCACGCAAGTTTGTGGAGGACGATGCGAAGCCAGAAGATTTTCGCAGACCGGGACATATGTTCCCACTCGAGGCAAGACCAGGTGGCGTGATCGAGCGTCAGGGACACACCGAGGCAACGGTAGATCTGATGAAGATTGCAGGATTGAAACCGGTTGGTCTTTGCTGTGAGATCATGCGCGACGATGGTATGATGGCAAGACGCGATGACTTGGAGCAGTTTGCAAAGCAGCATGATCTGAAGATCTCTACTGTAGAGAAACTGATCCAGTATCGTAAGGAGCATGAAGTATTTGTCGAGTGCGTGGCAAAGGCAAAGATGCCGACACGTTACGGCGAGTTCATGATTTACGGCTATGTAAATAAATTAAACGGCGAGCACCATGTCGCACTCGTAAAGGGTGACATCACCGATGGCGAACCAGTTCTTTGCCGTGTACATTCCGAGTGTCTGACCGGCGATGCACTTGGTTCTGCACGCTGCGACTGCGGACAGCAGTATGATGCAGCAATGAAGCAGATTGCCAAGGAGGGCAGAGGCGTGCTTCTCTACCTGCGTCAGGAAGGCCGTGGAATCGGACTTATCAACAAGATCCGCGCGTACCAGTTGCAGGATCAGGGACTTGACACGGTCGAGGCGAACTTGAAGCTCGGCTTCCCGGAGGATGCCCGTGACTACACGATCGGTACACAGATCCTTGTAGACCTCGGCGTACACAAGATGCGCCTGCTCACAAACAACCCACTCAAGGTATACGGCCTTTCCGGCTACAACCTTGAAATCGTCGAGCGTGTGCCAATCGAGATGGAGCCAAGCAAATACGATATGTTCTATTTAAAGACAAAGAAAGAAAAGATGGGACATATTCTCGATAACGTAGATTGATGACATTGATATATAAAAAACTAACAAGGATAAATTTCAGGAAAGACGGTATACCAAACACATAAAAGGTGGTGAATGCCGCCTCTCCGTACAAATATGAGAATGTTTATAGCCACATCCTAAAAGGAAAATGTGTATTGCGATGTTCTTCTATGTATGATTCCAATGCAGACCATTGGAACACGCCAGCACTTAACAAGCAGTGCCGCCATCGAAAAATGGTGGTGCTGCGAGTTTAGTGTCTGCTGCGTGTGGAAGTGAGCGAGAGTGCGTCTGCATGGAACATACATAGGAGAACATTGATAGAAAGAATGTAGAGATGTGGCATAAGAATAAAAATAAGGAGAGAAAGAAAATGAACAAATTAGAAGGAAAATTAGTCGCAGACGGCGCAAAAATCGGAATCGTAGCAGCAAGATTTAACGAATTTATCGTATCCAAATTAGTCGGTGGTGCGATGGACGGTCTGATCCGTCATGACGTGAAGGAAGAGGACGTCACAGTCGCATGGGTACCAGGTGCATTTGAAATCCCAGTTGTCGCAAAGAAGATGGCAAAGTCTGGAAAGTATGACGCGGTAATCTGTCTTGGCGCCGTTATCCGTGGAGCAACAAGCCACTATGATTACGTATGTAACGAAGTATCCAAGGGCGTAGCTTCCGTATCACTGGAGACAGAGATTCCGGTATTGTTCGGTGTCGTTACAACCGAGAACATCGAGCAGGCAATCGAGCGTGCAGGTACAAAGGCTGGAAACAAGGGATACGATTGTGCCCTTTCAGCTATTGAGATGATCAACCTCATGAAGCAGATCTAATTACCTGCGATACACCAGAAGTTTAGTTTTAAGTAAGGATAGACGAATATGAAAAAAGAACGTTGTATGTTGTTTTTTGATATTGATGGGACATTGATCACAACCGATGGCAAGCGGACATTTCCGGAGAGTGCGAAGCGTGCGCTGCGCGAGGCAAGGGAGCGAGGACACCTCGTCTACATCAACACCGGGCGCGTCATGGAAAATGTGGATGATTTCATCCGCGAAGTCGGTTTTGATGGATATGTCTGCGGTTGCGGAACATATATTGTGTCTGAGGGAGAAGTGATGCTGCATCACCGTATCCCGCAGGAACGCTGCCGCGAGATCGCGTATAAGTGCCGGGAATGTCACATGATGGCAATCTTTGAACACACGGATCATACCGGTTATGATAGCGCACTGGCTGGCGAGGACGCCGGGTATCAGGAGATTCTGCACTATTTCAAATCCATGGGGCGCCATATGATTGATAACATTGAAGATCCGGAATTTTGCTTTGACAAGTTTGCCTGCTGGTATGAGGAAGGCAACCCGAAGCTGCAGGAATTTATTGATTATATGTCTGAAGATTTTACCTGTATTCAGCGTGAGGGCAATTTCTTAGAGGTTGTGCCACACGGATTTTCCAAGGCGACTGGTATCCGGTTTTTGATGGAGAAATATGATATTCCGCTTGAACGCATTTATGCGTTTGGGGATAGCAATAACGACCTCGATATGTTACGATATGTACAAAACAGTATTGCGATGGGCGTCTGCACAGAGGAAGTGGCTGAGGCTGCTTCGTACCGTACGGATACGGTAGAACAGGACGGCATCGAGAAAGCCATGCGGCATTTTGGGATGATAGAGTAAGCGATGAATGAACGGCGTTTTCGACAACTGAATATATTGACGATCATTGCCGTAGCGGTCGGGATAGGGATGATGCTCTTTTTTGCATTTGTCGTATCGGACGGTGGCAATCAGAAGATTTCCTTCCGCACGCCAAAGAAGCTTGATGATACATGGGTGTTGTACCGGCAGGGCGAATCGGATGAACAGATCATAGATCTGCCGACGAAGCTCAAGGCGAAAAAAGGCGAGATCATCACAATCACACATCAGATGCCGGAGGATGCCGGCGAGGACAGCGCGATCTGTTTTTACACAGAGTTTCAGAACGTGATCGTTTCCATCGGTGATCGTCGTGTCTATGAAAGCGGTGTGCTGGCAGATAACAAGATGACGAAAAATGCTGTGCCCGGATATCACGTGGTAGATATTGACGCGAGAGCCGGGGAGACAGTAACGATCCAGCTTGCCTCGGCATATGGCAGATACAGTGGCAGAATACCGGGGATTTATTATGGTTCGCGTGGAGATATTGTATCGTGGCTCATACGGAGAAATGGTATTCCATTTGTTGTGTCACTGATGATCTTAGTGCTTACGATCCTGCTTGGCGTGTCACTGTTATTTATGACAAATGAAAACATCAACAAGCAGAAGGCAGCGTATGGATTTGGGTTTATTGTCTTTGCGGCAGCTTGGATTTTTTTTGGAAATACGATGATGCAGCTGCTGACGAAGAATCAGTTTGCAACGTACATGGCGAGCCAGATTTTCCTGCTTTTGATGCCGCTGTTATATTTTATGTATCTGCGAAGCTTCGCGATGAAGCGGCGCTATGCGAAGATCTTTGAGATTTTGATTTATGTTTATGCGGTGAATTTCCTGACTGGAATCGTATTCCAGTTAGTGGGTGTCTGCGATTTTGCAAGCTATATGTTCTTCACGAAGATTCTGATCATGGTTGGCTTGCTGTTGCTATGTCTGATTATGTATTTAGCGGCAGACACATATGCAGATAAGAGCATTTACAGCAATTTTTGGGCGAATGTGATACTGACCGGATCGTGTCTGGTGGAATTCATCCTGCATTTCTTCCGGTTTTACAAGAGTTATCAGGGCGTTGTCCTGCAGATTGGATTGTTTGTATTTGCGGTGCTGTTGATGATTTCTATCGAGAAAACGGTGATTCAGGAGATGAATGCGGAGCGTGATGCAGCGCTGAGCAGTGTCGGACATGAGAAGTCGCAGGCGGTGCGCACGATCAATACCGCACTGATTTATCGGGCGTTAAATACTGCGATTACAGATTTGAAGACACATGATCAGTCGAACAGCCGCCTGATTTACGATACCTCGATGTTTATGCAGCACAATATGGATGCAGTTTATAAGCAGGGGCTTGTTTCTTTCGATACAGAGCTTTCGTATATCCGGGCATATCTCGGCATGCAGAAACGGATTCATCCGGGACTTGAGGTGCTTGTGGAAGACAAGGTGACAGAGTTCAAGGTACCATACAATACGATTGAACCGCTTGTGGAAAATGCAGTCGAGGCGGCTGTGGAAACGAAGCAGGATGGAAAGGTTGTTGTGCGAAGCTATGAGCGGCTGGACTGTTTCGCAATCCAGATCGTTGACAATGGAAATGGTGTTTCACCAGTAAAGAAATTCCGGGCAAAGCAGGATTTCCGGGGACTGCAAAAGCAGTTGAAATCGTCGGTGGGTGCTTTGATTGAAGTGCGCACAAAACCGGATAAGGGTACGATATTGACTGTGAAGATCCCAAAACAGGGATATGTAATAAAGGAGTAAGAAGATGACATTTTCGGAACAGATCGTGTATGGCTGGTTTAAGCCATCCAAATATAAAGATATGATAGAGTTACCGCGCAGGCGATTTGTTGCGTATGTGATCGTTATGATGCTTGTCTTGTCGATTGTCAGCTACGTCGTTCCGACGGCTTCGATCATCTTTGGATTTGGCGGATTTGAGAAGCTTTTCACACAGAGTCTTGGAGAAGTAAATTATACGGACGATACGCTTTCGGTGTCCAATAATTTTGATATGCATATCAACGCCGCGAATTTCTTAGTGGATACGTCACAGGAGACGGTGCAGAACGAAAGCCTCAAAAAACAGGGCATGTTTCTTGCGGTTGGAAGCAAGACCGTGCGGATCAGCATGGTACTAGGTTCCAAGGTGACAGATTACGGGGTATATTATCTGTCTGATTATTTGCAGGATGGGTTTAACAATGACAGTCTTGTTGCGATGATTCCGTCGATCTACGCGGTACTTTTCGTGACACTGCTTGGAACGATGCTCAGTTATTTTGTAAAATACGCAGTGGTTGCGCTGCTCTTTTCTATCCTTGTGAACAGCATGAATCATCAGTTTCATTTGAACTTACAATTCGGACAGGTGTTTGCGCTTTGTTTCTATGGACAGTCGTTTGCAATGATCCTGTCGAATTTCAATCAGGCAATCGGTCTTTTGCCAACGCTGCTTGTATCGATCGTTGGAATTTTCGTGACTGTTCATATGATTACCGTGAGTGTTGCGCTTATGAAAAACGAGCGGGAATTGTAGCAGAAAAGGATTTCAGTTTGTAAATCAAAATTTGATATAACATACACTTATAGTCGGATATAAAAACCTTGTATTTTTCAGAATTGCCTTATAGCTATATAATAGGGGCATGAAAGAAATTGATCGAGGTGAGAACGATGAGACAGATTTTATGTTATGGAGATTCGAATACATATGGATTAGTACCGAAGGAAAACGCACGGTATCCATGGGGGATCCGTTGGACAAGCCGGTTGAATGAGAAGCTTGGACTTCTGCAGTACCGTGTGATTGAGGAAGGGCTGTGCGGACGGACGACCATCTTCGATGATCCGTTCCGAGACCATCGAAATGGCGCAAAATTTGTCAATGCAGTGTTGGAGACACACGGGGCATCGGATCTTATCATCCTGATGCTTGGAACCAATGATTGCAAGACCGCATACAAGACGACACCACAGTTGATTGGAAAGGGTGTGGAGACGGTAATCGCGAAGATCCGAAGCTTTGCTCCGGATAGCAAGATCCTGCTTGTGTCACCGATCCATCTGGGCGAGAAGGTCTGGGAGAAATCCTATGATCCGGAGTTTTCCAGAGAGTCGGTCGATGTATCGAAGGGGCTTGCCGATGTCTATGCGGAGATCGCGAGAAATGAACATCTGTATTTCTTAGATGCATCCGATGTGGCTGCACCGAGTGACACCGATCAGGAGCATCTGAATGAGGAAGGGCACGCGAAGCTCGCGGAAGCAATCTACGAGAAGGTGGATGATATATTCGCGGAGGCTGCGTAGATTTCTTCGCAGAATAATTATAATTTAGTACGAATATAAGAAGCCGGTAAGAGACTATTTCATATAGTTTCTTACCGGCTTCTGTGTTAACTACAGATACCCATATTTCTTCCGCTGTGAGAACACGAAGAAGAGCGTCATGCACAAGGTGATTGCTTCCGCTACAATGATCGCGCCCCAGATACCGTCTAATCCGAGGATTAGTGGCAGCAGCATGACGGCGGATAACTGGAACACAAGTGTCCGCAGGAATGAAATCAACGCAGAAATCAAGCCATTGTTTAACGCCGTGAAGAAGGACGAACCATAAATGTTAAATCCGTTGATCAGGTAGGTAAACGAATAGATCAGGAATCCGTGTTTGGTTAGTGCAAACAGTTCTGCATCATATCCAACGAAGATTTTCGTCAGAGGTCCTGCAATCACATGTGCCAGCAGGACAAGCAGGATACCCCAGATGGCAATCAGACTGGTACTTTTTTTGAACATATTCTTAAGCTCATCCCGGTTCCCGGCACCGTAGTGGTAGCTGACAATCGGTGCACTGCCGACCGAATATCCAAGGAAGATCGATATGAATATGAAGTTTACATACATGATCGCGCCGTAGGCAGCCACACCATTTTCGCCTGCGTATTTCATAAGCTGCAGGTTGTAGAGCGAGTTCACGAGAGAGGAAGAGAGGTTCGTCATAAGCTCGGAGGAACCATTTGTACATGTCTTCAACAAGACCACTCCGTCAAATTTTGTCTTTCCAAGTTTCAGCAGACTGGAATTCTTCCGTGCAAAATAGAAGATCGGGAAGAATCCACCGATGCATTCTCCGGTTACCGTCGCAATCGCGGCGCCCGGCAATCCCCAGCCCAAGACTGCGATAAACAGATAATCTAACACCATATTTGTCACACCAGCGATGATGATAACGCCAAGTCCCAGCTTCGGTTTCTCTGCGGTAACGAAGAAGCTCTGGAATACGTTTTGCAGCATAAAGGCTGGCATGGAGATAAAACAGATTCTTCCATATAGCACGCAATTATCCAGCAGTGCGCCTTCTGCACCAAGCAAGGATGCAACCGGACGGACTAATAGCATTCCGCAGAGACTGAAGATGACACCGCCGATGAAAGTCACATAGACAAGCAGCGAGAAATATTCGTTTGCTTTCTTGTGTTCGCCTTCGCCGAGTGTCTTTGCCACGATCGCGCTACCACCGGTACCGACCATGAAGCCGAGTGCGGACACACCCATCATGAGAGGCATAACCAGATTGACTGCAGCGAATGCTGTCTTGCCGACATAGTTCGATACGAACAGCCCATCGACGATACCGTAGATGGAAGTGAAGATCATCATGATGATGGACGGCAGGACGAAGCGCAGCAGCTTCTTATAAGTAAAATGTTCGGATAATTGTATCTTCATGTTGTAATTCCTCCAATTTTGTTATAGCTTCTGGATTCCTTCGCGCAGGGCTGCGAGATACTGTGCGTGGAAATGCAGAATCGTTTTGTATTCTTTTTCTGTCAGTTTTGGGAATGCTTCGTTCTCAATCTCTACCATCGGGAAGATCGTACGGCGCACGAGCTGCAATCCCTGTTCGGTCAGATAGATGTGCATGCTCCGTCCCTTTCCGGACGCGAGTGTCAGATATTCCTTCTTCTGTAATGACCGGATCGCTGAGTTGACGGTCTGCTTCGGGATGAAGGTTGTGCGGCAGATGTCGCTTTGCTTACAGCCATCCCCCAGCTCGCAGATTGCGTACAGGGTGTCGAACTCGCTGTTCGAGAGACCAAGCCGCATCGCTGCGTCGTGGTAGATGATGTTATATTCTTTGTAGATGTGGTTGAATGCAACCAGCTTGTCACTCATATATGGTTGTTCTTCTTCGTGTTTTTCTTTCATAGAGGCTCCTCTCACAATTCGACAAAATATGTCTGATTTCGTACTCAAGTAAGTCCGAAAACATACTTAGTATAGTCTGATTTCGGACTTATGTCAAGAGGAAGATGGATGTAAATTATTTGTAATTATGCAAGGAAAACATGGCAAGATACATTGCTATTTTACAGGGATTGAAGTATACTTAGGGGCGAAAATAAATATGTATAAAATATTATAGAACGAAAATTATAGACAAGGGGAACAGGACAGGAGTAAAAAGATGCTGACACAATTTTCAAGAACTGAGCTGCTGCTTGGAAAAGAAGCGATGGAGAAATTACAGAATTCCCGTGTCGCCGTATTCGGAATCGGTGGTGTAGGTGGTTATGTCTGTGAGGCGCTGGCACGAAGCGGCGTTGGAGCCTTTGATCTGATCGATGATGATAAGGTGTGTCTGACGAATCTGAACCGTCAGATTATTGCGACCTATAAGACAATCGGAAAATATAAAACGGACGTTATGAAGGAACGGATCTTGGATATCAATCCGAAAGCGGATGTACGTGTGCACAAATGTTTCTTCCTGCCGGAAAATGCCGATGAGTTTCCGTATGAAGACTATGACTACATGGTTGATGCAGTGGATACGGTAACTGCAAAAATCTCTCTCGTGATGAAAGCACAGGAGAAACACATTCCGATCATCAGCAGTATGGGCGCCGGCAATAAATTAGATGGCAGTCAGTTCAAGGTGGCAGATATCTATAAGACGAAGGTCTGTCCGCTTGCGAAGGTCATGCGGCGGGAACTTAAGAAGCGCGGAGTGAAGAAATTAAAGGTTGTGTATTCGGAGGAACAGTCGATTCGTCCGATTGAGGATATGTCGATCAGCTGCCGGACGCGCTGTGTATGTCCGCCGGGTGCGAAACACAAATGCACCGAGCGGAGAGATATTCCGGGCAGTGTCGCATTTGTTCCATCGGTGGCAGGTCTGATCATTGCCGGTGAGGTTGTGAAGGATCTGGTGAAGGACATACCGCGGACAGCAGAAGAACCGACAACATAAATACGGGCGTAGGCAAAATAAAATATAGTAACTCGTGTAATTGGTATGCATGTGATGGAACAGGAGGCAGAAACAATGACATTAGAGAAGCATGTGATTGATACAGTGAAGGAATGGCAGACGAAGATCGGCACGGATGATGCAGGCGTGCGCCTCTATTATCCGAAGGTGTCGATGTGCGGATATCTGAAGCTTCCAGTGGAGGAGGATTCCGAGAAGATCTGTCAGGAGGCAGAGGCATATTTCGAGAAAAGTGTACCAGAACTTGGACACGTGACAGTGACCGAGAAAGCAGACCGGTTCTGCGTGTTTGTCAGTCCGGAGGGCTGTGATTATATTAACCGTGAGATTCCTGTTTCGGAATTTTTAGAGGGATTTCTGAAGGTGCTTAAGACGCAGGATATGCAGCAGGTACGGGCGTATTTTCAGGCATTTGCGAAAGCACATGGCACGACGGTCTGTGAGGAGGACGATGAGGAGGATCTCGGAACGGTGCTCTCTTTTGCGGATAAGGATGTGGAGCCTTATCTGTACTGTGTGACAGACGATCAGTTTGGAATTACCTATCACCGGTTTACGAAGGATGATTTCGATACGATTTAAAAAAGTCTTAAACAAAAGCGGAGTTTAATAAAAAAGATACAATTTGGATACAACCATGATTTAAAATAGAAAAGGAGTTTTCCCATGAACGAACAAACGAAAGCGAGAATCAAGGAGTTACAGAAAGAAAAAGATGTTGTGATCTTAGCGCATTATTATGTGGATGGTGAAGTGCAGGAAATCGCAGATTATGTCGGCGATTCGTACTATCTGGCGAAGGTTGCAACGACAGTGGAACAACAGAATATTTTGTTTTGCGGTGTCTCCTTTATGGGTGAGAGTGCGAAGCTTCTGAATGCGAAGAAGCATGTCTATATGGCAGATGATGGAGCGGATTGCCCGATGGCACATATGGCGGAAGTGGAGAAGATCGAGGAAGTGCGGAAGGAATATCCGGATGTGGCAGTTGTCTGCTATGTAAATTCAACAGCAGAATTAAAGGCACATTCCGATGTCTGCGTGACATCATCCAATGCACTGAAGATCGTCAAGGCATTGCCGAACAAGGACATCTATTTTATTCCGGATTACAATCTGGCACATTTTATAGCGGAGCAGGTACCGGAGAAGCATTTTATCTTCAACGATGGATTCTGCCATGTACATAAGAGTATTCACAGTGAAGATGTGAAGAAGGCAAAGGAACTGCATCCGGACGCACTTGTTCTGGCACATCCGGAGTGTACAAGTGACACGCTGGCACTGGCGGACTTCATCGGAAGTACGTCCCAGATCATTGATTACGCAACCGCATCGGACAGCAAGAAGTTCCTGATCTGCACCGAGATGGGTGTGTTCTATGAGTTGATGCAGAAGAACCCGGACAAGAAATTCTTCTCTGTCGGACACAGACAGTTCTGCCCGAACATGAAGAAGGTCAGTCTGGACAAAGTACTTGAGAAGCTCGAAGATCTGAAGGATGAAGTGATCCTTCCAGAGGAAATGTGTGAGCAGGCGAAGAAACCGCTCGACGAGATGCTTCGTCTGGCACAGTAGCAGGACTGGTGCGTTAGTGGGTGCATCAAACCGATCAGGCGGGATCAGGTAAGTTGGCAGATGTATGAAACCACCGAACGAGGAGTATGAGATGAAACGGATTTTAATTGTGGAAGATGATATGGCGCTGGCGCAGGAATTGCAGTATCTGCTGATTTCGAATCAGTATGATGCGCAGTGCGTCGAAGAATTCACCGATGTAGCTGGACAGATTCTTGCTTCGCAGGCAGATATGGTTTTGCTGGATATTAACCTTCCAGAAGTAGATGGACAGAGTGTGTTGCGGGAACTGCGCAAGACATCGGATATTCCGGTCATTATGGTGACAAGCAAAAACACAGAGATGGACGAAGTGATCTCGATGAGCTTCGGTGCGGATGATTTTATTGCGAAGCCATACAATCCTTCCATTTTGCTGCTACATATCGAGGCAGTATTCAAGCGGCTTGGAAAGATGGATGCGGACAAAGGACTTACCTATAAGAACATGACACTCGATACGTCACGTGGAGTTCTGACGGTCGGGGATAACAGCGTGGAGCTTACGAAAAATGAAGCGGGTATTTTATCCTATTTGCTGAAGCATCAGAATACGATCGTGACGCGTGATGAACTGATCAGTTATCTGTGGGATTCGGAGGCATTTGTCGATGATAACACGCTGACGGTCAATATGAACCGTGTCAGAAAGAAGCTTGCTGATCTCGGCGTGGAGGATATAATCCGGACAAAACGAGGACAGGGGTACATTCTGGCATGACAGTTCGAAGTTATCTAAAAGACAGAATTAGCTTTGTTGCAGCGACAGTGTTTATCATGGTCGTATTAAGGCTGTTAGGATTTGCCTGCAAGGCGCGGATGGATTTCATCTGGGTGATGGAGGGCATCATTTTTGTGACGGCATTGTGCGTGTGTCTGGCGGACTATCGCAAGCGCAGGCATTTTTATCGGGAATTGCTGGGAATCTTAGAAGGGCTTGACCAGAAATACCTGATCACGGAGATGACGGTACAGCCGGATTTCGAGGAAGGTAAGATCTGGATGGATGTTCTGTATGACACCGGGAAATCCATGCGGGACAAGCTGAACGAAACAGAAGATTCGCTGCGGGATTTTAAGGAATATCTGGAGCTTTGGATTCACGAGATCAAGATTCCAATTGCCGCTTTAAACCTGATGAATTATAACGGCAGTCAGGATTTGAAGAAGCAGAAGGCACAGCTTGCACGGATTAACAGCTTTGTGGAGCAGATTTTATTTTATGCGCGTGCAGATGCGGCAGAAAAGGATTATCTGCTTACCGCGTGTGATCTGGATGTGACGATCAATAAAGTACTGCAGCAGCAGAAGGATCTGCTGATTGGAAATAAAATACGAATCGAGAAAAACGATACAGCCCATTCGGTTGTCACGGATTCCAAATGGCTCACATTTATGCTTGGGCAGATCGTGAACAACAGTATCAAATACCGGGATGCTGCAAAACAGCCGCGTATTTCTTTTGCAGTAGAGGAGATGGCAGATAAGACTGTTCTAAAGATCCGCGATAATGGTATCGGGATTCCGGAACAGGATATCGACCGGGTATTTGACAAGACCTTTACTGGGGAGAATGGACGCAAAGGAAATGCTTCTACTGGAATGGGTTTGTATATATGTAAACAGCTTTGTAATAAGCTCGGACATGCGATTACGATTGCGTCCGTGTACGGGGAATACACCGAGGTGGAGATCGCCTTCGGCAAAGAGACTTTCTTGACGAAAGAGTAGTCTATAACCTTACAAAAATGTAAGGTTGTTGTCATGAACTACGATGGATAGAAAGCATGAGAGAATGTATGATGCAGGCAGGATAGATGCCTGAGATGCTAATTTAGAAGAAAGGCACAGTCTGGTACTGTGGCGAGGATTTGGAACATGGCTTATCATGAATCCATGTATTTTTTAGTATTTTTACCGGTGGTTCTCATCGGATATCAGCTTGCACCAAAGCGGGTGCGCTTTGGTGTACTGCTCTTTTTTAGTTATTGTTTCTATTTTTTATTCAGCCACAGATTAATTGTATATTTGCTTGGCGCAACTACAATCACCTATCTGACAGGACGGCTGGTTGCGACTGGTGAGAAAAAACGCAGAAAAACGATTCTGATCGTGGGTGTCTGGCTGTTACTTGGCATGCTGCTTGTGATGAAGTACAGCGGATTTTTCGCAGAGAATGTGAATGCGCTTTTCGGAACGATAAACCTTGGACTCCGGCTTCCGGTGCGGCGGTTCCTGCTGCCGCTTGGTATTTCCTTTTACACACTTTCTGCGATTGGCTACATGGCGGATGTGTATTGGAAGAAGATTGAACCGGAGAAAAACATTGCGAAGCTTGCCCTCTTTTTAAGCTTCTTTCCAATCATCATGGAAGGTCCAATCTGTATGTACAGTGATACCGCAGAGACGCTTGCAAAAGGTGAAGACATTCGAAGCGAGAACCTCATCCGTGGCTATATGCGGATTGGCTGGGGATTGTTGAAGAAGGTTGTAATCGCTGACCGCCTGTATGTCGTTGTGCAGACGCTGTTTGATGGGTATGCGTCCTACCACGGCGTGATGATCGTCGTTGCGGCAGTGTCCTATACAGTGCAGCTTTATATGGAATTTTCTGGCTGCATGGATATCGTGATCGGAAGTGCGGAATGTTTTGGCGTGACGCTGCCGGAGAATTTCGCGCAGCCGTTCGTATCGAAGAATGCATCTGAGTTTTGGCGCAGATGGCATATCTCACTTGGCAGATGGTTCAAGACATATATTTTCTACCCGGTTTCCATGTCGAAGCTTACCAGAAAATGGAACCGGTTTGCGAAGAAACATACAAGCAAATACATAAAGCTGATGGTTGCATCGGCAATCGCATTATTCCCGGTGTGGGTGTGCAACGGACTGTGGCATGGTGCGAACTGGAGCTACCTGTTCTACGGCATGTATTACTTCGTCGTAATTATGATTGAGCTGATGTTGGAACCCGCGGTGAAGAAGCTTTGCGCGGCATGGAAAATCGCAGAAGACGCGGCATGGTGGAATGTCCTTCGGATCTTGAAAACATGGGTAATTATTTTTACCGGAGAACTGTTTTTCCGGGCGGATACACTTGGCATTGGCATGCACATGTTCCGGTCGCTGTTCCATGATTTTTCGATACAGAAGCTTTGGGATGGTACGTTGCTTACACTTGGACTTGGCAGAGTGGAGATCGGAATTATTTTAGTCTCTCTGTTGATTGTCGGCGTAGTAAATCATTTCCGTGAGCAGCAGATTGATGTGCGCGGTGTGATCTTACAGAAGCGGTTGCCAGTGCGCTGGCTCGTGTATCTTGCGCTCATCTTTGTCGTACTTATATTCGGTGCGTATGGACCGGGATATCAGGAGGTGGATCTGATCTATGCAGGCTTCTAAAGATATGGATATACAAAAGAAAGATATTTCGGGAAATACGGATTCTGGAAGAAAAAAATCCGGGACACATAAGATATGGCTTCGGGCAGCCGCATTTGCAATGGTGGTTTTGCTGCTTCTTGTAGCAGCCGGGAAGATATGTGATCCGATCCGGCTTGGCTTGCAGGATTCGGTTTCCGAGCGGGAACGGTACCTGCTGCATCTGCTGTCCGAACCGGAGGATATGGTTGATGTGGCAATCCTTGGCGACAGCGAGAGCTATACGGTATTGTCCACCTATCAGTTATGGAAGGACGCGGGGATTGCATCATATATCGGTGGACAGTCCGGACAATGGATCGGGGAAAGTTATTTCTCGCTTAAGAAGATTCTGAAACGGCAATCTCCGAAGGTGGTAATCTTAGAGACGAATGAGTTTTTCTCCAGAGGAGATGCAAGTGTGGTACGGGATGCGGCAAAATCCGCGCAGGAGCTTGCACGGCAGATGTTCCCAGTCTTCAAATACCACCGGTTCTGGAAGATGGAACCTGCCGATCCGAAATTGCAGACGACGATTTTCAATGGATTTGAATTGCGTGCGGCAGTGACGCCGTATACGGGTGGTGGCTACATGCATGCAACCGACGATAGAACACCGGTGACTTTTATCACAAGGTATTATCTGGATAAGATCAAGCGTTTGTGTGATGCACATGGAACGAAGCTGTTGTTTGTGACAGCCCCTTCCCCGGTCAATCATACGATGCAGCGGCACAATGAGGTGCAGGCACTTGCAGATGCGCTTGCAGTTCCATACCTCGATCTGAATCTAAATACCGAGGAGCTTGGAATCGACTGGAATCTGGATACCCTCGATGGTGGCGATCATTTAAACTATACCGGTTGTCAGAAAGCTACGGCATATCTGCAGCGGTATATGCAGACGCATTATACGTTGCCGGATCGCCGGGATGATGTACGGTACGAGGCGTGGAACAAGCAGGCGGAAGAATTTGAAAAACTGCTTCCACAACCTTAAAGAAATCTTAAACGATTGCTTGGTTTTATCTTAATATTTAAGTTGCTATACTATGTAACAGAACAAAGAAATGCGGCGGATGAACCTGCACGCATGGAGGACATTATGAAAAATGTATTAGAATATCTGGAACAAAGTGCAAAGATGTATCCGGACAAAATTGCAGTGAAGGATACGGCATGTTCCTATACATATGAACAATTACAGAACAAAGCGAAATGCATTGGTGCCTGTCTGGCAAAGCAGACAACACCGCGCCATCCGGTCTGCGTATTTGCCGATAAGAGTGCGGATACACTGGCAGTCTTTTTTGGAATCGTCTATGCGGGCTGCTTCTACACACTGGTTGATCCTTCGTTTCCGGAGGCACGCATCCAGTCGATGCTCTCGGTGTTACAGCCGGATGTGATCGTGGATGGAAGTGATGCGTCGGAGAAGCTTACCGCGTGTGGCTACACAGAAAATGTGGTTCGGATGGAAACGCTGACACAGGGGATGGATAGTGAATGTATAGGTTCCGATGAAAATCAGTTACAACAGATCCGGGAATCTATGATTGACACCGATCCACTCTACTGTAATTTTACTTCCGGCTCGACCGGAACCCCGAAGGGGGTGCTTGTGGCACATCGGTCGGTGCTTGAATTTATCGATCAGTTTACAGAGATCTTTGATATCACGGAAGCTGATGTGATCGGCAATCAGGCGCCGTTTGATTTCGATGTATCAGTGAAGGATATTTACAGTGCGATGAAGATGGGCGCAACCTTAGTTGTGATTCCGAAAGCGTATTTCATGTTCCCAAACTCCGTTGTGGACATGCTCGATGAGAACCATGTCACGACGCTGATCTGGGCGGTGTCGGCACTCTGCCTGTTGAACCGGCTGCATGGACTGAAACATAAGGTACCAGCAGATATCAACAAGATTTTGTTCAGCGGCGAGGCAATGCCGATCCGGCAGCTTCATGCATGGCAGAGCTACTACCCGGATGCGATGTTTGTGAATCTCTACGGACCGACGGAGATCACCTGCAACTGTACCTATCACATTTTAGACCGGGCATACAGCGAGGACGAAAAACTTCCGATTGGAATTCCATTTCCAAATGAACGTGTATTCCTGCTCGATGAGGAAAATCGTCTGATCGAACCGGAAAGTGCTGGCAAGACCGGAGAGCTTTGTGTGGCAGGTACGACGCTTGCCCTTGGATATTACAGAAATGCAGCGGCAACGGCGAAGGCATTTGTGGCAAATCCGTTACAGACCGATTACCCGGAGACAATCTATCGGACGGGAGATCTGGCAAGCTACGGCGAAGATGGGCTGCTTTATTTCGCGGGACGGAAAGATTTTCAGATCAAGCATATGGGACACCGCATCGAGTTAGAAGAGATTGAACATGCACTGGCGGCAATCCCGGAGATCGAAGGTGCCGCGTGCTTTTATGACCACGAGAAGAACAAAGTCGTTGCCTGCTATATCGGAATTGACGATAAGAAATATCTGATTACTGCGATGAAGAAAAAGGTGCCGGATTACATGGTGCCAAATGTATTTTGCAAGGTGGACATGCTGCCACTCAACAAAAATGGCAAGACGGACAAGAAGCTTTTGGAGGCGCAGTACAGGGAAGGAGCGTTTGCATGAATACAGAGGCGTTAAGAACGGTTGCGGCGACATATGGAACGCCGACCTACATCTTCGATGTGCGGGAAGTGGAAGCGCGAATACGGTTGCTTCGCAGCTTGCTGCCGGAGGACACCGGACTTTGCTTTGCCGTAAAAGCAAATCCATTTCTGATCCCATATGTGGCAGATCTGGTTGATCGGCTGGAGGTCTGCTCGCCGGGCGAATATGAGATCTGCATACAGGAACAGATTGCACCGGAGAAGATCGTGGTATCCGGGGTAAACAAGACTTACGAATCCATGAAACGCATCCTGTCTTACAGCAAGGGTGCTGGGATCTATACGATCGAATCGGAAGAGCATGCGAAGATCCTGCGGACACTTGCAGAGAAAAATCAGATGCCGCTTTCGGTACTGATCCGGCTTTCGAGTGGCAATCAATTCGGCGTTGATGCGGAGACGTTCCTCCGGCTGGCAAAGGAGATACAGGAAAGCCCGTATCTGACACTGGCGGGCGTCCATTATTATGCAGGGACACAGAAGCGGCAGAGCAAGCTGGAGAAGGAACTTGATACCTTAACCGCATTTGCAAAGACGTTTGAAGAAGAGACCGGAACCGTGCTGAATGAGCTTGAATATGGAGCAGGCATGAAGGTGTCTTATTTCATAAATGACAGCGAGAAGGATCAGAGGGAAAGCGAGCCGGAACCGCAGATACAGGCACTTGCCGAAAAGCTTCGGACATGTGCCTACGGCAAAAAGACGATCGAGCTTGGGCGGTTCCTCGTCTCCATGAGCGGCTATTACCTGACGCGTGTGATGGATGTCAAGCGGACGGCACAGCCGGGATTCCTGATCTTAGATGGCGGAATCCACCAGATCAACTACTATGGCTGGATGATGGGAATGAAGCAGCCGGAGATCGAAGTCTTGGCAGAAAAAGACGGTGACGAGGAACTGTTTCATTTGTGCGGATCGCTCTGTACAGTCAATGATGTGCTGGCGCGGGATGTTGCCCTGCATGATCCGCAAAAAGGCGATGTGATCTGTTTCAAACGATGTGGCGCATATGCAGCGACCGAGGGCATGGCGATGTTTCTAAGCCGGGAGCTTCCGCAGGTTCTGATCTGCAAGACAGACGGGAAGATCGAGAAGCTGCGCGACCAGATGGAGACGTATCTGTTTCATGTGTCTGCAACAACATAATACAAAACACATGTGGAATCATTGGTAACAATACATGAGAATTCATGGATTTATAATAAAGATTAGGAGGATTTGTAACATGGAAGAATTATTGGAGATTTTGGAAGGAATTGCACCGGGTGAGGATTTTGAGAACTGCACAACGTTGATTGACGATCATATCTTAGATTCCTTTGCGATTTTATCACTTGTATCAGAAATCGAGGATACCTTTGATGTAGAGGTATCACCGGCAGAGCTGATCCCTGCGAACTTCAATTCAGCAAAGAGCTTGTGGGAGATGATTTGCAGACTCAAGGAAGACTAGTGTAGGAAAGGATGAATCATATGGCTTACCATCTGCTTACATACAGTTTAATATTTTTGCCAGTCGTGATCGCATTGTACCAGTTATGTCCGGCACGGTTCCGGTTTGTGGTACTGCTTGCAGCCGATTATACATTTTTCTGTATGATAAGCGGTAAGCTTCTTGTCTGGCTGCTTCTGGCGACGCTTGTGACATATGGAGCCGGCAGATGGCTGGCGGCGATTCCGGTCCGGCACAGTGATCTTCACGGAAAAGCACTGACGCGGAAAAAGCGTGGTGTGCTGGCACTTGGAATTGTTTTGATCTTAGGGGCGCTTGTGACACTCAAATACCTCCGCGTATTTGGGGTGACACTTGCAGCACCAATCGGTATTTCCTATTATAGCCTGCAGGCAATTTCCTATATGACGGACGTCTATCGTGGCACACAGGAGTCCTGTAAGAATCCAATCAAGGTGGCACTTTATTTGAGCTTCTTCCCGCAGATCATGGAAGGTCCGATCAGCCGGTTTTCCGAGACAGCAGATGCTCTGTATGGTGGGAACAGTATTCAGTTTGAGAATCTGGTCTTTGGTTACCAGCGTATCATCTGGGGGCTGTTCAAGAAGATGGTGATTGCAGACCGGCTGGCACCGCTTGTATCAAAGGTGTTCAGCAGCTACAACAATTTCGATGGTGCGGCAATCCTCGTCGGGGTGCTGGCATACACGATGCAGCTATATATGGAGTTTTCCGGATGTATGGATATCATCATGGGAAGTGGCGAGATCTTCGGTGTACCATTGCCTGAGAATTTCCGTCAGCCGTTCTTCGCGAAGAATGCGGGGGACTTCTGGCGCAGATGGCATATTACGCTTGGTGCATGGCTGAAGGATTATGTATTCTATCCGATCTCACTTGCCAAGCCAGTGAAGAATCTGGCGAAGAAGATCAAGAAGAAAGCTGGATTTTCGGTCAGCAAATTCGTAGCACCGACGATTGCGTTATTCTTTGTCTGGTTGTCAAACGGCATCTGGCATGGACCACATATGAATTATATCTTTTATGGCATGTATTATTTTATGCTCATTGTGATCGAGAATCTGACCGAGGAACCATGCAGGAAGCTGGTGGAGCGATTCAAGCTTGATACAGAATGCATCGGATTTCGGATCTTCCAGTTCCTGAAACTGTTTGTGATCGTGAATATTGGCGAGATGTTCTTCCGTGCTGACACGGTTGCAACTGGATTTCGGATGCTGCGCGGAATCGTGACAGACTTCCATATCACAGCACTTGCGGAGACGAATTTCGGTGTGGATGTGCCGGATCTCATTCTGGCAGTTGTCAGTATCCTGCTCGTATTTGTGGTGGACATCATCCATGAAAAGGGCATTTCAATTCGAAGAAAGGTAGCGGATTGCAAGCTGCCAGTCCGTTGGAGCTTCTGGTATGCAGTTGTACTTCTGGTTGTTGTATTTGGTGCCTATGGCAGTGGATACACGATCGTGGATATGATCTACGCGGCGTACTGATAGAGGGATGAATAATTACGTGGAAGATGACATTCGATGTTTGGTAATTTGAAATATTATGGATTGCATGGATAGCGTAATTGTATGTGATTTACGAAAGAGGAATGTTTATGAAAAAAGAAAGTGGAAAATGGAAAACAACTCTCAAGATGGCAGCGGGCAGCGTCGGGTTTCTAGCGGGACTTTGTGTGGTGCTGATTCTGGCAGGACGATTCCTGTGTCGGAAGAGTAACGCTGACATCTATGATACAACAGCCGTGCGCACGAAAGATGCGGAAGTGAAAAATGAAGTGAAGGATACGATTGACGTAGTGTTCTTAGGTGATAGTGAATGTTATTCGAGCTTCAATCCTCTGCAGATGTTCGCAGAGCATGGCTACACCTCATTTATCTGCGGGACATCGGCACAGCGTATGTGCGACTCGTATGCGATTTTACAGGCGGCATTTGAGACGCAGACGCCGGAGGTCGTTGTGTTGGAGACGAACTGTCTGTTCCGAAGCGTGAAATCTAAGGGTGATTCGAAAGATTATGTCTTAGACCGTCTGTCCGATCATGTGGAGATTTTTAAGAATCATTCCCGCTGGAAGGATGCGTTCGTAAGTACAAATTCCTTAACGAAGAAAAAAAATGAGAAGAACCGTGGGTTTATCAAGCGAAGCACGGTCAAGCCGTATGAGGGTGGAGCCTATATGCATGCGAGCGAGGAACGTAAATCTATGGATGCGGACGCAGAGAAATATCTGCTTTTGATGAAGGAATATTGCGAGAGTCATGGTGCAAAGCTTGTCTTAGTCAGTTCCCCTTCCCCGAAGAACTGGACGTATGCCAAGCACAACAGTGTGTCCGACTGGGCGCAGGAAAACGCGGTTACTTATGAAGATCTGAATTTGAATGATGCGCTTGGCATCGACTGGACGTCCGATACGAAGGATGGAGGCGACCATCTGAACTTTGACGGCGCGAAGAAAGTAAGCAATTACATTGGCGCGTGGTTGAGCGAGAACTATACACTGCCGGATAAGCGGAAGAATCCAGATTACAAACACTGGAACGAAGACAGTGTGGAGTATGCAGCAGCAAAGAACTAGCTTGCTGAAACATATTATTTTGGAGGCAGGGATGCCTCCTTTTTTCTTGCTTGGAGCAAAACATGAAATATCGGAAAATCCCCCAATCAGCTCCAATCAATCTTCCAAAAGGAAACTCTTGCATAGGAATTTGCAGGAAATCAATATATAATACAACCATTATATTACAAAATCGTAAGAAACCTGTAATCAAGACCGATGGATGGCGGCTGGAAAACCATATATACTGAATACAGTTAAAAGCGGCAGAAACCCCAGAATTCCTGCCTGCAGAATGTTAGCAAACGAAGGGAGACTATCTATGAATGAGATATTAAAGCTTGACAATGTAGAAAAATACTATGGCAACAAAGCGAATCTGACAAAGGCGGTAGATAAGATTTCTTTCTCTGTAGAGAAAGGCGAGTTTGTCGGAATTATGGGAGCCAGCGGCTCCGGCAAGACAACACTCTTAAACTGTATATCCACGATTGACCGTGTGACGGCCGGACATATCTATGTCGGAGAGAAAGATATCACGACGATCCGGGGGAATGAATTAAATAAGTTCCGTCGGGAAGAACTGGGATTTATCTTCCAGGATTTTAATCTGCTGGATACGCTGACCGGATATGAGAATATTGCACTGGCGCTCTCCATCCAGAACGTAAAACCGAAGGAGATTGACAGCCGGATCCAAGAGGTTGCGAAGCGGCTTGGCATCGAGGAAGTTCTGAACAAATACAGCTATCAGATGAGTGGTGGACAGAAGCAGCGCGTGGCGGCAGCCAGAGCCCTGATCACGAATCCGAAGCTGATCTTAGCCGATGAGCCAACCGGTGCTCTTGATTCCAAATCCTCCCGCTATCTGTTGGAGAGTATGAAGGAGATGAATGAAGGGCTTGCCGCAACGATCCTGATGGTTACACACGATGCATTTACAGCAAGCTATGCATCGCGCGTAATCTTCATCAAGGATGGCAAGATCTTCAATGAGATCCGCAGAGGGGATGATACCCGGAAACAGTTTTTTAACCGCATTATTGAGGTTGTGACAGTGTTAGGGGGTAGTTTGAATGATGCTCTTTAAATTATCCGCCCGGAATATCCGGAAAAGTATGCAGAATTATCTGATTTATTTTGCAACGTTGATCTTAGGAGTGGCAATCTTCTATGTATTTAATGCACTTGGAAGTCAGACGGTTATGCTGAAGGTATCGTCAAATACGGAAGAAATCATCGGGCTTATGAACGAGGCAATGTCTGTTGTCAGTGTGTTCGTGTCGGTTGTGCTCGGTTTCCTTGTTGTGTACGCAAGTACCTTCCTGATGAAGCGAAGGAAGAAGGAGTTTGGTATCTACTTAACGCTCGGTATGGGAAAAACACAGGTGGCAAAGATTCTGGTGATCGAGACACTGCTGATCGGCGTGATCTCTCTGGTAATCGGGTTACTGCTCGGTATCGGTATCTCACAGGGGATGAGTGTCGTGACAGCGAACCTCTTCGAAGCGGATATGACGAACTTCCAGTTTATGGTCAGCACATCAGCCATCATCAAAACGATTATTTATTTTGCAATCATGTATGTGATCGTCATGGCATTAGATGTAATCATTGTCAGCCGCGCCAAGTTAATAAACCTGCTTTATGCAGGCGCAAAGGCACAGAAAAACCATGCAAAAAACCCGGTTGTCTGTGTGCTTGTATTTATTATAGCGGCTATTCTGCTTGGAACGGCATATTATAAAGTGACAGCCGGTGTCCGTACAATCTCTGACTTTCAGGGACTTGGTATCCAGATCGCGAAAGGTATCATCGGAACCTTCCTTGTATTCTGGTCGGTATCCGGGATGCTGCTTGCAATCGTGAAGCGGTGCAGACGGTTTTATTATAAAGGTATCAACTCGTTCAGTGTGAAGGAACTTGGAAGCCGGATCAACACAACGGTGTTCTCTGGCGGGATTATCTGTCTGCTGCTCTTTTTTACGATCTGTATTCTGTCAAGCGCAATGGCAATCCGCAACTCAATGAACCATGTGTTAGAGACATGTACGCCGGTTGATGTGCAGTTTTCAAAGCTGTATTCCTATGATGCAGCCGAGGACTATGATATGACCGGACACAATGTGGAAGAAAACCTGAAAGCCTGTGATATCGATACATCGAAGCTTACGGATGTGACCGAGATGATTCTCTATGCACCGGAAGATATCAATATCGGAGATTTCTTCGGAAAGGCGTTTGCAGAGAGCGGATCGGAGGATTATTTCAAAGAAGCATCGATGGAGACGATGCATATTGGAGAATACAATGCGTTTGTAAGCTCCTTTGGCGGAACGACAATCGACCTTGCAGAGGATGAATATGTGATACTCTGTAATTACGGGGAGATGGAACCACGATACAACGAAGGACTTGCGGAGGGACAGACGGTTACGATAAAAGGAAAGACCTATCATCCGAAATACAGTACCTGTGTGGATGGAATCGTACACATCAGCAATTCAGAGAGCAATGCAGGCGTGCTGCTTGTCCCGGATTCTGTGGATATGTCTGACTGTGATTTCTGGTATGATATCTATTCCGCAAATTATAATACGACAGACCAGACAGAGGTGGATGCACTTAATGAGTACTATAGTGATGCGAATTTCTACAAACTGCAGGAGGCGAAGACAGAAGCAGTCTTAGGCGAGGATGGTTCCTATTATTCCATGAATTGCGAGACAAGCAAGCGGCTCCGTGATAACAGCGTGGGACTTACTGCGATGATCGTATTTATCGGAATCTACTTAGGTGTTGTATTTCTGATCTCCGGTGCGGCAATTCTGTCACTCAAGGAGCTTTCCGAGGCAGCCGACAGCAAGGAGAAATACAGGATCCTGCGCCGGATCGGAGTGGACGAGAAGAAAATCCGTCATTCCCTCCTGGCACAGTCGGGCGTGTTCTTTGCCATGCCGCTTTTACTTGCAATCGTGCATTCCGTCTTCGGAATGCAGACAGCAATGTTTATTCTGTCTGCATTTGGACGGGGCGGACTGCTTGGTTCTATCCTGCTTGCGGCAGCCGTGATATTGGTAATTTATGGTATTTATTTTATGATCACATATATCTGCAGCCGTAAGATCATCAGCGAATAAATATCTTGAAAAAAAAGAATAAGTAAGCTATAATTAGCACATATTAAAAATATAATATATCTGGAATGTTCGATAACTCCTGTTATTTTTGAACCTACATTTACTTTAAACGGGATTCCTATATCTGTGATATTATGTCAGGCCTCCTCCGAGTGGAAGACAGACGATCACATGCGGTTGCCCACCTAGCGTCAGCTAGGAGTCAAAAGGCAGGAACCGGCATCCCGGATATATTTTTTTGGAGGAAAATACGTGAAAAAGAAGATACTCACGTTTATGCTTTTGCTGGTTATAGCCGGGGTAGTTATGATTGCTGGTCATGAGATCGGGCGGCATATGCACAAAGCGGAACAAAATACAGAAACAACGGAAGCATCCGTGGATTATAGCTTATATTACACATACGAAGATGTGGAAAAGGTCGTCAGTTATCTGGCAGATACAAAGGCAGAATCCGAGGCGTTATCGCGCCTGATTGATCCTCTGAAAAAAAGCGAGGTCATCGATGTGGCATTTGTAAAGTCTGTGGCACAGACGATACAGGTGAAAGCTTCTATTTATGAGGAAGCCCTGAACGGAAAAAAGGATTCTGACTACGTGACGAAAGCGGAATTTGAGGACTTCTATGAGCGGATCGTCGCATCGGCAACCGTCAAAGGACTGCTTCGGAAAGATGTTCTGGTGCTTGCAATTTCCGAGGAGGACAAGACATCCTTTTTCGATGGACAGGACACCTACAATGCAGAATTTGAAATCGACGAAAGCTACGAGGGAAATGTGCTCGATGTCTATATGAAGAATGGAAAGATCTTCAAGATCAACCGTCTTGGAGATACCCAGATCACATTGCAAAATGTATGGGTGGAGTCTGTGACGGATGGAAAATGCACGTTTTTATATGGAAATCTGGAAAAAACCTACCCTGCCCGGACGGAGGAAGGCATCCCGGATGGAGCTGTGACAGTTGCAACAAGTCTGGATGCGGACCGGCAGACGGAAGCCGGCTATGAGACGACGGGCTATGTTGCAAATCTCGTGTTTGACTATGCAGGCATCTGTAAAATCGAACGACCACAGAAGGTGCTGCGCGGCAAAGTCATTTCGACGGGAGATACGGATATTCAGGTGGAAAATATCGGCGGACTCACACTTGCCGATCATTATAAAATGTACAATGTGTATGAGGATGCCGTGGACGAGGAAAGTCTGTCTCTGCTGCTTGGCTACTCGTATGTGGACATGTATCTGCAGGATGGAAAAGTTGGTGCTGTCGTGATTAACCAGGAGTTAAAAAGCGAGGATATCCGCGTGATCATCAGCAACGATGATTACTCTTCGTATGAGATGGAAATGGTGCAGTTTACGGCGACATCTGCGTTCACCGTGGCGTATCCAGATGAGACGGAGAAAACATATGAGGCTGGTGAGACGGTCACGATCACACCGGAAGATTATGCGCCGGACGATACATTGACAGTAACACCGGATACGCACAGTGGACGGATCAAACTGCTTAGCGTGACGCGGGAATGTGGCAATCCGGAATACGATGGAATGATGGAGCTTGATGTACAGGATGGCTATATCTATGTGATCAATGAGCTTTCGTTAGAGCGTTATCTGGCAAATGTCGTGGCAAATGCAATGCCATCGGATTACCCGGATGCAGCTATGCAGGCGATGGCAATCTGTGCCAGAGGAACGGCGTATGCGAAGTTAAAGGATGAAAGTTACGCAGAATATCATGCACATCTTGACGATTCCAGCCTTTGTCAGGTATATAATAATGTGGCAGAGACCGATGCGTCGATCCGTGCGGTGAAGGATACATACGGGCTGGTGCCGACTTACCGGGGAACTTTGATCGTACCGATGACATTTAACACATCTTTCGGAACGACCTGCACGAATGCTGAGATCTGGGGCGGTGATGCGTATAGTTATCTGGAGTCCAATGTGGAGAATCCGGATAAGGACAAGATCGATTTATCGGATGAAGCAGATTTTGAGGCATTTTTGACAGATAGTGATGCGTATACTATTATAGATAAAGATTCGCCGTATTACCGGTGGGATATTACATTTACGCAGGAAGAAATGACAGACGCGATCGAGACGGTTTTGGAAAACCGCAAATCTCTGATGGCAGAGGCGATACTTGTCGAGGATGAAACCGGCGAGTTTGTATCGGCAGACGTGCCGGAGCTTGGAACCGTGACAGAGATCGAAGTTGCGGAGCGCACGGTGAGCGGTGTTGTATCGAAGCTTGTGATTCACGGAAGTGAACATACGATATCCATCAGCGGACAGAGCAATATCCGTGCGATCTTGAATCCAGTCAATCAGGAGATTGTACGGCAGGATGGTTCGACGGTAACCGGCTGGACATCACTTCCAAGCCCATATTATTATGTGGAGAAGACAGACGCGGGATTTGTCGTTCATGGTGGTGGATTCGGACATGGTGCCGGGATGAGTATCTATGGTGCCGGCGTGCTTGGCAGACAGGGAAAAAGCTACAAATATATATTACGGCATTATTTTTCGTATGTTGATTTTACGTCGATCTATACAATGGATGATGGAGAGGAAACAGCAGATTCAGAATAACAAAACGGGGGATGTATGAAAAAGGTCGTTCGGTTTATTATCAAATTTGTGAACAAAGCAACCGCAGACAGCGTGCCGGCGTATGCGGCACAGGTTGCTTTCTTTGTCATGCTTTCTTTTTTTCCGTTTATGATGCTGCTTGTCATGATCGTATCGAAGCTGTCCGTTATGAACACAAATGTACTTGGCTATATTCTGCGTGTCGTACCGAGCGGACTGGAATCTTATGTGGCGTATATTGTGGATGATGTAGTCAATGCAAATGTGCAGTCGTTTACACTCATTACGGTATTTGTCAGCTTGTGGTCTGCAGCAAAGGGCATTCAGGCACTCTCGACCGGGTTAAATAAAATTTATGGTGTGGAACAGAACAAAAATTATTTCCTTGTGCGGCTGATCTGTGCGTTATATACACTGGTGTTTATGGTACTTTGTATCGTCGTGATCGCGATACAGGCATTCGGTTCGCAGATCGCCCATAAGATTATTGACAATTACCCGGCATTTGCAGATGCAACACTTTTGATTTTGAGCTTGAAGAATGTTGTGACATTTCTTGTTATCTTTGTCTTTTTGCTTCTGATTTATTATCAGCTTCCGAACCGGCGCGGACATATGCGGCATGAGTTTACCGGAGCTGTGCTTGCTTCGCTTGCATGGATGCTGATGACGCGGGGATTTTCTGTATATATCAAATATTCGGCGGATAATTCAAAGATGTATGGCAGTATGACATCTGTCGTATTGATTATCATCTGGCTGTATATCGGTATGCAGATTGTTTTGTATGGTGCAGAAATCAATTATTATCTGTCAGATCTGATCTGGAAATACCGGGAAAAATACCACATGAAGAAAAAAGCTAAACGGGAAGAAAAACAAAAAATTAAAAAAAATCAGAAAGAAAAAGCAGAGATATCTTAAGGTCAATCGGTTGACACTCCCCAAGGGATGTGCGATAATCTAACAGATAGAATTATAACAAGATGGAGGGACAAAGATGTACAGTTTTGATGAAATAGCAAATTTCGATCCAGAGATTGCACAGGCAATGACGGACGAGATCAACAGACAGGATCATAATATTGAGCTGATCGCATCAGAGAATATCGTATCCAAGGCAGTTATGGCAGCTATGGGAAGTCCGCTTACAAACAAATACGCTGAAGGGTATCCGGGAAAGCGTTATTATGGCGGATGTGAGTATGTTGATGTAGTGGAAGACCTTGCTAGAGAGCGGGCAAAGAAGTTGTTTGGATGTGAATATGTCAATGTTCAGCCACATTCCGGCGCACAGGCAAATATGGCAGTATTCTTCGCTATTTTGCAGCCGGGCGATACATTTATGGGAATGAATCTGGCACACGGTGGACATCTGACACACGGTTCACCGGTCAATATGTCAGGTAAGTATTTCAATGTCGTACCTTATGGTGTTAATGATGATGGTTTTATTGATTATGATGAGGTACTCCGCATTGCGAAGGAATGCAAGCCGAAGATGATCGTAGCCGGTGCATCTGCATATGCGAGAGCAATTGATTTCAAGCGTTTCCGTGAGATTGCGGATGAGGTTGGCGCAGTGCTTATGGTAGACATGGCACACATTGCAGGGCTTGTTGCTGCCGGACTTCATGAAAGCCCAATCCCATACGCACACGTAACAACAACCACAACGCACAAGACATTGCGTGGTCCGCGTGGTGGTATGATTCTTTCCAGCAATGAAGTAAATGAGAAATATAACTTCAATAAGGCAGTGTTCCCAGGTATTCAGGGTGGTCCTCTGATGCACGTGATTGCAGGTAAGGCTGTCTGCCTGAAGGAAGCACTGACAGATGAATACAAAGAGTATCAGAAGCAGGTTGTGAAGAACGCAGCATGTCTGGCACAGGCACTGACTGAGCGTGGATTCAAGATTGTATCTGGCGGTACAGATAATCACCTGATGCTTGTTGACTTACAGAACCTTGACCTGACCGGTAAGGAAGTGGAGAAGCTTCTCGATTCTGTTCATATCACAGCGAACAAGAACACGGTACCGAACGATCCAAAGTCGCCATTTGTTACAAGTGGTATCCGTCTTGGTACACCGGCTATCACAACACGTGGTGCAAAAGAAGATGATATGATTGTGATCGCAGATGCAATCAAGGCTGCAGTCATTGACAAGGATAATGACAAGGCAATGGCACTTGTAAAGAGCATCACAGACAAGTATCCATTGTATGCATAATACGCATAATACGCATAAAGAACGAGATCAAATCGTATACTAAGTAAAATCAAATGCAAAACCGGGGGCTGCGCGAGAGGGAATCCGTTCCCTTGACATGTGGCTTCCGGTTTATTATGTCTTAAGAAATATCTTAATAATACAGAAAGAAATAGCTTGCTCATGGTTGTATGAGATTTATAGATAAGTACGCTTGAATAACGGAGAATGATATATGGAAAATCAGCAGAAAAATTCCGCCCCGGAGAACAATTCGGACAACCGGAATTCGAATAATAATAAGAAAAAGCCATCCAAGACGGTGGTGATATGGATCGTATCCATTCTATTGACATTTATGATCTGGCAGGGAATTACGGCGATACAGCAGTCCAAACAGGAGAAGATCACGTATGACACGTTCCTGCAGATGCTTGATGATAAATTAGTTACCGATGTGAAGCTCTACAATGACCGGATCAGCTTCACGCCGATCTCGAAGGAGACGGGTGCGGAGATGGACAAGACGTATTATGTGATCCGCATCAGTGATTACAAGATCGTGGACCGTCTGCAGAAGGCGGGTGTGCAGTTTGAGGAAATGGATGAAGGGAAAAATGCAGTCGTTTCGACGATTCTCTCGTATGTGGTAATGATCGGTGCCTTCTATCTGCTGATGTCGTTACTGATGCGGAATATGTCCAAATCCGGCGGCATCGGAAAAAGCAATGCGAAGATGTATGTGGAGAAGAAAACCGGTGTGACATTCGCGGATGTTGCAGGTCAGGAGGAGGCAAAGGAATCCCTCTGCGAGATGGTAGATTTCTTAGATCAGCCGGACCGATACTTAAAGATCGGTGCGAAGCTGCCGAAGGGTGCCCTGCTTGTAGGACCTCCGGGAACCGGTAAGACACTGCTTGCCAAGGCGGTTGCCGGCGAGGCGAATGTTCCGTTCTTTTCGCTGTCCGGTTCGGAGTTCGTGGAGATGTTCGTCGGTGTCGGTGCGAGCCGTGTGCGTGATCTGTTCCGCAAGGCGAACAATATGGCACCATGTATCATATTTATTGATGAGATCGATGCGATCGGAGGAAAGCGTGACACGCGTCATGGCGGTGGCGATTCCGAGCGGGAACAGACCTTGAATCAGCTCTTATCGGAGATGGATGGTTTCGACAGCTCGAAGGGAATTATCGTGCTTGCAGCGACAAACCGCCCGGAGGTGCTTGACAAAGCATTGCTTCGTCCGGGACGGTTCGACCGGAGAATCATCGTGTCAAAGCCGGATATGCAGGGACGTATCGATACACTCAAAGTACATTCGAAGAATGTGAAGATGGATGAGACGGTAGATTTCAAGGAACTTGCACTTGCCACATCCGGGGCTGTCGGTGCAGACCTTGCGAATATCATCAATGAGGCGGCGTTAATGGCAGTCCGCAACAAGCGGGATTATGTATCCCAGAAGGATCTGATCGCTTCGGTGGAAGTTGTATTCGCCGGAAAAGAGAAGAAAGAGAAGCTGCTCTCACCAAGAGAGAAGAAGATCGTTGCCTACCATGAGGTTGGACACGCGCTTGTTGCTGCATTGCAGAAGAACACACTTCCGATCCAGCGTATCACGATCGTACCGCGTACATCCGGAGCGCTTGGCTATGTATGGCAGGTGCCGGAGGAAGAGAAGCAGTTACAGACGAAGAAAGAAATGGAAGAGGATATCGTGACATTTCTGGCGGGGCGTGCCGCGGAGGAGCTGAAGTTCGATTCCGTTACGAATGGTGCCTCCAATGATATTGAGAAAGCGACGAGCCTGGCGCGGACGATGATCACGATGTACGGTATGTCCGAGAAGTTCGGCATGGTGCAGCTCGAAGGCGTAACCGGAGAATACTTGGATAACCGCCGCGTATTAAATTGTTCTTCTGAGACAGAGACGAAGGTCGATACCGAAGTCAAGAACATGATGAAAGCAAGCTACGAGAAGGCATACAAGTTACTTAAAAAGAATATGCCGACACTCGATGCGATCGCACAGGTACTCTACGAGAAGGAGAACCTGAGCGGTAAAGAATTCATGGAATTATACGAGAAATACCAGAATGTAAAGCTTACGGAAGCGGAGAAGGTACAGTAGGGAGAAAATTATGGAATACAATTTCTTTGCGACGGTGGCGCGCATGAAATATATTGAGCGCTGGGCGCTCATGCGGAACACATACCCGGAGACATTGTCGGAACACAGCCTGGAGGTAAGCATGCTTGCGCATGCGCTCTGCGTGATCGGAAATGTGCGGTATGGCAAGCATTTAGATGCCGACAAGGCGGCAGTGATCGGACTGTATCACGACGCGTCCGAGATCATCACCGGAGATATGCCAACACCGATCAAATATTACAATAACCGGATGAAGGATCTCTTTCATTCTATCGAGGATGAAGCGTGCGAGAAGCTGATCGGACAGCTTCCGGAAGATCTGCAGACATATTACCGGGACTACTTCTTCAAGCAGGGCGATGATACGGAAGAGACGAAGTATCTCTGGAAGCTCGTAAAGGCTGCAGATAAGCTCTCCGCACTCATCAAGTGCATGGAAGAAGAAAAAACCGGCAACCGCGAATTCGTCAAGGCGAAGGAAAGCACGGAGCAGATGGTGCAGGAGCTATCAAAGAGCTACCCGGAAGTAAAGGACTTCGTTCAGGAATTCCTGCCAGCCTATGCGAAGACACTCGATGAGTTAAGTTAGAGCATAATGCGTTTGCTTTTTTCGATAATTGGAATCATCAAGTCCATATAGAAGAGGGTTTCAACGCTGTAAGTGAAGAAACCATGATATTTTTCTGCTGTATTCCGGATATTGGTGAGACCATATCCGTGATAGAGGGAATTTTGCCGGTTGGCATGTATGTGCTCCAGGGATGTTCCCTCTGCGGTTGTGTTCTCGCAGTGAATCGTGAATTTATCATTTTCGGTAGTCGCAATCGCGATGTGGATAAAATTCTCACTGGAAGGATTGGCAATACATGCTTTCAGACAGTTATCAAGCATATTGCCGAGAATCACGCATAAATCATAATCATTGACCGGAATCCGGTTATACGTTACCCCAAGCTTAGCAACAAATTGAATATGATTTTTCGCTGCAAGTGTATCATAGTTTGTCAGGAAAGAATCAATGACCAGATTGCCGGTATTGTATTTGGAATAAGTGGATTCGATATCCCTGACTGCCTCACTGGTGAAGGTTTTCAGTTTATCGTATTCCTTGTTGTCGACATATTCGTTGATACAGAAATACTGCTTTTTGAGGTCGTGGATGATCCGGCGGCTTTGCCGATAGGATTCACTGAGCTGTTCGTATTTTTCTTTCTGAAAGCGAATCTGATCTTCCATCTGGGCGTTTGTGTATTTTAATGTGGTCGATGCATATTCTTTCTGGATCAGAATATAGTTTATGATATTTAACAACACCAGACAGAAAATCAAAAGCTCATAGAAAAGTATGTTATCAATCAGAAACAGATGTTGAAGCGGCAGGCATACATAAATGATGATGGATATGATTGGTGTAGATAAAATCAAAAACTTGTATTCCAGAGAGTGCGCAGGTGTCTGCTTCCGAAACAATAATGACATGAGCAGGCAGAGTATGAACAGGACGACCTTGGAACCGATATTCATAACACTGTATAAAAAAGCAGTGTCATTTTCTGCATAGAAGTCAGGATTTAGTTTTGTAAACAGGAAAGTAAAGATGGCTTCTCCAAGTGATGCAAGGATCTGGAACAGCAGTACCACATATAGCTTTGCTTTCAGACTGCTTGTGAAAAATAAGCAGAGGATAAACGTTGTACCCAGACTGATAAGCGTTGCGGTAATTTCTGATTGTATGGTAGGGAAATGGCTGTTTAATACTTCACATCCATACAGACAGCATTCGCAACCGACAAGGACACAAAGATATAGTGGGGCATAACGTTTCTTGAAATGATGTAATGTGTTCATCAGAAATGTAGTTAAGATGAACATATCAAAAAGATATGTAAGTATCGTAAGTGCGTACTGCATATTAGACTCCTTGGTGTGTATAAAAATCCGAGTGCATGGCAACCACCTGATTCAGATAGCGGTCCGTGATCAGTTTCCGGTTCCGCCTGCTCATGGAGACGGTGGCACCGTTGTCAAAAATAATCGAGCAATCCTTCAGATAGTGAATATGGGAAAGATTGACAAGAACTGTGCGGGAACACATCATAAACATCGTTTCATCCAGCATGGAACTCCAGGTAGTGATTGTCCCTTTCGCAGGAATCGTATCCTCCCGCATATGAAAGCATAATTCTTTGGACTTCGCATTTTTCACTTTGATGTAATAGACATCTTTTAAGTTCAATGTATATTCCCGGTCATAGCCATCTACAACGGAAATCAACGATAGATTTTTCGTGTACTCTTCGAGGATATCTGATATCAGCTGCTTCATCTCGACTTCCTGGACTGGCTTTTGAAGGAAGTGGTAGGGGTGGACGGCGAAGCTGTCCTGCATATATTTTGGATAGTTGCTGACAAAGACAATCATTACATGATGGTCGAAATTTCTCTTGATTACATCTGCAAGCGTGATTCCGCTTCCATCCGGCATCTCGATATCCAGAAAGAGCAACTGATAGGGCGCTCCTGTGGATTCCCGGTAGCGAGTCAGAAGTGCCTGTGCACTTGTATAAGTATCAATGTGCAGATCAATATTGAATTGGAAAGAGCATATATCTAAAAGATGACATAATGGCTCGAATTCTTTTGCTTCATCATCGCAGATGGCTATATTCAGTGTCATTTATTTTTTTTCCCCCTTTGAAACATGTAATGTCCTATGATTCAAGCAACGTGCGATACATTGATTGATAAGAACGATGCACAAGCAAATCAATATCATATGATAATAGAGTTGCTGTTTCCATGATAGCATGAGGACTGCAAATGCGTAAATAAAGAATAACAGAAAGAACAATATTTTTTTGATTTTTGTTCTTTCGGCAGTGGTGTAGTGCTTGTGTGCATTTCCAACTGGAGCCAGCCCCCAGATTATAAGAGTAAGCAGGCTGATAAGAAGAATATAGAGTCCAGGCATAATCAAATATGGTAACCGAGATAAAAATAGAGTCAGAAAATAAATGGAATAAGAAAGCAGGAAGCAGGAGTAAGGACTTTTTGCATGGGCACCGCCTGCCAGCATGAGTATTGGAACCAGGATAATAATATATACAAGCGATGGGAGAAAAAAATCGAGGAGTCCCCCAATCAATAGCAGACTGCAATTAAACAAAATCAGATCCAGCGCAAAATCAAGGCAATAGAAATAAATGTCTTTCTTTTGAGATTCTATAATTTCGTTTGTCACAAGTATATCGGTTATCTTCTTACTTATTTTTTTAGAGAGTATCATTTCATTTATCCTTTCATTTTTTACAGTATAGCAGAGAACGTCGGACAGATAGAAAAAGGGATACGAACGGTCAAAAATAAGGGATGAACGAACATTCATCCCTTATTTTTGACCGTTCGTAGCAGATTTCAACAGGAAATCATAAAAGCATGTTATAGTGCGATTACCATATTGATGGAAGACAGAAGAGAAGGAGGAACTTATGAAAACAAAGGTTAAGAAGTGGCTTGTGAAACATGGAAATGCCATATGTGCAGTTGCGGTTTCACTGGCATCACTATCATCCCTTTGCTGCCGGGGATGTTGGTATCAACCAGAGGAACCGGAAGGGTTGAAGGAGTTTGCAAAAAATCATATGGAGTAGAGATGGGAGGAAGAAGCTTATGAGAAAAGGAAAAATAAAAAATTCAATTGTAACAATAGCGATGGCAATGATGCTGTCTGTAACAGCCGTAGTGGGATTTGGAACGAATGCAAAAGCAGCGGCAGGTAATACAGGTAATAAACAGTATTCGTATAGTAATATAGATCCTATAGGAAGTTGTGAATGGAGAACTAAAAATAATGCTACTAAAGTTTATGTATATCCAACTGCAGGACCTAAGATATATTATGAGGCTAATGGAAGAAAAAAGAACAGCATTACAGGTCAGTATGAAAAATTTGCAGGGTCATATTCCTATGCAATTCCAACAGGAACACAGGGAAGCATTACAAATTGGATAAATGAAAAGGGAGGGACAGAGGCCAGATTGGTAATGTCAAGAATTTCATATTCGCGACTTGACACTAGTGGAGTATGGAGCCCGGATTCAACAAGGAATTACACTATTTTTGGCTAGAAGAAAGATAGAAAATAGGGGGAAACTAGGTGAATTGTTTCCTCCTATAAAAGGAATGTGAGGAAGTATGAAAAATCGCAAAAAGTTAATAAGTGGATGCTTGCTTGGCATTGTTGGAATTGCGTGTTTACGATACATTGTGAAAAATGAAAAAGATAAGAAGTATCCGGTTGAGAGATATTGGGATGAACAAGAAGAAAAGCAACAGAATACATCTGGGGATGATACACAAACAGATTGTGATGCTGAGGAAAAAGATGTGACACATAGTGTGACTATTGATAATATAACATATGAGTTTGTAGATTGCGATATGATTGAAGATACAGAAATAGAAATGCAGACACGTTATCCGGCAGAGTTTTTTATTGACAGTGCACTTCCTGATGCAAATTATCAGACGGATCTGTTATGGGATTATGAGAAAATGTATGAGGAAATCCCTGAATTGGAGGATATAAAAGAAATTGTATTAAATCCCTATAATTATACAGAGGAAGAATATAATGCGTTGACAGATCCATATGCAAGACAGGATGCAGGTGATAAATATCGGATAGAAGGACATCCAAAATCCAGATATTATTTTGTGAAAATGCGTATAGAAAATGAATCGGTCGAATCAAGAGAAATTGTTTTAAGCGATTTATATTTGATTCAAACAAATAGAGCGAAAAGCTATGCTGTGACGACTGATAATATAATATATTTTGATAAAACGCAATATGTAGAAAATCCAGATCGACTCAGTTGGTTTACATGGTATACAATGAAACCGAAAGAGGTATTGGAATGTGTCATTGGATATGAGATAGATGAACATTCCTTATATGATTTACATGAAGAAAGACTCATGTATATAGGAACTATTAGTGTGGAAATGTTGGATTCGTGGGTAAATCCGGTATTATCCAAGACGGTTGTGCCATTGTATGATCTTATGGGGAATGAGTCAGAATAGATATAAGCAACAGTGAGGAGCGTGTGCATATGAAAAATCAGATAACCGTGTTCCTGATTATGTTTGGACTCTTGCTATGGGTAATCCAAGTTGTGAACCTGAATCGTGGGAAGGAAAACAATGTAATGTATGTGGAACAGGGACAGGAATTTTATTATGGAGGGCTTGCAATTCAGGCGGATGAGTTTCTGCTATTGGATTCGGATGAATATGGTACTTATTTTGGTATGGAGAATGATGTGGCAGATAGTGAGAAGGCTGTCTGTGTGCGATTAATGGTTCGAAATGATTCGGATGAAGCGATATCCTGGGACGATATATTTTCCGTGATAGGAGAAGGATTTGTCTGCAGGGGGTGGGGAAGTGCTTATAATCCGTATATGGGGGCTAAATTGAATAAATTTTATGGTGAACAGCTAGATACGGGAAAGAAACAGGATATTTGGATTGCAACTACGATGTCCCGTGCCTGCTTTCGTGAGAAAACATGGGAGAATCTTTCAGACATGGAGTTTGAATATGTGGTGTCGCTGTATCCGGATGCCGTACGCATCCGGTTAAAAACAGGGGGAATTATGGAGGAGCGAGCCTATGAAACCAGTGATTAAATTTGAGTTTTACAGAGCTTTTCGGTCGGGTGGATTTTATGTGGCATTGCTGTTAGGAACGGCTCTAGCAATTGGCGATATCGTACTCTTTCATAATGCATTTCGGGATACGATAGATACAAAAGTTGTGATGCAGACATGGATTGGGACAGATTATCAGTTCGTGACGAACAGTCTGTTTTATGCGCTGCTTCCGATTCTGGCAGCATTACCATATGCGGGAACTTATTATGAAGACATCAAAACAGGTTATCTGAAGAATATTTTACTGCACACTTCCAGACGTGGGTACTATATGGCAAAATCATTTGTTGTGTTTGTGATGGCAGCAATCACTGTGATGATTCCGTTGTTGTTAGATTTGATGGCGGTTATGACAATATATCCACTTCGTATGCCGGAACGACTGGAATTTCTGTCGGCTGGAATTCTGGATGTGAATTTGTTTTCCGGACTGTATGAGACAAACGGTGCATTGTATGCATTGGCATTTATCCTTTTAGATGGTTTGTTTGCAGGACTTCTGGCACTTGTTTCTGTATGTGTGGCAGAACGGGTCGAGAGTATGTTTAGTGCGATTGTAATTCCTTTTGCTTTCTATATCATGTGGAGCACTGTTATGATGGAAAACAATGATGGCAGATTTTCTGTGATGGAGATGCTAAATCCGCGACAATCGGTTGTTTTCAGCAGGCTGCAGGTCGTGCTTATGGCAGTCGGTGGGACGCTGATTATTATACTCTGGCTGTTCTTAAAGGGAAGGAGAAAAGACGTGTTATGATAGAGGTTGAATTAAAAAATATATCGAAGACGATACATAAAACGCCGATTTTGCATGATATCAATCTGAAATTCCATTCGGGAGCAATTTATGGCCTGAAAGGGAAAAATGGATGTGGGAAAACCATGCTTATGCGAACTATTTGCGGATTGATGATACCAAGCACAGGAACGGTCAGTATCAACGGAAAAGTACTCATGAAGGATATCGAGTTCCCGGAAAGCATTGGGGCGTTGATTGAGAATCCGGCATTTCTGCCGCAATATACAGGATATAAGAATCTGTGTATGCTGGCATCGCTTCGCAGTGATATAGACAAAGAGGCTGTGGCGGAAGCTATGCGGCGGGTGCAGCTTGATCCGGAGGATAAGCGTGTATATCGGAAATATTCGCTCGGAATGAAACAGAAGCTTGGAATCGCAAATGCAATTATGGGAGAGCCGGATATCATTGTATTGGATGAACCAATCAATGCGCTGGATGAAGCAAGCGTGGAGCAGGTAAAGAAGGTGCTGGTGGATTTGCGGGAACGGGATCATCTGATTATTATTGCCTGTCATGATCGGGAAGAACTGGAGTATTTGAGCGATGAGATCATTGAGATCAAGGACGGTACAGTTGTGCGTAAGCAGAAGGAGGGAGTGGCATGAGAACAGCAAAGATGTTCTGGCGGGACATGTGTCTTGGGACGTTCCGGCATGGTGCCCGATTTCTGATCATACCTCTTGTTGTCGTGCTGATGACTGCCGGTTTTGCGGAATATGCTGCAAACATATACGAAGCGGGGACAATCGCCGGAAGCGGAACAGCGGCGGATTATTATCTGTATGTTATGCAGGGAATGTATATCTATAAATTCAGTCCCGATTCGACGTTCGTGATTCCGATTTCGTGGTTTATGCTTCACATTGGACTGGCATATCTGACTGCATATTATCCATGTAAGGATTATAATGAGTATGGAGCGATTGTGCTTCCGGCAGGCGGTTCCCGCGTTCGTTGGTGGATTGCGAAGATGTTCTGGTGTCTGATGACAGTTTTCCTATACTATATTGGAATTGCTGTAACCTGTACGATCAGTGCCTGTGTGCATGGAGCAAAGCTAAGTGCGGATTTTTCTGTGGATCTGCTGGAACATTTGTATGGAGATTCTATGAATTATGTCAGCCAGTCTGATATGATTTTGATTTCCGTTTTGCTGCCATTTGCCATATCTGTGTTGATGACAGAAGTACAGATGCTTTTCAGTTTTTTGTTTACACCCGTTATAAGCTTTGCTGCAACGTGTGGTGTCTATATTCTATCTGCTTATTATACCTGTTGGTGGCTGCCGGGAAGTTATACGATGTGGCAGAGAAGTTCCTATATCAATTATGAAGGCGTAAAACCAATGAGTGGATTTGTGATTGCCCTGTTCGGATTACTTTGTGTGATTGTATGTGGGACTTTATATTTTCAAGATAAGGATATACTGGATTAAATAAAAAACAGGGACTACCCTTTTGAGGTAGTCCCTGTTTTTCTGTCTGTCAAAGAGATTATGCATTTTCTAACTTCGTAATCGCAGCCTTGATTCTTGCAAGTGTCTCATCCTTGCCAAGGATACTCATAAGCTCGGTTGCGCCGCCCGGTGTTGCCTGCTTGCCGGATACAGCGGTACGAAGCGGCCACATGACGAAGCCGGTCTTGTACTCGTGCTCTTTACCGAATGCAGAAAGAGCCGCGAACAGGCTGTCATTGTCGAACGCTTCCTGTGCCTCAAGAACCGGAAGAACTTCTTTTAATAACTGCAGTGAATTCTCTGCGTTTGTCTTCATCTTCTTGTGTGTATACATTGCGATATCGTATTCCGGTACAGCTGCTAAGAAATCAATCTGCTCCTTGATATCCGGGAATACTTCGATTCTTGTCTTTACCATAGCTTCGATCTTCTTCGCATCCATCTTGTCGCCAACGACTTCCCGGATGTAAGGAAGTGCCATCTCGTAGAACTTCTCATCGTCCATTGCCTTGATGTATTCGCCGTTCATCCATTTGAGCTTTGTCATATCCAGAACTGCCGGGGACTTGGAGATATTGTGGTAGTCAAAGGCTTCTACCAGCTCCTGCAAAGAGAAGATCTCACGGTTATCCTCCGGGCTCCAGCCGAGCAGTGCAACGAAGTTGATGATTGCTTCGGTCAAAAATCCCTGCTCCAACAGATCCTCGAAGGATGAGTGACCACTACGCTTGGAAAGCTTCTGGTGATCTTCGTTCGTGATCAGTGGACAGTGGATATAGGTTGGAACTTCCCAGCCAAATGCATCATAGAGACGGTTGTACTTTGGAGAGGAAGATAAGTATTCATTTCCACGGACAACGTGTGTGATGTTCATCAGATGGTCGTCCACAACATTTGCGAAGTTGTAGGTCGGGAAACCGTCGGACTTGATCAGGATCATATCGTCAAGCTCGATGTTCGGAACGGTGATGTCGCCGTACAGTTCATCCGAGAATGTCGTCGTGCCCTCTTCCGGATTATTCTGACGGATGACATATGGCTTGCCAGCCGCGAGGTTTGCCTCAACCTCTTCCTTCGAAAGGTGTAAGCAGTGCTTGTCGTAACGGGAGATGGTCTTTCCCTCGAATTCTGTGACAAGTGTCTTCAGACGGCACTCATCGCAGAAGCAGTAGTATGCCTCACCCTTGTCGATCAGCTTCTTTGCGTATTCTAAGTAGATGCCCTGCTTCTGACGCTCACTCTGGATGTATGGACCAACGCCGCCGTCCTTGTCCGGACCTTCGTCGTGCTCAAGTCCTGTTTCCTTCAGGGTACGGTAGATGATGTCGACAGCACCTTCCACCTCGCGCTCCTGATCCGTATCTTCGATACGCAAAATAAAATCGCCACCCTCATGCTTTGCAATCAGGTATGCGTATAAAGCAGTTCTCAAATTTCCTACATGCATCCGGCCGGTCGGGCTCGGTGCAAATCTTGTTCTAATCTTCTTTGCCATTTTAATATGATAGCCTCCTGTATAACAGATAAATTCTTAGGAAATTATAACAAAGGAAAAATCATTTTACAACATAATGTTGATTATTGAATTTATTTTTAGTATACTACAAAAGGATTGTTCTCGTTTTTGGGAGTGGTTATTTTATAAGAAAGCTGGGAAATGATATGGATCGATCAATGATTTCAATGATATATTTTGTCGCATTGCTTGCGCTGTTTCTAATTATGATTATTGCAACGATTGCGGTAATCGCAAGCAGATCAAGACGACGCGACGAGGACGATGATGAGTTTGAGGATGGCACAGAGTATGAAGATACCGAACAGCCGGACGAAGGGCAAACGGTATTTGATGATGCGGATGCCATGTTATCGGATGATTTCTATGTAGATAATCTGGATATGCCGGGGGAGGATTCTGCGTTTGCACCAGAAGACACCGGTTATGATGATGAATACGAGGATGAATATGCAGAGGACGGCGGTTATGAAGACGTCGATACAGCGGATGCAGATGATTCCTATGAAGATTATGAGAATGTAGAAGTTGATGAGTATGATGCAGAGCTTGACAGTGCATTTGATGTACCTGGTTCGCTGAAGATCGATCCGGTTCAGGCAAATGCGCCGACACAGGAGATCGATACGAAGGCAGTCAAGGAAGAACGTCGGAATCCAAAGCCGGAGACAGAGGATATTATGCAGGCAGATGCAGGTATTCCGGAGATTGCGACGGAGACTGAGACATCGGTACAGAATGAATCAGAAGATACAGCAGAGACTGTGGAAACGGATGAGAAAGAAACATCGATTATGCCAGAGGAGTCAGACTCCACAGAAAATGTGGTTTCTGCATCCACAGATGCCGTAGAAGATCAGAAAGCGATTAATACAGAAATTCCTGCGGAGCAGGAGCTGGAAGCTGATACAGTGGCGGAGAAACCGGTAGAAGCAGAGATGCCGGTTGAATCTCCAAAGAAGCAGAAGAAAAAGCATGTAAGAAAGCAGAAGAAACAGCCAGAAGCGATTGCGGAACCGAAGACGGAGGCTGTAAATGATGACTTTACAGATTCTGCATTTGGACCGGATATTCCAGAGATCAATATCAGCAACGAGGCGCTTGCTGCATCTGTACGGGAAGCAGAGGCGATGGGCGCAGCCATCATGGGAGATCTGAAGGCAGCAAAGGTGCCGGTCGAGACGATGTTTGGTATCAACGAAGAACTTTCTTCTTATGGTTCTAAGAAGAATAAACGTGCAAAATCCAAGGTTGCAAGTGATGAAGATTTCTATTGGTATAACAAAGAGGATGCGGCAGACCGTCCGGCGCGCCGTCCGATCGAAGCATATTATCATCATTTTAATATTGCAGATGACTGTATTGAGGATCTGCTGGTAGAGATGTATGACTGTGCATTGGTTCGTACCGAAGAGATCCGTTATATTGCATATGGCATTGAGCCACGGACACTTACGATGAAGGAGATTATGTCAGGTGCAGTTTCTTTGAACGATCATAAGAAGAAGGAGCCGACCGAGCAGGATCTGGTTCGTATCTACGAGAAGTGGTGTGGTTATGTGGATCATTTGCTGGATAAGGTAGAAATTCATGCAGATGAGTATACAATTCAGGAAATCCGCAAACAATTATGTGCGTACGGACGAAATGACGTCGATACATTATTGGAAGGAAAGTAGACAAACATGGATATTATCAGACCGAGTATTGAGACCAAAGAGTTGTTAGATCATTATTTGCAGTACAATCATTACAGAGGATGTGAATTCTCTGCTGCAAACAGCCTGTTCTGGTGTGATTTTTATCAGACGAAATTCACGATTTTAGAGGATATGCTTGTGTTTTGCAGAGTGGAGGATGGCATTCCGACTTCATTTACGTTTCCAATCGGGGAACACGATCCGAAGGATGCATTTGACAGAGTGGTAGATTACTTTGAACAAAGTAATCTGCCATTTGCTATGTATATGGTAGAGCCGGAAATGTTCGAGATGATTGAACGCTGGTATCCGGGACAGTATCAGATTGAATATGACAGAGACAGCGCCGATTATCTGTACAGACAGGAGTCGCTTGCGACACTTGCAGGCAAGAAGCTGCATGCGAAGAGAAACCATATTAACCGGTTTTTAGAGAATTACCCGGATTATCAATATGAGCGGATCAATGGGAAAAACTGGAAGGAATGTCTGGAATTAGAAGAAGCATGGGCGCGGGAGAACAACCCGGAACACGATGGGGATAAAGAAAATGAGAAAGCAGTTATTGCCTATGCGCTTGCGCATCGGAAGATGTTTGGCATGATCGGCGGACTGATCCGTGCAGAGGGCAAGGTTGTAGCATTTACATTGGGAGAACGATTGACAGAAGATACGTTTGATGTGCATTTTGAAAAGGCATACGCAGATGTACAAGGTGCGTATGCCATGATCAATCGGGAATTTGTCAGACGGGAATTGTCGGACTATACCTATATAAACCGGGAAGAAGATATGGGAATTCCCGGACTTCGCCAGGCAAAGCTGTCCTATCAGCCGGACAGCCTTGTGGAGAAAGGAATCGTAACTAAGACTCGGACACCGTAGATTCCGGTGCTCCGAGTTTTTCCATGAATAAGGTTAATGCTACACAGGCAACCAGCAGAACCACACCGACGATGATGGATACGACGGAAGTTCCATTCATGCTGTATTCCTGATTTACCTTATAGAAGATTGAAATCGGCGAAGACGCTACAAGCGCGAAGATTCCGCTGAACGTCGCAGATGCAAAATGCTTCAGCAGATAGCTTATGAGCTTGGAGATAAAGAAGATTCCAAGTACACAGCCAATCGCAAAAGGAATCAGGATGAAAAGCTGATTCAGCATGCCCTGCAGATTCAGTGTGCGGAGTGCCTCTACAAACTGTTTTACAGAATTGATAACACCGAAGTAATATCCGAGAATCATAAGCACCAGAGAACCGCTGACACCGGGGATTACCATAGTTGCACTTGCGATGATTCCCATGAAGAAGATCTTCACGATCATACCGGCACTTGCAGTCAGTGCAATGCCGCTTTCGCTGTCACCATTTAAAAATACCATTGCCATTGCTACGGCAAGTAAAATCAAAAATACAAGAATGTTCACAAGCAGAGATTTCTTCTCTTCACTTTGCCAGCCGTCCTTCAGGGAACGTAAGATAGCTGGAATACCGCCGATGATCAGCCCTGTAAATGCACAGGAAGTTGCAAATGGAAAGTTTGCAAGCAGCCACGGAATGATATAAGTAAAACCAACAATTCCAATTACCATTCCGAGTATGATCGGAAGCAGGGTCAAAAAGCTTTTTTTGAAGCTTTTCAAGAGGCTGGAAATTGCATTCAGCAGCTTGTCATAAATGCCGAACGAAACTGCCATCGTACCTCCGCTGACCCCCGGAATAACATTTGCGATACCGACAAAAACACCTTTGATCAGATCAACTAAAAAATTCAAGTTTTCTTACTCCTTCACTATTATATTGAATGTATAATACAAACTTTTGAAATTATACTATGAAAGGTATAAAAATACAATTTGAAAAAGGTAAATAAAAGATAAATAATTTATAAATCATGAAAAACTTATGAATTCGTATAAGAATAGGTTGCAATTCGTGTTTTAACATGCTATCATATGTAGTATTAAAAACCACGTGTAATAGTTCTAAAAGAGTTGAAAGGCGAAAACTATGAAATATAAGATTGTTGGAGACAGCTGTTGTGATTTTACAGCCGAGGATTTGAAAAAGGAATATATCAGCCGGGTACCGTTGATTCTCACAGTTGGGGATACGGATGTGATTGATGATGATACCTTTGATCAGGAGAAATATCTGGATATGGTAGACCGATGCCCGGAATGCCCTCGTTCTTCCTGCCCTTCACCAGAGAATTATATGCAGCATTTTGAAGGTGCGGAAAATGTATTTGTAGTGACACTTTCTTCCAAGTTAAGCGGCTCCTACAACAGTGCAATGCTTGCAAAGCAGATCTATCAGGAGAATCATCCAGATGTAAAAATCCATGTGTTTGATTCGAAGTCGGCAGCGGCAGCACAGCATCTGATCTGCGAGCGTCTGGAACGCTATATAGAGCAGGATCTTGACTTCAAGACGATCGTGGAAAAGACAGAGGAATATGTTGGAGAGATTCGTACACTTTTTGTACTGGATAACCTCGATACGATGCGGAAGAACGGAAGAATTACGAAGGTAAAGGCACTGGCAGCCAATATGTTAAATATCAAGCCGGTACTGCATGGTGTTGACGGAGAGATTCAGCAGCTCGATCAGGCGCGCGGTATGAACAAAGCGTTAAATAAGCTGTTGTCACATATTGAGAAGGAAGGCTATGACAATACAAAGCCGGTTCGGATTACACAGTGCGGAAGCATGGAACGCTGTAAGAACGTGAGAAAGATTTTGATGGAACGGTTTGGATTTACAGATGTGAAGATTCTTGATGCCAATGGGATTAGTACCACTTACGAGAGCCGTGGCGGAGTGATCGTTTGTTTCTAATTTTATATTTCAAAAGATTGGAAAAGACAAGATGCGGAAAACATCTTGTCTTTTTTTGCGTGGAATGATACTATTTATAAATACGCTTTTTACAGATGAATCAAGATACGAAAATGGGAGTAACAAGCTATGAAGAAAAAACTAAATCGAAGAAATAAACTGGCAGGCTGGCTGATTGGTGCCGTCTGTATGATGATGCTCGGTGGCTGTGGAAAGAAACAGGATGGAACAACGGAGGCAGTTACAACAGCAGAACCTGCAGTTGTGGCAACGAATGCGGATGCAGCGCAGGAACCGGATCTGCCGATGGATGCCGATGGTTACTATATTACAAATGATTATGTGAAAACGTTGGGAGAGACGATCAATGTCCGCGTGGCAGCATCCACGGACGCAGATATTTACAAGCTGCTTCCGGGTGGTGAGATATTAAATCGTGTCGGTTACAATGAAGAGTGGACAAAGGTTATGGTGGATGGCAGTACATTTTACGTGTATTCCGAATATGTGATCCAGACAGAACCGCCAGCCGGAACCCTGCCAGATACAACCGAGGAAGAGACACCGACGGATACGGCAACAAAAAGCGATGCCGAGAAGGTAAAGAAGATCGTTATGCTTGATCCAGCCAATCAGGCGGTTGTGAATGCGGAACAGGTCGAGATCGGACCGAATACTGATGTGACCAAACAGGGGGCATCTACGGGAAATGTTGGAACGACACTTGGAACGAAAGAGAGTGAACTGAATCTGACTTATGCGAATCTGTTAAAGACAGAACTGGAAAGCCGTGGTTACCAGGTGCTGATGACAAGAGATACCGATGAGATCAATTTGTCGAACAAGGATCGTGCATTGCTTGCGAATGATTCAGAGGCAACCGTGTATGTGCGTATTCAGATGAATTTCAGTGAGAACAGTTCCCTGACTGGTGTAATGGGTGTGTGTATGACACCGGATAGTGAATTTAACAGTGACTTGTACAATGACAGTTACCGTTTGGCAACGCGTTTGATTCAGGGTGTTCTGGATAATACGGCATGTACGAATCAGGGAATTTACGAGACAGACCAGATGACAGCCATTAACTGGAGTGAAAAGCCGGTCGCACTGATCAAGCTTGGATATCTGAGCAATGAAGAGGAGGAATCCAAACTGATCGATCAGGATTATCAGAAAGAAATCGTTCAGGGACTTGCAGATGGCTTAGATGCATATTATGGATATTAAATTGGAGGATAGATTGTATGCGAGATTATGTCGTTATAAGTGATTCAACAGCAGATTTGCCAATTGCGGTTGTAAAGGAATTAGAAGTTCCTATCGTGCCATTTTCCTATTCGATTGAGGAGCAGGTGTACGAATATTATCTGGATGAGCGTGACGGTGACATTGGAAGCTTTTATGAGCGCCTGCGCAAGGGTGCGATGCCTGTGACGTCACAGATCAATCCGGCGATGTATCAGGATTTTTTTGAGCCATATGTGAAAGAAGGAAAGGATGTTTTATACATCAGTTTTTCTTCTGGCTTAAGTGGTTCGTATCAGTCTTCTATGCTTGGCGCGGATATGGTGCTGGACAAATACCCGGAAGCAAAGATCGTATGCGTGGATTCTCGTTCCGCCGCTGTTGGACAGGGGGCGTTTCTGTATGAGATCGTAAGGAAGAAACGGGAAGGCCTGGATCTGGATGCACTTACAGAGTGGGTGAAGCAGATACGTGGACATGTGCATCACTGGTTTATGGTGGAAGATCTGTTCCATTTAAAACGTGGTGGACGTGTGTCGACTGTCGAGGCGATGGTCGGGAGTGCCCTTAAAATCAAGCCAATCCTGAGCGTGGACGAGGAAGGTAAGCTGGTCATCCGTTCCAAAGCGCGTGGAACAAATAAGGCGATGGAATACCTTATTGCAAAGACCGTGGAAGAGGGTGGCGATTTAAGTACACTCCGCGCTGTGATCGGACATGCGGACTGCATTGAGAAAGCAGAAAAATTAAAGCAGATGGCGGTGGACGCTGGTATGCAGGCGGACAATCTGATGATTGCGCCAATTGGACCGATCATTGGTACGCATGTCGGTTCTGGTATGTTAGCGATTGCATTTGTAACAAATATGTAACAAACTATTGACACCTTTGTAAGATAATGTTAAGATACTTCTGTAATAAAAATGTAACAATGTGTGTAAAAAGTTACGAAATTATTTTGCAAGGTGAAAGAAATGAGCAGAAGAACGAAGTTAAAAGTACGGAATATGCGATTATTCCTCACAAAGAATGTATTTAACAGTCGTTACATAGTTAGAAATATTTTAGCCATTACGATTATGGTTACAGTCGTTGCTATGTGTGCAGGCGCAGGCATTATGATTGGAAACAGGAAAGAAGCAAAAGCAGATACAGTTGTTGCTTCTGGAAATGTGGAAGAGGTTGTGACTCTGGATTGTTCGATGACTTCTATGAATGCAGCCGGAACCAATATGATCCGTGCAGATCTGGAGTCTGTTATGACTGCAGATAAGGAAGCAAAGGAAAAAGAGGTGGTTGCTGCGGCAGCTGCAGAGTTTACAGATAAGTGTGCAGCCAATCGGGATGATGTGAATGTCCGTGCAGAGGCATCTACGGATTCTGCAATCGTTGGCCATATGAATATCGGTGCTTGTGGCGATGTGCTTGCACAGGCAGACGGATGGGTGCAGATTTCGTCTGGTGATGTAAAGGGCTATGTGAAAGCAGATTATGTTACAATCGGCGAGGAAGCATATGCACTTGCAAAGCAGTATTATTCTATGACAGCCGTTGCGAAGGAAGATGGTATCAATCTTCGTGCAGCAGCCAATAAGGACGCTGAGGTTGTCGGTGCGGTTTATGAGAATGTAACTTATACAGTTACACCAGAGAAAACAGATGATGCATGGGTATGTCTTCAGGTGGCAACTGGTACCGAAGGATATGCAAGTGCAGATTATATGGAAGTCACAGAAGGGTATCGTGTTGCAGAGCCAGTCGATGGTACAGCGGTAGACGAAGATACAACTTCTGAGGAGACATCTACAACTGAGACAAAGAAGGCTTCTGGCAGTGTAGAGGAGAACAAGCAGTCGACACAGACAACAACAGAAAAGACTTCTACAACACAGCAGACAACAACAGAAGCAACAACACAGGCAAACAACAGCTCGAATATCGGCTCTTCATCCAGAACACCGGTATCCCTGAGTGATGCAGATATCAATCTGATGGCAGCTGTAATGACACTGGAATGTGGAAATGAGTCCTACGAAGGACAGCTTGCGGTAGCAAATGTAATTTTGAACCGCCTGCAGTCTGGCGCATGGGGCAGTACGATCAGCAGTGTTGTTTATGCAGCCAACCAGTTCAGCGTTGTATCGGATTCCAGATTGCAAGGACTGATTCAGAACGGTGCGCAGGCAAGCTGTATTCAGGCAGCCAGAGATGCGTGTGCAGGCAATAACAACATCGGTGATCTGATGTCATTCCGTCCTGCAAGATATGTGGATACAAGTACACTTGGAACCTATAAGCAGATTGGTAATCACGTGTTCTTCAAATAGACAGAGAGATAAGAAAAGCAACATGTTAGCGGGCAGCTAAGATGTTGCTTTTTTTCTTGCTTTCTTGTATGGAATTGGGTACAATGTAGAAGTATTATGACAAAAAATAAAGGTAGTCAAAGAAGGAAAATAATGAAGGTAGCATTGATTGCTTCGGATAATAATGCAAGTTCTGGAGCTTTCCTAAGCATGACAAATCTTGCAATACAATTAAATCAATTACATGTAAAAACGATTGTGATCATTCCAAAGGAAGGACCTTATGTAGGACCTGGCGATGGAGTAAACTTATTAAGAAAACACAAAATCAAATATTATGTGGTTCCATCCATATCAGGAGTTGTATCATGTGATTTTCCAAGAAATATACTGGCAACACTGGGACAGATAAAATATATTTTAAGAAATAAAATCTATGCACGTGGATTGGCGGGTATCCTAAAGAAGGAACATGTGGATTTGGTGCATATTAACACGGTGTATAGCTATTTTGGCGCATATGCTGCCCGTAAGGTGAATATTCCTTATGTATGGCATATCCGGGAGTTTTTGGAGGAAGATCAGGGGAATGAGTTCTATTTTCCGAAATATATGTATAAGTTGATGAACCGGGCAGATCTAGTCATTGCCATTTCCCGTAGCATTTATAAAAAATATAGTAAATCACTTCATAAAAATGTCATGAAGGTTATATATAATGGAATTGACATAGATCAATTTTATAAGCCAGAGAGACAGATATTTGAAGATTCGATATTGAAACTTTGCTATGTTGGCGGACTTTCAGAATTAAAGGGAACGGATGATTTGATTGAGGCTTGCCGCTTGTTGAATCAGGAGGGGTATCAGGATGCATACCGGCTGATGATTGCAGGAAGAGGTGGGGAAGAGTATGAGGAAGCATTGCGCGAGAAATTAAAAGCGAATCATATAGAAAATGTAGAACTGCTTGGATTTCGAAGTGATGTGCCCGATGTGATGGCACAGGCAGATGTATCGGTTGTAACTTCCCGGTGTGAGGCGTTTGGGCGTGTAACCGTGGAAGCAATGCTGACGGGAAATCTGGTGCTGGGTGCGGATTCAGCGGGAACAAAAGAACTTTTGAAAGACGGAAAATTCGGTGTGCTGTATCAATGCGGAAATCCAGAAAGTATTAAGCAGAAGATGCTATATATTTTAAATCATAAAGAAGAATTGCGGGAGACAGCAAAGACAGCCCGTGATTTCATGGCAGAGCATATGACAGCAAAGAAAAATGCCGAAAACATATATCGTGAATACCAGCGAATTTTAGGAGAGTAAAATGGCAGATATTATTTTTGCGTTTGTGGTACTCCATTATAATGAACCAAAAGTGACAGAAAAATGTGTGAAAGCAATCCGGGAGAATACAAAGAAGCACAGTTCAGAGATTGTCATTGTTGATAATTGTTCTCCGGATGGTTCAGGGGGTTATTTGGAGAAAAAATATAAAGACCAACCGCATATTACAGTTTTGAAAGCAGAGAAAAATCTGGGGTTTGCCAGAGGAAATAACATTGGGTATACCTATGCAAAGCAGACGTTGCATGCAGATTATATATGTGTGATGAACAATGATGTATTGCTGTTACAGCCGGATTTTATAGAGCGGATTGTACAGGAGTATGAGACGTCGAAGTGTGGAATAGTTGGACCGCATATCACATTATTGAATGGCTATACCAATTATATGTATCTCAAAATACATACGCGGGAATATTTTGAACATGAATTACAAATGTCGAAACAGATGTACCGGTATTATACTTCCAGATTTTATCCGGTTCGAAATATAATCAATCGAACACTGGACAAACTGCTCCCTGCGTTGAAGTTTCAGAAGCAACCGGTTAAGGAGACATTGGACGATAAGATACAGATGGTGATTGCGAGCAAGCAACGGCACAAAAATATCGTTTTGCATGGCTGCTGTCTGATTCTGACACCGCTCTATATTGGAAAGTTTGATACAGCATTTGACGACCGGACATTTATGTTCCGTGAGGAAGAGCTTTTATATTTGCGGTGCCGCAAGCATGAAATTGAAACGGTATATGAACCGTCGATTGATATTCTGCATTTGGAGGATATGTCTACCAATGCAACATTTAAGAAGGACTGTAAACGGGAGGCGTTTAAAAACAAATGCCAGATCGATTCGTTACAGATTTTGCTGGAGGAACTAAGATGAAATATGGAGTCGTAATTGTAACATATAACCGGTTAGAATTACTGAAGGAATGTATTGAGAATTGTATCAGACAGACAATCCCGTTTGAAAAGATTATTATCGTAAATAATTGCAGTACCGATGGAACGGACGAGTATTTGCAACAGTACAAAGCAGATATGCGGTTTGTGATTTCGGAACAGACGGAGAATCTGGGCGGTGCAGGCGGATTCCGTGTAGGATTGGAGCTTGCAGGTAAAGAAGATCTGGACTGGGTGCTGATCATCGATGATGATGCGATGATCGCAGAAGATTATATTCAGAAATGTGACCGCGTGATTCGCCGGTATCCGAATGTGGTAGCATGTTCGGGAACGGTTTATACGGATGGAAAGATTCAGACGATCCACCGGAGAGTGATTGCAAACCGGACGTTGTATCTGGAGAAGAACGTTCCGTTATCTGCATATGAGCGCAAATGCTTCCGCTACGATCTGGCAACGTTTTGCGGTTTGATGGTTCGTGCAGATATCCTTGCAAAGATTGGACTTCCGAAATCAGAATATTTTATCTGGTATGACGATACCGAGTTTTCGATGCGCCTGCGGAAGTATGGCGGCATTGTAAACGTCAATGCGGCACATCTGAATCATAAAACGGTGTTGCCATCGGGTGAACAGAAGGGCTTTTTCATGCGGATGGGCTGGAGAACCTATTATGGACACCGGAACCGACTGGATGCAGTGAAAACGCATTGCAGCAAGGTGACACAGCTTGTGATCTATGCAGAGTTTATGGTCTTTATTGTATGTGGCGCAGGCATGTGCCTGATCCCGAAATACCATCGTCAGGGAAAATATATCACACGAATGTTGTGGGACGCGTGGATGGATGGGAAAGCAGGAAGATTAGGAAAAAATAAAAAGTATGTACCAAACTAGGAGGGGAATTATGATTATACAACCGCTTTTGTTTCCGAAGCAGGAGGTCTGCCCGGAGCAGAAAATGTATTATAGAATTAAGGAAGACAAGATATCGTTAGAGACATATTTTAACGCATTTTCAATTGGAAAGTGGAAGAAATATACCGATCTGGATAACCTTTATTTTGAGGTAGAGTCCGAAGAAGCATTGCAGTTTACCTGCGTACACGCAGTCGGCAGTGTAGCAGCCGGACATGATTGTACACGGGAAATGATTCAGAAAGAGTCGCCATCTAAGTATGTAGCAGTTGTGCGTCGTAAAATTCCGTGTTCCGTGTCAAAGGATGGAAACAAATACCACCTGCAGTTTGAGGAATTGCCAGACGATGGTATTTTGTATGTGAATATAAAATGCCAGAAAGAGGTATCTGATATCTCGGAGGTTCTATTGTCCGGTGGGTATGGAACCGAGGCTGTGATGACGCAGAAGCCGGTCATTGCACTTGGAATCTGTACATTTAAGCGGGAGGAGTTTTTAAAACGAAATGTTAATCTGGTATTGAATCACATTATCAATAATCCGGACAGCCCGCTTTATGGAAATCTGGAGGTCTATGTATCCGATAATGGACAGACGATCGAGCCGGATACCTTTGACAGCGATAAGATTCATGTATTCCCGAATATCAATGCGGGTGGTGCAGGTGGATTTACCCGCTGCATTATGGAAGCTTTGTTTTATAGAAAACCATCGCCATTTACGCATATTATCCTGATGGATGATGATATTCTGCTTGATACAGCCGTAGTAGAACGGACATGGTTGTTCCTGTCACATGTGAAGAAGGAATATCAGAGCGCAATCCTTGGTGGCGAGATGTTTGAGCTTGACCGTAAATATATGCAGTTTGAGGCAGGTGCTTTGACACATTGGCAGCTGAATGATTTCTATCATCGCCATTATGACATGCGCAAGCCGGATATGGTAAGTGCAAACGAGCAGGAGACACCGATCAATTACAGTGGCTGGTGGTATAACTGTATTCCAACAACAGAGATACAGGCAGACAATCTCCCAATTCCTGCATTTATTCATTTCGATGATATTGAATACGGTGTGCGCCATTCAGACAAGGGTGTCATCCTGATCAATGGTATTTGCGTATGGCATCCACAGGCACCAAACAAGGCGTCTGTATCGATGTCATATTATGACATGCGAAATGCATTGATTGCGGAGGCATCTACGATGAAAGAACTTGGCTCACCGTGGAAGCTGCTTGGATATATGACGATGATGATGGGAATTCATGTAGTTGATTACCGGTACAATCTGGTAGAGTGTATCCTGCAGGGATACAATGATTTCCACAAGGGACCGGAAGCATTTATGCAGATCGACCCGGTACAGAAACATGCAGAGCTTGCAACACTCAATTACAAGTTTATCTCACCGGAAGAAGCAGGCATCAAGGAGCCGGTGAAGATGAAGAAGAATTTCTTCCCGCCGTTTGTCAATGGAATCATCTGTATGTTCTGCTGGTTGTTGCCACCATTGCGGGATATCAAGGCAGTATCTGCGATCGGTATCGAGCAGCCACATATCTACAAGCGGATGTTCCTGTACGATGAAGAGAAGAATGCAGGCTATATCCTGCAGAGAGATTACAAGAAAGGTTTCCATTATCTGGGCGAGTATTTAAAGACAGCCAAGAATATCCTGCTGTATTACAAGCGGGACAGAAAGAAATGGCATAAAGCAAGACCACAGTTTACTTCTTTGGAATTCTGGGAGAAGTATCTGAAGCTTGATAAATAATCAGACAAAAAAGAAGAACCCCGGCATTTGCCGAGGTTCTTCTTTTTATAGAACACGTAAATTTATTTATCGTTATTCTTATCCTTTTCTTCACGCTTCTGGTCGAGCATTGCACGAACCTTCATAGAAAGACCGAACAGATGGATGAAGCCTTCTGCGTCGTGATGATCGTACAGATCGCCAGTTGTAAAGCTTGCAAGTGACTCAGAGTAGAGTGTATAAGGAGAAGTTGTACCAGCCTTGATGATGTTACCTTTGTAAAGCTTGAACTTCACTTCACCTGTGATACGATCCTGTGTGCTTTCGATAAATGCCTGCAATGCCTCACGGAGTGGGCAGAACCATTTTCCTTCGTATACAAGATCTGCATACTTGTCTGAAACTGTCTTCTTGAATGCAAGTGTATCTCTGTCGAGGATCAACTCTTCCAACTGCTTATGAGCAGCTAAGAGGATGGTTCCACCAGGAGTCTCATAGACACCACGGGACTTCATACCAACGACACGGTTCTCTACGATATCTACGATACCAACACCATGCTTGCCACCGAGACGGTTCAGCTCACGGACTACGTCGGACATCTTCATCTGCTTGCCATTGACTGCAGTCGGAACACCCTTCTCGAAGTTTACAGTTACATATTCAGCCTCATCTGGTGCCTTCTCAGGATATGTACCAAGTACAAGAAGGTGATCCCAGTTTGGCTCCAAAGATGGATCTTCAAGCTCCAGACCTTCGTGGCTGATGTGCCAGATGTTACGGTCACGGCTGTAAGATGTTGTCACATCAAATGGAAGATCGATGCCGTGCTTCTTACAGAATGCGATTTCATCCTCACGGGACTGCATCGTCCACTCTGGCTGTCTCCATGTTGCGATGACATTTAAGTCTGGTGCAAGTGCCTTGATATTGATCTCGAAACGAACCTGATCATTTCCTTTACCAGTAGCACCGTGGCAGATCGTTGTAGCACCTTCCTTACGTGCGATCTCTACCAGCTTCTTTGCGATCAGCGGTCTTGCAAAAGAAGTACCAAGCAGATACTCATACTCGTAAGTTGCATTTGCCTTTACACCTGGAAGGATGTACTCATCACAGAATTCATCAACGACATCCAGAATGTAGAGCTTCTCAGCTCCTGAATATTTGGCTCTCTCGTCGAGGCCTTCCAGCTCGCTTTCCTGTCCGACATCGATACATACACATACAACATCGAAATTGTAAGTTTCCTTTAACCAAGGGATGATTGCTGTGGTATCCAGACCACCAGAATACGCAAGAATAACTTTCTCTTTACCCATCAAAGTTTCCTCCATAAAATATGTAATAATTCACGTTGCGACACGTTTTGTCTAGTATACTTCTTTTTTCTGCAAGATGCAACCAGAAATTTTGCATATTTCTGCATAATATATGTATAAATGAATAAAATTATGCATAAAACAAGATTATCCTGTGAAATTATACATAAAATATTGAAATAGGGTTGCATAAATAAAACTACGGATGTATAATGAGACAAATTTGTGATTACGGAAAAGAGGCAGGAACAATGGTAAAGGTCGGAATTATAGGAGCAACCGGATATGCCGGTCAGGAATTAGTACGTATTTTGCTGGGACATAAGGACGCAGAGATCGTCTGGTATGGTTCCAGAAGTTATATCGATCAGGAATACGCATCTGTATATCGGAACATGTTTCAGTTAGTCGATGCGAAATGTATGGATGATAATATGGATGAGCTTAGCAAGCAGGCGGATGTAATCTTTACTGCGACACCGCAGGGGCTTTGCGCATCGCTTGTAAATGAGCAGATCTTATCGAATACGAAGATTGTGGATCTGTCCGCGGATTTCCGTATCAAGGATGTAGCGACGTATGAGAAATGGTACAACTTAGAGCACAAGAGTCCACAGTTTATCGAAGAGGCAGTATATGGACTGTGTGAGATCAATCGTGAGGATATCAAGAAGGCACGTCTGATCGCGAATCCGGGCTGTTATACAACCTGCTCGATTCTTTCTCTGTATCCACTCGTAAAGGAGCGTCTGGTTGATGTCGATACGATCATCGTGGATGCGAAATCCGGAACATCCGGAGCGGGACGTGGCGCCAAGGTTGCAAACCTCTACTGTGAGGTCAATGAGAGCATCAAGGCGTACGGCGTGACAACACACCGACATACTCCGGAGATCGAAGAGCAGCTTGGTTATGCTTATGATGGTACACCGCTTACAATCAACTTCACACCACATCTCGTACCGATGAACCGCGGTATTTTAGTAACAGCATATGCAAAGCTTGTGAAGGATGTCTCTTACGAGGATATCAAGGCAGTGTATGATAAATATTATGGCAAGGAGCGCTTCGTGCGTGTGCTTGAAAAGGGCGTCTGCCCGGAGACACGCTGGGTAGAAGGCAGCAACTATGTGGATGTGAATTTTGTGATTGACCCTAGAACGAAACGTGTCGTTGTGATGGGTGCGATGGATAATCTGGTGAAGGGTGCTGCCGGACAGGCAGTCCAGAACATGAACCTGATCATGGGCTTACCGGAAGAAGAAGGACTTCTGATGCCACCAATGTTCCCATAACAAGGTAAGGTTTAGCAACAACGATTTATACAAAAAGAATTTGTGATTAATATGTGGATAGAGACGGATGCAATTACGAATTCTAAAGCAGACCATTGAAGCACGTTGGTACTTAATGAACGGCAAACTTGTTTGACGTGAATTTAGTACCACTACGTGATGAAGTGAGCGGGAGCGCGTCTGCGTAGAATCGTAATTGTATCCGTCTCGATACAAATAATAAGGAGGAAATCGAGATGAAGCAGATCGAGGGCGGCGTAACCGCCGCAAAGGGATATACAACCGCCGGCACAAGAGCCGGAATCAAAAAAGGAAAGACGAATAAGGATATGGCAATGATCTTCTCAGAGAAGCCGGCGGTCACCGCAGGTACCTTCACGAAGAATCTTGTCAAGGCAGCTCCGGTACTCTGGGACAAGAAGGTCACAGATGCTGGTGTGGCACAGGCAGTTGTAATAAATACCGGTATTGCAAATGCATGTACCGGACAGGCAGGCTATGAGAATGCAGCAGAGACAGCAAAGCTTGCGGGCGAGGCATTGAATATTTCATCCGATACGGTGCTGGTTGCATCGACCGGTGTCATCGGATTTACATTGCCGATGGACGTGATTGCAGATGGTGTGAAGAAGCTTTCCGGTATGCTGAAAAGTGATGTACAGTCTGCACAGGATGCCGCAGAGGCAATCCTTACAACCGATACGCATCCGAAACAGATTGCCTATGAGACAACAATCGGTGGAAAGACAGTCACATTTGGAGCAATGTGCAAAGGTTCCGGTATGATCCATCCGAACATGGGAACGATGCTTGGGTTCATCATGACAGATGCAGCAATCTCGAAGAATCTGCTGGACAAGGCGCTGAAGGGTTCTATCGAGGATACATTTAACATGGTATCGGTGGACGGCGATACATCAACGAACGATACCGTATTAGTGATGGCAAATGGTATGGCAGGTAACCCGGAGATTACCGAGGAGAACGAAGATTACGAGGCATTCAAGGAGGCACTGCTCGCAGTCAATACTTATCTTGCAAAGCAGATCGCCGGTGACGGAGAGGGGGCAAGCCGTCTGTTCGAGGTGCAGGTGAAACACGCGAAGGATAAGCAGACAGCAAAGGTGCTTGCAAAGTCTATCATCACTTCCAACCTGACGAAATGTGCAATCTTTGGAAAAGACGCAAACTGGGGACGAATTCTGTGTGCAATGGGATATTCTGGCGCACAGTTTGATCCACTCAAGGTCGATATCGTGATGGCATCTGAAAAAGGCGAGATCGCACTGGTAGAAAATGGTGTGGCAACTGCCTTTGATGAGGAGAAGGCAGCAGAGATCCTGTCGCCGGATGTCGTGATTGCAAAGGTCGATGTCCGTGATGGCGATGCGGAAGCAACTGCATGGGGCTGTGACCTCACCTATGATTACGTGAAAATCAATGCGGACTATCGTTCCTAGGATGAATGAAAATGGAGGAAAACAAGATGGTAAATAATGATTCAATGGATATGATACTTGCGAAAGCGCAGACACTGATCGAGGCGCTTCCTTACATACAGAAATTCAACGGCAAGCGTGTCGTTGTCAAATACGGTGGAAGTGCAATGGTTGATGAGAACTTAAAATACAATGTCATCAAGGATGTTGCCCTGCTGAAGTTGATCGGTATGGAGCCGATCATTGTACATGGCGGCGGCAAGGAGATCAGCGCATGGTTAAAGAAAATCGGTAAAGAATCCGAGTTCGTAAATGGTCTGCGTGTGACTGACGAGGAGACACTCGATGTCGCAGAGATGGTACTTTCCAAGGTCAACAAGAGCCTGGTATCTATGATGCAGAAGCTTGGATTAAAAGCAGTTGGTATCAGCGGTAAGGATTCCGGACTTCTGAAGGTACAGAAGAAGCTTTCCGGCGGCAAGGATATCGGCTATGTCGGAGAGGTTGTATCCGCAGATCCTACGATTATTGACACACTGATTGCAAATGATTTCATCCCGGTTATCGCTCCGATTGGTATTGGCATCGACGATTATCATGGCTATAACATCAATGCAGATGATGCAGCATGTGCGATCGCAACAGCCATCAACGCAGAGAAGCTTGTATTCCTGACCGATATCGAAGGTGTATTCGTAGATCCAACGGACAAGACAACTTTGATTTCCGAGATGGATATTAACGAAGCACAGGAATTTATCGACAGCGGCGTTGTCGGCGGCGGTATGCTTCCAAAGCTTACAAACTGTATCGAGGCAATGAAGAACGGTGTTGCACGTGTCCATATGCTCGATGGTCGTGTAGAGCATTGCCTGCTTCTGGAGTTCTTTACGGAAAAGGGTATTGGTACCGCGATTTTGAAGGAGCCATTATTCTAAGTTGTCCGAATGAAAATGAAATAATTAACACAAACTACCTCTATATACATTTTGTCTATGGAGGTAGTTTTTTATGTGGGGAATAATAGTCGCATTGATATCCGGTGCATTGATGAGTGTACAGGGTGTATTTAATACAGGCGTGACAAAGCAGACGTCTACGTGGCTTGCGTCTGCGTGGGTGGCATTTTCCGGATTTGTTGTTGCGATTGCCCTGTGGGCGATCTTTGAGCGGAATCATGCAGGGATATTCTCGCTTGCGCAGGTCGATCACAAATATATGCTGTTAGGCGGTGTGATCGGTGCCTTTATTACATGGACCGTCATTACAGCGATGGCAGGATTGGGACCGGCGAAGGCAGTGCTGCTGATTGTGATTTCGCAGCTATTGATTGCATACCTGATTGAGCTTTTTGGCTGGTTCGGTGTCGAGAAAGCAGATTTTCAGTGGACGAAGCTGGTTGGTATCGTTGTGTCCGTAGTGGGATTTATCATTTTTCAGTGGGAGAAGTAACTTTTTTTCGTGAAATCCGCCTATTGTAATTCCGTGGGAAGTTCTGTACAATGGGTGTATGTCTTGAATATGCAATATGGAATACCAGACTTTTTTAGAAGGGAGCTATTTCATTTTGCAGTACATAAAATTTATAATTGCTGGCTGTGTGTTGGCAGTGGCTTTGTGTGGCTGTGGCAGACAGGTAAAGCTGCTTACGAGTGAGACACAGACAGAAACGCAGATGATGGATGACGCTGGTGGAGAAGAAACAGTGGTTTCATCGGCAGAGGCGTTTGCAACGACGACAACCGAAGCGGAAACACCGGAGCAGGAGCAGTCAGACGATGTGGCTGTGTATGTGTGTGGTGCGGTACGACAGCCGGGTGTCTATTATGTTGCAGGTTCTGCAATCAGAGAGACAGCGGTTCAAATGGCAGGTGGATTTACGGACGATGCGGATGTTACCTATGTGAATCTGGCGCAGACCGTTGTGGCGGGAGAACAGATCTACATTCCGACGATGGAGGAGACAAACGGGATTTCCTTATCAGGTCGGGAGACAGATGGGACATCGGCGCAGGATGCACCAGCCGGTACAAATGTGGAAATGGACGGGAAGATCAACATCAATACCGCCGGAAAAGACGCACTGATGACATTGCCGGGAATTGGCGAGAGCAAAGCGGATGCGATTATCGCATATCGGGAAGCCCAGGGGAAATTTCAGAACACGGAGGAGCTTATGAATATCCGTGGAATCAAAGAGGGCATATATAATAAAATCAAGGACTTAATTATTGTGGGATGAGGTGTATAGAATGAAGAAAATTTTGGTGGTAGATGATGAAAAGTCAATCGTAAAGGGTATCAAGTTCAGCTTAGAGCAGGACGATATGAAAGTCGAAGTTGCTTACGATGGTGAAACCGCACTGGAGCTTGCAAAGGCAAATCATTACGATATGATTTTACTGGACATCATGCTGCCGGGATTTAGCGGACTGGAAGTGTGTCAGATGATCCGCGAGTTTTCGGATGTGCCAATCATTATGCTGACAGCTAAGGGCGATGATATGGACAAGATACTGGGACTGGAATATGGCGCAGACGATTACATAACAAAGCCGTTTAATATATTGGAAGTAAAGGCGAGAATCAAGGCGATTTTCCGTCGGAATAACCGGAATGTGCCGGAACAGGAAAATCAGAAGGTGATTGAGACAAAGGGACTGAAGATTGATGTGGACAGCCGCCGGGTATATATCGATGACAAGGAAGTCAACCTGACAGCCAAGGAGTTTGAACTTGTATATCTGCTGGTATCAAACCCGAACAAGGTATATTCCAGAGAGCAGTTGCTCAAAACTATCTGGGGACCATCTTATCCGGGCGATGCCAGAACCGTGGATGTGCATGTGCGTCGACTTCGTGAGAAGATTGAGGCAACACCAGCCGATCCAAAATACATTCATACAAAATGGGGCGTGGGATATTATTTCCACGAGTAATCTGTACACAGCGAAAAAAGTTCGCTATGGCAGAAGATACAGTAATTGATGCTTGACAGAGTCAGAGGCAAAGGAGATTTCCACACTGTTTTTATACAGTGTCCGGAGATCTTCTTTTTCTATGTGGAGCTTTTCAAGGGCAAAGGTATATTCGTCAGTCAGCGTTGTGTGGCTCACGGTACGATTGTCGGTGTTGATTGTTGCAAGCAGTCCAAAATCCAGAAACGCATGGAGTGGATACGCGTCCAGTTCAGTCGCTGCTTTTGTCTGGAAATTCGAGGTTGGACAAAGCTCAAAACCGATGTGTGCGTTGCGACAGGCTTCCAGCAGAGCAGGATCTTTGATGGCTGCAATGCCATGTCCGATCCGGCGTGCTCCATATTGGAGGGCGAGCGCGACATTTCTGGCACTGCCACATTCGCCGGAATGAATTGTGACAGGCACCTCCATTCGCCTTGCTTCCTCGAACAGCGCTTCAAATTCTTCGTTTGGATGTCCGGCTTCATCACCGGCAAGGTCTAACGCACAGACGCCATTTCCTAAGAATTCTCTGGCACAGCGGACAACCAGATGATTTTGCTGTGGGGAGTGATGGCGCATCGCACATAAGATCAGATTGGTGAATACTCCATACCGGTCAAATGCTTTCTGGCATCCATAGACAGCCGCCTGCACGACATTTTCCAGATCCAGGTGACTGTTGACGCTCAGCATAGGTGCAAACCGGATTTCCATATAGCGGACATTTTCTGCGGCTGCCTGTCGCACGACATCAACGACGGCATCCCGGATATGCTCTTTTTCCTGCAGTGCGGATACCGGAAGGTCAAAGCAGGTCAGATATTCGGCAAGTGACTGACAGTTGGCAGGTGCCTGTATTGTATGCATGTCCAGTGTCGAAAGCTGTAAGGTCTGCATCAGGAATTCTTTGCTCAAAGAACCATCCAGATGGCAGTGCAGTTCGACCTTTGGCATGGAAACAGGATCAAAATTCATAAGTGTATCCCCCTTTCGGTGTTGTACTTGTATCATAGCAATTTCGCATGGATTGTACAAGTGCCTTGAAGCAAAACGGACGGTGTGATATAGTAGTGGTATTCTGGAAAAGGACGGAATGAAACAACGTGAAAGACGAAATAAAAGAAGAAAAAAAGGATGAAAAATTAGAACGTAAAAAGCTGAAACGCCGGGAACGGGCGGAGAAGCGCCAGCATAAACATATGGGCATCAGCCTCCGATGGTTTGTGACGTTTCTGATCATCGTGCTGTGTGCAGGGATTATGCTTGTGTATTCGCTGATGTCAAGCCGTCTGTATGTGCAGCGATATCAGGAACAGCTTGAAAAAAATGTGATGGCGCAGGCGGAATATCTGAAGAATAATCTGCTTGAGAATCATATGACGCTCGATGACCCACAGGATTTAAATCTTCGTATCGAAGGTGTCGCAACGACTTTTTACGGCAGGGTGCTTGTGATAAACCGGGAGTACCGGGTGATCAAGGATACTTATGGAAACCATGAAAATGCACAGATTGTAAATCCGGATATTATGGCTGTAATGCGCGGACAGGCGAGTGAGAAGATATCGAAGAAGGATGGATATCTTGAATATATCACAGCTGTGAAGCAGGAACAGGATGTACAGGGCGTGCTTGTGATTCAGGCATCGACGGACAGCCTGAAGGTAATTGAACGCCGGGTAGAACGACGAAACTGGTTGTCATTTGCACTTATCATGGCAATCTGCATTGGTGCAGCATGGGCAATCGGCAATGCAAGCTCACGTGGGATCAAGCGTATCAATCAGCAGATGGAAATCGCGGGAGAAGGACAGCTGGAGACACAGATTCCAGTGCGTGGATTCAAGGAGTTTAAACAGCTGACGGAACGTTACAATGCGACGATATCCAAGCTGATGGTCATTGACTCCACACGACAGGAGTTTGTATCGAATGTGTCACATGAATTAAAGACGCCGATCACGTCGATGAAGGTGTTGGCAGATTCTCTGATACAGAACGAATCTGCGGATCTTGCAATGTACAAGGAATTTATGACTGATATCGTGGATGAGATTGACAGAGAAAGTAAAATTATTACCGATCTGCTGACACTTGTAAAAATGGATAAAAAATCAGCCGCGATGAATATCGAGGAGATAAAGATCAATGATCTGTTGGAGGTGATCCTGAAGCGCGTAACGCCAATCGCCAAAAGCCGTGGAATCCAGATTACTTACGAGAGCTACCGTGATGTGACGGCATGGGTGGATGAGGTCAAACTGAGTCTGGCTCTGACGAATATTATAGAGAATGCGGTGAAGTACAATGTTGACAATGGCTGGGTGAAAGTGACGCTCAATGCAGACCACCGCAACTTCTATGTGAAGGTTGCAGATTCCGGTGTTGGAATCCCGGATGACTGCAAGGAGCATGTATTTGAACGTTTCTACCGGGTAGATAAAGCGCGAAGCCGGGATACCGGTGGTACAGGACTTGGACTTGCTATCACGAAAAGCGTCATTCAGATGCACAAGGGTTCAATCAAATTGTACAGCGAGTCTGGAGAGGGCACTACATTTACCATTCGCATTCCGATGAAATCGGATGCCTCCGTGGATACAGCACGAAAGGAGGGCGATGCAGAATGAGAAAGAAGTATTGGAAAACCGGATGCGTGATCGCGACACTGCTTTGCCTGACAGCCTGTGGGAAAGCACAGACTGGAGAGATTACACCGCTTGCAGATAATATGATTCATCTGTATCTGGCAGAGGATAACACAGTTGTGCGTGCCGATGCAGATTACCAGTTGAAAACACCGGATGCAATCGCATCCTGCGTGGAGGATGCAATGACGGCACTCACAGCAATGGAAACATCGAAGATCGAAGCTTACAGTTATATGATGGGCGAGGATAACAGTTTGCAGATGGATATCACACTTGTGGAAGGCAGTTACGAGCAGGAAGATATATTGCTGATCATGGCAGCCACAACGAAGACATTGTTCCAGATGGATGATATTTCCAGCATTGCACTGACCGTAAAGGGGCATGACGAAAAAGTGTATGCAGAGCAGTTGTTCCTGCGGGATTCTGTTTATTATTATGGTACCGACGAACTGAGTCTGGCAGAGGAATCAATTACCATGTATGCACCAAATGCGCAGGGAACTGCACTGGAATCCTATGGAATCAAAGTGCAGTCGGAGCCACAGACGTCCGATCAGGAGTATATCGTGCGGGAGCTGGTACAGAAAAAAGTGCTTTCGCCAGACACAAAGGTGAACCAGGTGTCGGTTCATGATTCGGTCTGCTATCTGGATCTGTCAGAGGAATTTACAAATGCCGTGGGAACGATTTCACCAGAGCTTGCGTTGTATGCAGTCGTGAATTCGGTAATTGCACAGACAGACGTGGATACGGTACAGATTCTGATTGATGGAAAAATCGTGCCAATGTACCGGAATGTGGTTGCAATAGACAAACCATTACCATTTAATGCAAATGTAGTACAAGAATAAAAGAATATAGGAGACGTATGAAACGACCAGTATTTTGTGTGGCTTTGGCGTATGCACTTGGAGAGGTGATTGGCCTGTACACAAGAACGGTGGGCGAGATAGGCATAGTGAGTGCTATGCTTGTTTGCGTTGGGATTTTCGTGCGGAAGAAAAAACAGGGAAAAAGCGCATGCGTGCTGGGACTGGGAGTCGGTCTTGGAATGCTTGGCGCTTTTTTGCGTATTCCGCAGGATCTACGGGAAAAGCCGGATATCCGGCAGGAAAACGGTTACGATATTATAACCTATGCAACGGGAGGGGAGACGCAGGGGCAGCCTGTCATCTGTGCCGGGATTCTGACTGACCGGCAGGGAGAAACATGGACGATGCGGGTACTGGACGGAGCTGACGTGCATGGAGATATTCAGCTCCGTGGTGTGGAAGGGGAACACACGATTGCGGAGATTGTACAGGTAACAGGTACTTATGATACATTTGAGCATGTGAGAAATCCGGGTGGGTTCCAGTCACGCAGCTATTATCTTGCCCGGAATATCAGCGGATATTATTATGCACCGCAGGTGACGACGATCACCGTTAATCAGCGGGAAATACTTGGGCTGCCTAGATATTTGTATTATCAGGGAAAACGTATATTATATGAATTGCGTATACGGGCAGACTGCCAGATTGCAAAGCTTCTTCCAGAAGAACAGGCGTCGCTTGTGTCTGGAATCCTGCTTGGAGAAAAATCAAGGATAGATGCAGAACTCAAGACATTATATCAGATGGGCGGGATTGCGCATATTCTGGCGATATCAGGACTTCATATTTCCCTGCTTGGAGGACTGCTCTTTCGACTGATGCGGCGGGCTCGTGTGCCGATTCCGGTAGCAGGAATTATCACGATAGCAGGACTTTTGTTGTACGGCATGATGACCGGAATGAGTCTGGCAACGATGCGTGCGATCTGGATGATGGTGATTTTTCTTGTGGCGCAGATGTTCGGGAAATCCTATGATATGCCGACTGCGATGGGAGTTGCCTTGTTCTTTATGCTTCTATGCAACCCGGTTCGCATCTTAGATGCCGGGATGCAGTTAAGCTATATGGCGATTGCGGGGGTATCACTTGGAAACTATGGGATGAAGCGCTTGCATAAAAAAACTGGATTTCGGCGGTTTCAGAAACGATATCCGCTTCGGTTCCGTGTGGTGCAGAGCCTGTTTTATTCTGTAACATTGCAGGGGATGATGCTTCTTGTGGTGGCAAAAACCTATTACGAGATACCAGTCTATGCAGGATTGCTGAATCTGATCGTTGTACCGGGGATGACGGTTGTGGTAGCAGGAAGCTGGTTCGGCTTGCTTGTATCCATTGGCACGATTTCGCTTGGCAGGTTCGTCATGCTGCCGGTTGGGTGGATGTTACAGGGATATACATGGCTTTGCGAAAGGACACTGGAACTGCCGTGGAATACACTTGTTACAGGAGAGATACGAGGCTGGCAGATTGGCATGTGGTATGGCGGGATTGCATGCACGCTGGTATTGCTTCGCACAAAAACAAGAAATAAGCTGCGGGACTTTGTATATAAACATACCGGCAGGTTCTGGCGTAAAAGAGAGGTCGTGCGCTACACTGTATGCACGATCCTTATAAGTATGCTGTTACAGGGGGCAGGACAGGCGTTATGCGTGTGGCAGCAACGCACAGAAGCAATCTATTTCTTGGATGTTGGACAAGGCGATGGAATCCTGATACGATCCCCGGACGGAAGAAATATCGTGATTGACGGCGGCTCGACGTCACAGTCAAAATGTGGGACATACACACTGCTTCCGGCGCTGCGATCGCAAGGCATGACGGAGATTGACTGTTGGTTTGTGACACATACCGATGAGGATCATATCAGTGGATTAAAAGAACTTTTATTGCAGGGAAAACTGACGCAGATCAAGGTGCGGACGGTTGTCTTTTCCGCCTATGTGTTTCAGGATGCGGCATTGGCAGAGTTAGAAGCAGTGATTCGGGCTGCCGGAATCACAATCGTGTGGATGAGGGAGGGCGACGTGATCGGCGATGATACATTTACGCTTACCTGCCTGCATCCAACTGCAGAATATCGTGCAAAGGATAAGAATGCAGCGAGTCTGGCACTGGCATATCATTCTGATACATTTGACATGTTATTTACTGGAGACATGGATGCAGATGCCGTCGCAGATATGGATATACAACAGGATTATGATTGCATCAAGCTTCCGCATCATGGCTCGAAGTACTCGTATGTGGAGGGGGTCTATGCGCATGCGGACTATGGTTTGATTTCCTGTGGATACAATAACCGTTATGGACATCCACACACGGAAGTGCTACAAGGGTTAGCGCAGGAAGGGACGAAGGTACTTCGGACGGATGAGATGGGCGCAGTTGTTTTTCGGGGGAGATAAAAAGCTTGGAGGATACAATAATATTTAATAGGGACGAAGTGGTAATGAAATAGATTGTGTCAGAAAATTGATAGAAGAAGAAAGGTGTGATACAATGTATTCGTTGAAAACAACGAGGTATTCAAACGAAACAAAAGGTGAACATACCGAATAATAAGAGGAGTTAGTGTTCTATATCGGAGTCAACATGGCAAAAAAAGAAAAAGCAAATGGCATGGCCATTTTAAATGAACAAATCAATAAGAAAGAATTCAGTCGTGTGTATCTGCTTGGTGGAACGGAACCATATCTGATCTATCAGTATCGGGACAAACTGATCGCGGCGATGATCAATCCAAACGATACAATGAATTTTATCACCTACAAGGGTGAGAATTCCAAACCAGAGGACATCATTGAATTTGCAGATACCATGCCATTTTTTACAGAACGCAGAGTGGTGCTGGTTGAGAACAGCAATTTCTTCAAGAACGGCTGTGAAAAGCTGGAAGAAGCCTTAGATGGACTGCCAGATACGACAGTGCTGATCTTCGTGGAGAAGAATATTGACAACCGGAAGAAACTAAGCAAGCTTGTCGCACAGCTTGGTACGGTAGCAATGTTTGATGCACCGGACAGTGAGATGTTAGCTGTCTGGTTAAATGGAATGTTTGTAGAGGATCAGATTGCGATCAGCGGTGCGACATTGCGATATCTGATCGATCGAGTTGGAACGAGTATGAATCTGCTTAAAAATGAAGCAGACAAGCTCCGCTCCTATGCTGTGGAAAAAGGAAGCGTATCCAAAGAAGACATTGACCTGCTTTGTGTGAATCAGGTGGAAGACAAAATCTTTGATATGATTGATGCGATATCAGAAAAAAAACAGCAAAAGGCAATGGAATTATATGATGATCTGCTGTATTTGCAGGAGGCACCGATGAAGATTCTCGTGTTGATCACACGGAACTTCATGCAGCTTCTGAAGATCCGGTTTGCACTGGATACTGGTACACCAGAGGGACAGATTGCTTCGGCGTTCGGTATCCGTCCGTACTTTGTGAAAAAATATATTGCGCAGGCACGCTCTTTCACGAAAGAGCAACTGCTTTCCTGTGTGAGGTTATGTCAGGAAGCAGATACGAGCATCAAAACAGGTAAAATGCGGGATAAGCTTGCAACCGAGATGGTGATATTAGAGCTTTTGCTGCATGGCGGAGAAAAACAGGAAGTATAGTATAACAGATATAAAAAGCTCCACGCTTATAAGTTAAGCGTGGAGCTTTTGCGTTGTCGTAGATATTTACTTCGAACACATATAAAGCAGGTTTTCCCATCTGCGGTCAACCTCTTCCTGATACTGTACAAGCAGGTTCTCGTTTTCTGGCTTGAACAGATGCTTGAATCTTCCCTGTGGACGAAGGAAGTCTTCAATTGGAAGCTTCTTCTTTGGCTCATAGTTCAAGATCCACTTGCCTTCCACAACCTCGAACAGTGGCCAGTAGCATGTCTCCACTGCGAGCTTGCAGATCTTCATGATATCGGGTGTGTCATAACGCCAGCCACGAGGACATGGTGACATGATATTTAAGAATGCTGCACCTGGTGTGTAGATTGCCTTCTCAGACTTCTCATACAGATCCTTCATGGTTCCGATGAAGGTAGACTGTGCAACATACGGAATATCATGGTTTGCGATGATAGATGCGAGATCCTTCCGGTTCTGCATCTTACCGTTGGAGCATTTACCAACTGGTGTTGTCGTTGTATCTGCGAACATTGGTGTTGCAGAAGAACGCTGGATACCGGTGTTCATGTAAGCGCCGTTATCATAGCAGACATATACCATATCGTGATTACGCTCCATGGCACCGGACAGGGACTGGAGACCGATATCGTAAGTACCGCCGTCACCACCGAATGTGATGAACTTGTAATTCGCGGAAATCTTTCCCTTCTTCTTTAATGCGTGGTAAGCAGTTTCAATACCGGAAAGTGTTGCACCTGCATTTTCAAATGCATTGTGCATGTAGCTGTCCTCCCATGCGGTATATGGATACATGAAGCTGGATACTTCCAGACAGCCGGTTGCATTTCCGATAACCGCCTTATCCCCCTCATGCAGGGCACGCAGGACTGTACGAACAGCGATTGTTCCGCCGCAGCCTGCACACATTCTATGTCCCGGAGCGAGACGTTCCGGTTTGCTCATTACTTCTTTAAAATTAAATGCCATCTCGATTCCCTCCGTTACTTTCTAAGTCCGATATACTTGAACTGTTCTGCTTCCTGCTTGCCGGATACATAATCTATCAGATCCTGATAGATACCGCAGGCTGTTTCTACTGTGTAATCTCTTCCGGCAAGACCGTAGAAATAGTTGACTGTTGTTGATTCGTTCTTTGCATCGTATAAAGCAGCCTTCAGTTCAGAACCAAGCGGACCGCCGCATCCGGAGAAGCTTTCTGCACGATCCATGATCGCGATGCCCTTTGCATTTTCGAGGGCAGCAGCTAATTCGGCGCCTGGGAATGGACGGAATACACGTACCTTGATCATACCTGCCTTGATGCCCTGCTCGCGAAGCTCATCAACGGCTTCCTTCGTTGTTCCGGCAGCAGAACCCATGATCACGATCACATACTCGGCGTCATCCATGCGATACTCCTCGAAAAGTCCGTATTTTCTTCCGGAGATCTTCTCGAATTCCTCTGCGACCTCTAAGATAACCTTCTTGGCATTCTTCATGGCGATACGCTGGTTCATCTTTGTCTCCATGTAGAATGGAGAGTTTGCATAAGGACCAACTGCCATCGGCATATCTGCATTTAACAGGAAGTTTTCTGGTTCATAGCTTCCTACAAATTCTTTTACTTTCTCTGTCTCAATCAGTGAGATATTCTCAACTGCATGGCTGGTGATGAAACCATCCTGACAAGCCATAAATGGAAGCTTAACGTCCGGATGCTCTGCAATGCGGAACGCCTGGATGTAATTGTCGTAGGCTTCCTGATTGTTCTCAGCGTAGATCTGAATCCAGCCGGCATCTCTGGCACCCATACTGTCAGAGTGGTCACAGTTGATGTTGATCGGTCCGGTTAATGCACGGTTTACAACCGCCATAACGATTGGAAGACGATCGGAAGCTGCGACATAAAGTACTTCCCACATGTAGGCAAGGCCACAGGAAGAAGTAGCTGTGATTGCTCTTGCGCCAGCGGCGCAGGCACCCATGGTGGCACTCATAGAGCTGTGCTCGGATTCAACCGGGATAAACTCGGTGTCGATGTCACCGTTTGCAATGAAGGTGGATACCATCTGAGGAATCTCTGTCGATGGTGTGATTGGGAATGCTGCCATTACGTCAGGATTGATCTGCTTGATTGCATGTGCAACTGCCTCGTTACCTGACATTCTTTCACGAATTGCCATATTAGATTCCCTCCTTCATTGTAATTGCACCGAAGCTGCAGACGCGCTCGCAGATACCGCAGCCTTTGCAGTGGTCTAAGTCGAAGTCTTCTCTTTTTCCGTCTTTTACCGGAATACAGCTATCCGGGCAGACGGGTGTGCAGAGCAGACACTGTGTACATTTTTCCCAGTCGATCACTGGAGTTTTTGTTCTCCACTCGCCTGTACAGAATTTACGGGAACCGCCGCCGCCATAGATCTGGTTGCCCGGCGTCATATCATAGTAAGGACTATGTTCATTGATTTTAGAAATATCTGTTGCCTTTGACATTTATTTTACCTCCTCGAACGCCATTTTCAGTGCACGCATATTGCCGTCGATTACTTCCGGCTTCTTTGCGAATTTGTGTTCATAAGATGCCTGCATCTGGGATAAGAACACATCTTTATCCATGATGTCTGCAACCTTTACGATAGCAGCAAGCATCGGGGAGTTAGGGAAATACTTTCCAAGTGTTTCCATTGATACTTTGTGTGCATCAATCGTATAAACGCTTCCCTTGTATCCATTTAATAAAGGAAGAATCTCTTCTTTTGGACGCGGTGTGTTGATCACGATGGCACCATCTTCCTTCAGACCATTTGTGACATCTACGGAATGAAGCAGTGTCTCATCTACAACAACCACATAGTCCGGATGATAAATATTGGAATGTACCCGGATTTCGGATTCGCCAATTCGATTGTAGGCCGTGATTGGTGCGCCCATACGTTCCGGACCATACTCCGGAAATCCCTGGACGTGCATACCTGTGTTGAAAGCAACGTCCGCAAGCAGAAGTGCTGCGGTTTTGGCACCCTGACCTCCACGTCCGTGCCATCTGATCTCGATGTTCTTTTTCATATATTGCACTCCATTTCTCATAAATACAGTAAAAAACACAATAATTATACCATTCTGATAAAAAATGTAAAGGGAGTCGGTGGTTTTTCTTGGCAAATTACAATCTTTCTTGAATAATCTGGTTGAAATTGATATAATCAGTACGTTAAGCTTTTACACAACAAAAACAAAGGAGTTTTGTTATGCGAAGAAAGAAGAAAGACAAAAATAACATAAATAATCAGGAAGAAATTGATTTGATTCCGATAGAGTCACAGCAGGAAGAAACGGAAGTGGGTACACAGCCGGATGCGGAGCCAGAAAATCCGGAAGCGACGGCAGAAGATACATCTGATGCATCTCTGGAGACAGAAACGGAAGTAGAATCAATAAAAACGGAAGCAGAATCGGCAGAACCGGAAAGTTCGGAAGTGGCAGCAGAGGATACGTCTGCACAGCCGGAAACACCGGAGGAAGAAAGCGAATCTTCTGCATTGTTTGGTGCGTATGTTGCTGAGGAGAACAAATGGGAGCGCAAGAACCGGATCAAGGATGAGAAGATCAAGGCAAAACAGGAGAAGAAGCGTGCGAAGTACGCGGATGTTGATGACGATACATACGAGCAGATGAAAGCGGGCGGCGCTCATAAGTTTTTTGGTGTGCTGTCTTTGATGATGCTGATTGTCGGAATTGCCGCAGTTGCACTGTTTGTCTACCGTTTGGTCATTGCACCTTCCTACGCGCAGGTGGGAGAGAAGGAAAAAAACCTGCATGTAGAAGGATTTGCCACGGAGACAGATACTTCCAAATATGAGCAGCAGGTAACTGCCCTGCAGGGAATTGCAACTCCGTCTGACCTGACTGATACATGGGTGGAACAGCCGTTTGAGCAGGCAACACCAAGTGATGTATCTGCACAGGATACAGAAGGCGCTGATACATTACCGGCAGACGATGCAGAGGCAAAGCCTGTTGTGATTGATTAGGAGGTGCAAGGATGAAAAAGACATGGAATAAACTTATTATTGTGTCGTTTATAGTGCTTGCGGTCGTTGCCTGTGCGGCAATCGTATTCCTATATCCGTACTACAATGAATATAAGGTATTTGACGGTATTGAAGCTGGACAGTGGAACGAGGTGCAAAAAAGCTACGAAGCGTTAGATAGCGAAAAGCAAAAGGCAGTACAGGAAATGCTTCCGGATTATGCGAAGCACATCTGCCTGGAATATCAGACCGGTGAAAAAGATTACATTTATACAGTCGCAGCATATGATGCGATCAACAGTATCGATGAGACAAAGAGCATTTGTACAAAATACAATGTGCTTGTCAATCGTACCGAATACCGGGATGCGATCGAACAGATTTATAATTCAAACCAGAATTACAATGGACAGGGTGTTGTGCAGGCGAACGAGACGATCAACAAGATCAATCTTCGACTGGATACAGACACGAAAAAAGAGGTTGTAATTGAGGTTTTAAATGAGAAGTATCAGCAGTATGTAGATGGTGAAATTACGGCGGATGCGATGAACAGCTATATTTCTATTGTCAATGGTCTGGCTGTGACAGATATTGCAGATTATACAACCGTGCTCACCAATAACATTCAGGTGATCGAGTCTTACCGGACATTGTATGACACAGCACAAGCAGCATATGATCAGGGAGATTATTTTACGGCATTGAATATTTGCCAGTCCGTGCAGTTAGATCCGCTGGATTCGCAGTATATTGATAAATTTTACTCATTATACAAGCTTGCGTATTCTACAGGCATGAATTATTATGACGGTCTGCTTGATACGTATATTGAGATCGGGGATAACCAGAACGCATTGAACCTGTTGGATAAGCTGGAAAAATATTATGCCGAAGATATGAATCTTCAGAAATACAAGCTGTCTATGGCAGCCGACTGGCAGAAGGCATATGTGAAGCTGGCAGAAAATGCAGATTCAGAAATCCAGAAGGTACTTGGAGAGACCGAGGACGGTATCAATATATTAGATTCGTTCTATAAAAATATCAAACCAGACAGTATGCTGTTGTATGATGTCGATGAGGACGGTGTGCCGGAGGCATTTTTCTATAACAGTATGGAACGCAACGAGACCTATGTGAGCTGCTTTATCTTTACCTACCGGGATGGCGCGGTTTCTTACCTTGGCTATGCGAAGGTGCGGAGCTTCTGCAGCGACAGCAGCTTTGTCGCATTTCCTTGGCTATCGACACGGACTTCCGGGGATGAATATTGCCTGAAACGGTATTCGGATGGCGTGATCACAGATGGACCGTATGTCCAGAATGTGGATGGTACTTATTATGTCAATGAGCAGGTTGTGGATGAGACGGAGTATCTCTCCCAGCAGAGTGAAACACTTGCAACATCTTTAAATAAGGGTGTGAAGGACTTTGATACAGCAACATTAGAAGACAGCGAAAGCTATATCTTAGCTTACAAATAAATTAAACGAGAGTATGGAGGCGAATTATGGTAAAACTTTATGAAACAGGTGCATACTTACTGAATGGTTCCGAGCTGGTTCCAGATGACGGACAGGCACAGGCAGTACTTGCATCGAAGGGTGTACAGACATCCAAAGAGGATGCATCGAAAAACACAATGGCATATGGAATACTCGAAGCACACAATACTTCGGGCAATATGGAACAGCTTAAGATCAAGTTCGATAAGATGACAAGCCATGATATTACATTTGTTGGTATTATCCAGACAGCGAGAGCATCAGGACTGACAGAGTTCCCAATCCCGTATGTACTTACAAACTGTCACAACTCTTTGTGCGCAGTTGGTGGAACAATCAACGAGGACGATCATGTGTTTGGTCTTTCCTGTGCAAAGAAATACGGCGGAATCTATGTACCACCTCATCAGGCGGTTATCCATCAGTTCGCAAGAGAGATGCTTGCAGAATGTGGAGCTATGATTCTTGGCTCTGACAGCCATACACGTTACGGTGCCCTTGGTACGATGGCAATCGGCGAAGGTGGCGGCGAGCTCGCAAAGCAGCTTCTGAAGCGTACATACGATGTGGCAAAGCCGGGGGTTGTGGCAATTTACTTAGACGGTGAAGTACAGAAGGGCGTTGGTCCACAGGACGTTGCCCTTGCAATTATCGGCGCAACCTTTGGCTGTGGTTATGTAAAGAATAAGGTTATGGAGTTCGTAGGACCGGGTGTAGATAAGCTGTCCGCAGATTTCCGTATCGGTGTCGATGTTATGACGACAGAGACAACCTGTCTGTCATCCATCTGGAAAACAGATGAGAAGATCGAAGAGTGGTATGAGACACACTACAGACCGGAGTGCTACAAAGAATTAAATCCGGGTGCTGTTGCATATTACGACGGTGTTGTTTATGTAGATCTCTCCAAGGTAAAACCTATGATCGCAATGCCATTCCACCCAAGCAATGTCTACACAATTGAGGACGTGAAGGCAAATCTGATGGATGTTTTGGACGATGTAGAAAAACGTGCGCAGGTATCCTTGGATGGCAAGATTGACTTTACACTGAAGGATAAGGTTGTTGACGGAAAGCTCTATGTAGAGCAGGGAATCATCGCAGGCTGTGCCGGTGGTGGATTCGAGAATATCTGTCAGGCAGCAGACCTGATCCGTGGAAAATACATTGGCGCGGACGAATTTACACTTTCTGTATATCCGGCATCCACTCCGATTTATATGGAGCTTGCGAAGAATGGTGTACTTTCCGATCTGATCGAGACGGGTGCGATCGTCAAGACTGCATTCTGTGGACCATGCTTCGGTGCTGGAGATACACCGGCAAATAATGCATTCTCGATCCGTCACTCAACAAGAAACTTCCCGAACCGTGAAGGTTCGAAGATCCAGAATGGTCAGATTGCTTCTGTCGCACTGATGGATGCACGTTCGATCGCAGCGACAGCCGCAAACAAGGGCTTCTTAACAGCTGCAACCGATCTGGATGTAGAATACAAGGGACAGAAATATTTCTTCGACAAGAAGATCTACGATAACCGTGTCTATAATGGATGGGGACATCCACAGCCGGAGCAGGAGATTAAGTTTGGACCAAACATCAAGGATTGGCCGGAGATGGTGGCGTTGACAGACAACCTGATGCTCAAGGTCGCTTCCGTGATCCATGATCCGGTTACAACGACGGATGAGCTGATTCCTTCCGGTGAGACATCTTCTTATCGTTCGAATCCACTCGGACTTGCGGAGTTTACATTGTCCCGTAAGGATCCGGAGTATGTAGGCAGAGCCAAGGCAATCCAGAAGGTCGAGCGTGTGCGTGAAGCTGGTGAGTGCATGGGCGAAGCAGATCCGAACATGAAGACAGCTATGCACAAGGTGAAGGAAATGTTCCCGGATGCATGTGGCTCGAATACCGGTGTCGGAAGTACGATCTTTGCGGTGAAACCGGGTGATGGATCTGCACGTGAGCAGGCGGCTTCCTGCCAGAAGGTACTTGGCGGCTGGGCTAATATCGCCAAGGAGTATGCAACAAAGCGTTATCGTTCAAACCTGATCAACTGGGGTATGCTTCCGTTTGTCATGGATGAGGATTACGACTTTGATGTGGATGATTATGTATTCATTCCTGGCGTTGCACAGGCAATCCGCAACAAGGATGAAATTATCAAGGCGTATGTTGTGAACAAGGATATGAAGGAGTTGTCGTTGAAACTGGGCGACCTGACAGACGATGAGAGAGATATCATTCTGGCTGGCTGTCTGATCAACTACTACAAGACACATTAATCAGATATATTCATTTAAACCTTTACACATGGTTTTCAATACTATATAATATACGCATTAGGAGCGTATATTATATGGATATTGAAAAGGACAGCCTGAAAAAACAAATACGGGAAATGACACAGCTTGGCTATATTGCACCGGAGGATCTTCCTTCGATTGAGCTTTATATGGATCAGGTGACGACGTTCATGGATAAATATCTTTCGCAGAACAAACGGTATGAGGAAGATAAGACGCTGACGAAAACGATGATCAACAACTATACGAAGAACAATCTGCTCCCGCCGCCAGAGAAGAAGCGGTATACGAAGGAACATCTGATTTTGCTGATTTATATTTATTATCTGAAGAATGTGGTTTCAATCAACGATATTCAGATTATGCTGAAACCGCTGATTGATCATTATTTCGAGAATCCGGAGGCTGCACACAGCTTAGAAGAGATCTATGCAAGTCTTTATAAGCTTGAACAGCGTCAGCATTTCCGGGTAGAGAATAGCATTATGAAGACATTTGAATTATCAGAACGAGATTTTCCGGGTGCAGATGATCAATACATCAAGAACCTGAATTTCCTCTCTTTGCTTGGATACGATATCTATATGAAGAAGAAGATCATGGAGCGGATTATCGATGAGATGGCTGCGGAGCAGGCGAAAGAACAGGAGCAGACAAACGGGAAAGAGAAGAAAATAAAAGAAGAAAATAAGAGAAAAAAATAAAAAGAGACGAGGCGTCAATTACGCCTCGTCTTTTTCGTTGGATGGTTCTGCCGGAAGAAGTGTGAGAGTCACGCGTTCGATACGGTTTCTGTGCACTTCGGTTACCTTAAAGTGGGCACCTTCACAATGAGCTTCTTCACCGGCGGTTGGAATCTTATCTAACAATTCAATGATGAATCCGGCAAGTGAATCATAATCCTTGGATTGGAAATTCGTGTGGAGTTTATCATTTAAATCATCCAGCTTGATGGATGCATCAATATCATAAGTATGGTTGCCGAGATCCCGGATCAGATCATTCTCGTTCTCGTCGTATTCGTCCCGGATATCCCCGACGATCTCCTCGACCAGATCCTCCATTGTGATGATTCCGGAAGCCTGTCCGTATTCATCAAGTACGATTGCCATACTGTCTGCGGAGGTTTTCATCTCCGCGAAGATCTGGCTCGTCTTCTGATACTCATATACAAACAATGGTTTACGCAGGATGCTTCGCAGATCAAAATAACGGATATCTAACAGCTCCCGGTAGAAAAACAGATCCTTGATATTAAGGATACCGATGATATTTTCTTTGGAATCCTCGTAAATCGGGATTCTGGTATAGGTTTCACTCTTGAAGATATCGACAAGCTCTTCATAGGTAGAATTCACGTCGGCAGATATAACATCGGCTCTTGGAATCATGATGTCCTTCGATAATGCATCGCCAAAATCAACAACATTGGAGATCATGAATTTCTCTTCGGGCTCAATGACGCCTTCTTCATGCGATACATTTACGATAGTTCGAAGCTCTGCTTCGGTAATGCTTGCCTTCTTCGCGGATGGGTCGACACGGAACAGCTTGAAGATGGCTCCGGTCAATATATTTAACAGGAAGATAACAGGGGTGAGCAACGTCATCAACCACGAAATCGGGTAGACAACGACCATGGAAAGCTGCAATGCATATTGTGTTGCAAGGGTCTTCGGGGAGATCTCACCGAAGATCAGGACAAGCAATGTCAGAATTCCGGTCGATACACCAATGTACTTACTTCCGAACATGTTTGTACAAAAGGTTGTTGCAAGTGCGGAGGCGGAGATGTTGACGATGTTGTTTCCGACCAGGATCGCACTTAATAGTTTGCTTGAATTTTCAGTTACTTTTAATACTTTCTTTGCTTTCTTGTTTCCGCTATCTGCGAGAGAACGAAGCTTTAGATGGCTTACCGTTGTCAGTGCAGTCTCTGAGGAAGAGAAAAAAGCGGAAAGTGCCAGTAAAATCAGAATTATAATTAGTTGTAACGCGGGACTATTGTCCAAAAAAACCACTCCTTTTGTGTATAAATTTCCTTATATTCTATATATTTGGATGAAGGGTGTCAAGTATAGATTTGGCTATAACATATAATTATAACTGATTCAATTTAATTCCTATTAGACAAATAGGAATTAAGATGGTAAGATAACCTTGCAATCAAGAAAACGGGTTGCAAACAAGAAAAGACAACAAGGCACAAGCTGGAAAATAAAAGAAAGATGAGGTACAAAATTATGGGAAAGAAACATTACGAGGACAGAAATTTAAAGTTTGAAACATTACAGTTACATGTAGGACAGGAACAGCCAGATCCAGTGACAGACGCAAGAGCCGTTCCAATTTATCTGACATCTTCTTATGTGTTCCACAACAGTCAGCATGCGGCTGACCGTTTTGGATTGAAGGATGCCGGTAACATCTATGGACGTCTGACAAACCCGACAGAGGATGTATTTGAGAAGCGTATCGCAGCACTCGAAGGTGGTGTCGCAGCACTTGCAGTTGGTTCCGGAGCAGCCGCTCTTACATATGCATTTCAGGCACTGGCACATGCAGGCGACCATATCGTAGCAGCCAAGAACATCTACGGTGGAACTTACAACCTGCTTGCACATACACTTCCGGATTATGGTATCGAGGCAACTTTCGTAGATCCATTTGACTACGATGCAATCGAAGCAGCTATCAAGCCAAACACAAAGGCAGTTCAGATCGAGACACTTGGAAATCCGAATTCAGAGGTTGTAGATATTGAGCGTATCGCAAAGATTGCACATGCACACAACATTCCGCTTGTTGTTGATAATACATTTGCAACACCATACCTTGTAAGACCAATCGAGTATGGTGCAGATATCGTCGTTCATTCCGCAACAAAGTTTATCGGTGGTCATGGAACAACACTCGGCGGTGTGATCATTGATAGTGGTAAATTTGACTGGCTCAAGGCAGCGGACAAGTTCCCATGGCTGGTAGAGCCAAACGTATCTTATCATGGAGTCAGCTTTGCAAAGGATACTGCTCCGGCAGCATTTGCAACTTACATCCGTGCGATTCTGCTCCGTGATACAGGTGCAACAATCTCGCCAGTACATTCCTTCATCTTCTTACAGGGGCTTGAGACATTGTCTCTCCGTGTAGAGCGCCATGTAGAAAATGCACTGAAGGTTGTACAGTATCTGAAGAATCAGCCACAGGTAGAGAAGGTAAATCACCCATCGATCTCTGAGAATCCAGAGCAGCAGGCACTTTACAAGAAGTACTTCCCGAATGGTGGAGGATCAATCTTTACATTTGAAATTAAGGGTGGCGCTGCAGAAGCACAGAAGTTTATCGATAACCTCGAGCTCTTCTCCCTGCTTGCAAATGTAGCGGATGTGAAGTCGCTTGCAATCCATCCGGCATCAACCACACATTCTGAGTGCAACGAGGCAGAGCTTCTCGATCAGGGAATCAAGCCAAATACGATCCGTCTTTCTATCGGTACAGAAAATATCGATGATATCATTGAGGATCTCGATGAGGCATTTAAAGCACTTGCAGAGTAATCACTTGTGAAAATATGGTTAAAAAGAGGCAGAAACTTGGTCTGCCTCTTTTTTATTTACAGAAAATGTGGTAAAATAAGATTAGTAAAAACAAACAGGAAAGTGTAAACGGTGAAAAGATGTTATCAGTCGTATTACCTGCCTATAATGAAGAAAAAATGATTCAGAAAGCGGCAGGAACCATAGGCGGAATTTTACAAAAAGAAGCCATTGATTATGAGATTATATTCGTAGATGATGGTTCCAAAGATGGAACGTGGCAGCAAATAGAACAGACACAAAAAGAAGATCAGCATGTCAATGGAGTTCGTTTTTCCAGAAATTTCGGAAAAGAATCTGCCATGATGGCGGGACTGGAAAATGCAGGTGGCGATTGCGTTGTTGTGATGGATTGTGATCTACAGCATCCACCAGAGACAATCGTGGAGATGTATCGGCTGTGGCAGCAGGGATACGAAGTTGTCGAGGGCGTGAAGCGTACGCGTGGAAAGGAAAACGTCTTTCATAAATTAAGCGCGGGACTTTTTTATAAACTGATTTCGAAGGCTGTCAAGATTGATATGTCCAGAGCGTCGGATTTCAAACTGATGGATCGACGCGCGGTAGAGGCGTTGCTTGCAATGCCGGAGCGAAATGCTTTCTTCCGGGCGTTATCTTCCTGGATTGGATTCCGGACAACCTCGGTGGAGTTTGACGTGCAGGAACGGGAAATTGGCGAGTCGAAATGGTCGACCAAGTCATTGATCCGTTACGCAATCTCCAATATCGTGTCGTTTTCTTCAGCACCGATGACACTGGTAACAATTACCGGTATACTTGGGTTTCTGTTTGCGGTTATACTAGGCATACAGACACTTGTAAATTATTTTTCTGGTCATGCGGTCGAAGGATTTACGACAGTGATCCTGATTATCCTGATCATGGGCAGTCTGATTCTTATGGGATTGGGTGTCATAGGATATTATATTGCGAAGATCTATGAGGAGGTTAAGTGCCGCCCACGCTATATTGTATCGCGAAAAGTCGGAGCAGGCATGACATGGGAGAAACGTAGATAGGTTTAAAAAACCAAAGGAGGTATTGGATGCGTAAGAAATCACACATATCGCTTACAAAGGGTGTTGTACACGGACTGTCCGCAGAACAGCGGTTCGGACATCGCTTATCCCTGTATGTGGGAAGCATACTTCCAGATTGTACACCTTCTTTTTTGACAAGACGTCATTGTATCGAGGATACGTTTGATGTGTGTGAAAAGAAGATGCTTGGATTCTTGAAGCATTACAAAACAAAGAAAAAAGGCGTTTCGATCTTATCAAGTATTCGGATGGGTGTGGTATTGCATTACATTGCAGATTATTTTACATATCCGCACAATGCACATTATCCGGGAACTTTGAAAGATCATTGCAGTTATGAAGAGGACTTGAAGCATCGCATGCGAAGCTTTGTGCGCAACAGATATGAATCTGGCGAGATGCAGTACGATGAACGGATGCTGCCAACGATTCATTCCCTGCAGGAGTTGCTCGATTATGTCAAAGAAAAACATGAATATTATGTACATGATCGTGGAAATGTGAATCTGGATTGCGCGTATTCGTATATTGTTTGTCTGGCTGTGATGTATTCTCTGTTGCAGCTTGCTGTAAATCCAGCATAAAAATAGAGAATCTGACGCATACTATCCGGGAACTGTAAGAAAACAGTTCAGAGAAGGAGGATATTGTATGCGAGCTGGAGCAGAAGTTTACAGAGAAGTAGCTGAGCGTTGCAGCGCTTATGACAAGCGTGAGCGGAAATCTTGTTTTTGCAATGTGGCAGAGGGCGAGAAAAGCTGTCTGAATTGCAGACATTTCGCAGAGGACGAGCATTGCAGACTGGATCTGTACGATCCGATTGTAAAAGAGTTATAAGAAATGAAGGGACTTTTTCGGAAGTCCCTTTTTCTTATGGTCGGAGGATGGCGGAAGAGATACGATTCGGACATGGCATAATGCTTGACATAAAAGAGGGTGGTTGTTATACTCATAGCTAGTTTTGGATAAGCAGTATAGAAAGGAAACCAGATATGATTAGTGCAAATAATGTAACCCTGCGGCTTGGAAAGCGGGCTTTGTTTGAGGATGTAAATATAAAGTTTACAGAGGGAAACTGTTACGGTTTGATTGGTGCAAATGGTGCAGGCAAATCAACCTTTTTAAAGATTCTTTCCGGAGAACTTGAACCGACAAATGGTGAAGTTATCATGAATGATGGCGAGCGTCTGTCTGTCCTGCAGCAGGATCACTTCAAATACGACCAATATATGGTACTCGACACGGTTATTATGGGAAATAAACGCCTGTATGATATTATGAAAGAAAAGGACGCAATCTATGCGAAGGAAGACTTCACGGATGAAGATGGTATCCGTGCATCGGAGCTTGAAGCAGAGTTTGCAGAGATGGATGGCTGGAATGCAGAGAGTGATGCGGCAACCCTCCTGAATGGTCTTGGCGTTGATACAGATATTCATTACAAAATGATGAGCGAGCTTGATGGTAATCTGAAAGTCAAAGTCCTTCTGGCACAGGCTTTGTTTGGCAACCCGGATGTTCTGCTTCTGGATGAGCCAACCAACCATTTGGATCTCGATGCGATTGCTTGGCTCGAGGAGTTCCTGATCAACTTTGAGAATACGGTTATTGTTGTATCCCATGACCGTTATTTTCTGAACAAGGTATGTACCCATATCGCAGATATTGATTATGCGAAGATCCAGCTTTATGCCGGAAACTATGACTTCTGGTATGAGAGCAGCCAGTTGATGATCAAGCAGATGAAGGAAGCAAATAAGAAGAAGGAAGAAAAAATCAAGGAGCTGCAGGACTTTATTCAGCGTTTCTCTGCAAATGCTTCAAAGTCCAAGCAGGCGACTTCCAGAAAACGTGCGTTGGAGAAGATTCAGCTTGATGAGATTCGTCCATCCAGCCGTAAATATCCATATATTGATTTCCGTCCGAAGAGAGAGATTGGAAATGAGGTCCTTACTGTATCAAACATTTCCAAGACAATCGATGGTGTAAAGGTGCTTGACAATATTTCCTTTACAGTCGGACATGACGATAAGATTGCATTTGTCGGACCAAACACGATTGCAACGACAACGCTGTTCCGTATCCTTGCCGGAGAAGAAGAACCGGATGAAGGAAGCTACAAGTGGGGCGTTACAACATCACAGGGATATTTCCCGAAAGACAATACGAAGGAGTTTGATAATGATCTTGTGATCGCAGACTGGCTGGCACAGTATTCTGACGACAAGGATGCAACGTATGTGCGTGGATTCCTTGGCAGAATGTTATTTGCCGGTGAAGATGGCGTGAAGAAGGTTAAGGTGCTTTCCGGTGGTGAGAAGGTGCGCTGCCTGTTGTCAAAGCTTATGATTATGGGTTCCAACGTGTTAATCCTCGACGAGCCGACGAACCATCTGGATATGGAGAGTATCACAGCGTTAAATAATGGATTGATCAAGTTCCCTGGCGTCTGCCTTTTTGCCTGTCAGGATCATCAGTTTGTACAGACAACCGCGAACCGTATCATGGAGCTTACGAATACGGGCTTGATTGACAAACAGACAACCTACGATGAATACCTTGCGAATGATGAACTTGCAAGAAAACGTCAGGTCATGAATATGGCAAGCGACGATCAGGATTGATCGGAATAATGAAAATCGAATGATTTGAAAAGAATAAAAATGGACAGGCTTTTGAAAAAGCCTGCCCATTTTTTACTATGCGAACGTTCGTGATAGTAAAGAAACACACGATGCAGCATTTTACTAATAGGTTGTTTCTGTATCGATATCCAGATGCAGAATGAATTTCAACATCCGTTTTGCGTTGACGTAATTCCGCTCTGTGTTCCCCGGAAAACCTAAGTATACTTTGTCATAACCGAGATTTAACCCTTTTGCGAAGTCTGTGTCACTGATATCAATGGCGAAAGGTACATTTACCCCATCGTTATCGTCTGCAGTACAGATCCGGGATTCCACTTCTGAATAAATTTCGGCTGGCAGATAGTTTCGCAAAGGATAGATGATTTCCTGCATTGCACAGTATTCCAGTCCTTTTTCGTCCATGATCATAACATCATAAAAACCATTAAAGCAAAGCATTGGCAGCTCGGTATAGACGGAGGCACTGGAGTTTTGTGAATATTCTTCCAGGTAAGTATCCTTATCCAGATGTACGGTTACGTCACTCTCTAACTGATAAGCACCGTTCAGATTGTAAAAGTCCAGATATTCATCAACGAAGGATGTGTCTACTGCGGAAGGCTCCGGTGAATTGACGATGCAGTAGGACAAAGCAACTGGACGGCTCTTCTTATAGATCGTAACCGGAATTGCAATACAGATGGCGAGTAAAACCAGACCAAGGATAATTCGCCCCTTATAATAAGATAGGATGTATCCGAATTTTTGACCTTTCGTCATACCTTCCATGTGTTCTTTGATCCGTGCACGTTTGGCACGCTGACGGTCGCGGAAACTCAAACTGTGTAATTCGAGGTTGTCCTCGGTATTGACAGTTGGCTTTGTGTCTTTGGATTTATTTTCAACATCTGTTTTTTCTGTACCTTCCGGTGCGGATTGATCTGACTGGGATTCGTTGATCTCTTCGACAACATCTGTGCTGACAGCTTCGGACTCATCGACTGTTGATTTTGACAGTTCCTGTTTGCTCATGTTTATGCTTGTTCCCTGTATAAAGGAAATTCCTCCTCGAAATAAAACTTTCTACTATATTAACATAGAAGCAGTGCAGGAGGAAGTGCAAAATTGTGAAATAAATATCACACACCTGAAAACTATTTACTTTTCAAATAATCTACATTATTATATAGGTATGTGAAATGCAACAAAATAAAGGAAAAGGGAATGGAAACGTGAAAAAAGAAGCAAATCCAAAGGAAAAAAAGAAGTTCAAAGAATTTCTTCATAAGTTTTTCAAAATCTTTATTATTATATTTGGGGCCGCAATTGCGATTAACATCCTTGTGATTGGTGTGTTGTTTTTGATCCACAAAAACAAGCTGGCGGATGAACGGGGGTATCTGAATCCACAGGGGCAGATGGTTGATGTCGGCGGACATTCTGTGCATGTGATCGTAGATGGCGATGAAAACGCAGATAAAACACTGGTTTTTATCCATAGCAATGGTATCACGGATGATTCGGTTGCCTTAGAACCGTTGTTTGGCAAGCTACAGGAGTATCGTCTAGTGTATGTTGACCGGAGTGGATTTGGTTACAGTGATACGACAAAGACGGATAAAGATATTGAGAGTATTGTCACAGAGCTTCGGACGGCATTGGAGAAAGTGAATGTCAAAGGACCATATGTACTTGTGCCAAATGGCATTGCGGGACTGGAAGCAACCTATTGGGCAGATAAATATCCAGATGAGGTGGAATCAATCATTGGAATCAATATTTCAGTGGCGGATGATTTTGACGGTGTGACCGAAGAGCAGTACTGCGGATTCTTCAATTATTTGATGGTTAAATTTGCTGCGATTGGCGGACAACGGTATGTTAAGAGCGTTTACCCGGATAATTTTGGTGCGGTATATACAGAAAAACAGATGATCGTGCGTAAGGCATTGATCTCAAAGAATTTCTATACCTCCGATATGTATGAGGAGGATCTGCAGGCGGTACACAATGCTGCTGTTGTGAAGGAACTGGGTTGGCCGGAGCAGACGCCGATGCTTGTGATTCTTGCTAATCCACTGATGGCACCGTATATCGAGGACGATTCGTCTGTACGGGAAGAGTATGAGGACGCTTTAAAGGAAGTCTATGGAACTGCAACGGATGCGAGTGCGGGTGATGCAGACGGCGTAGACTATGTCGGAGAATACAACGCGGACAAGAAAGCATATTACAGTCAGTATAAGAATGTCCAGATAGAGGAGATGTCTGGCCCGTCGAGATTATACACTTATGATCCGGACGGAGTAGCAAAATTAATCAAAGCATACCTGGACGATTAGGCGGATTTTGACACATTTATTCCAAATTATAGTAATAATGCACAAAATTGTGAAGAAAAAGTGAAAAAGTACTTGCATACTTGGTAAATATGTCCTATAATTACCTTAGTCATGACGGAGTATGTTATGATATTTCACAATTAACTAAGGAACCGACAGTCTTAGACTGGAATAATAACAGGTTCAAACAAGTCTTATTTGACCGATATGTCGTAGGCTTCGTTTAAATTGCACATAGATAATACGAATTTTAGAAGGATTTATCTGTGGAATGTTCGGAGGAAGATATGGTATGGAGGTTAAAATGACAAAAACACATTAAAGGAGGGTTTTTTTGTGAAGAAATTTAAAAAAGCAATGGCATTGTCATTGGCACTTGCAATGGGACTTTCTCTTGTAGCTTGTGGCGACAAGGAGAAAGAGACAACAACAGAGGCTACAACAACAGAGGCTACAACAACAGAGGCAGCCGCAACAGATGACGCTACAGCAGATGACGCATCAGCATCAAACGCAGAGGTGGCTCTTCCAATGCCTGCAGAAGACAGCGATCCAATCTATGTATACTCATGGAATACAGAGCTTGGTGACAGACTTCAGTATGTAAAGGATAAGTATCCTCAGTATGCTGACCTCATTCAGTATGAGAACCTTGGTCTTGGCGGAACATCTGATGAGTACAAGAGTGCTATTGAGAACGCTATCGCTAATGGCGGAGACAAGGTACCTTCAATCGTAGCATGTGATGATGATGTAGCTCTGTACTTCCTGAACTCAGAATCTATCGTTCCTGTTGAGGATCTTGGCATCACAGCTGATATGTACAGCAACGCTTACCAGTATACAGTTGACTACGCTACAATCGATGGCAAGCTCAAGGGTATGTGCTGGCAGGCAACACCTGGATGTTTCATCTACAGAACAGATATCGCTGAGGAAGTTCTTGGAACATCAGATCCAGCTAAGGTTCAGGAGTATGTAAAGGATTGGGATACATTCCTTGATACAGCTGAGACAATGAAGCAGGCTGGTTACAAGATGCTTTCAGGTCCTTCAGATGCTAAGAAGCCTATCATCGATCAGAGAACATCTGCATGGGTAGAGAACGACACAGTTAACATCGACCCAGTTATCACAGAGTATATTGAGTTCGCTAAGAAGCTTTATGATGGTGAGTATACAAACAACAATGCTCAGTGGTCAGATGGCTGGAACACAGACTTTACAGCTGATGTATTTGGCTACTTCGGATGTACATGGTTCACTTACTGGTCAATCAATGATGAGGAAGGTTCTGATACATACGGAAAGAGAAATATGTGCCAGGGTCCTGTAACATATCACTGGGGCGGTACATACCTTGGTGTAACAGATCAGTGTCCTAACAAGGAACTTGCTGCACTTGTTCTTTACACACTTTGCTGTGATACAGACACAATGTACAAGCTCTCAGATGAGACTCTTGACTTCGTAAACAACAAGGCTGCAGTTGCTAAGCTTATCGCTGATGGTAAGGGTGAGTCTCCAGTTCTTGGTGGCGCTAATCCACTTCAGACATGGGCTGACAATGCAGAGAAGATCAACCTTCAGTACGCTACAGAGTACGATTCAACATTCAATGGTTATCTTGACAATGCTTCAGAGGCATACAACTCAGGCGAGCTTAAGACTGTTGATGACGCTGTAGAGGCAATCAAGCAGTCTATCAGAGATGGTTACCAGAACCTTACAGTAGAGTAATTTACTGGAACCTATATTTGATATGAATTTATGGTTATGCACCGGGTACGCCCGGTGCATAATTTAAAAAAAACATACCGCTGTTAGGCATTTTACAGATAATACTCCAATCAGTATTACCTGTAAAATGTCTAACGGGGGACGCGAAAAAATATGTTTAAAAATTATGAAAAGGTTGGGGAAGTGAAATCATGAAGAAAAAGAAAGTTGAATATGGTAAGTATGGATACTTCTTCATACTTCCATTCTTCTTAGTATTTTTTGTATTCCAGCTGTATCCGTTGATTTATACTTTTTACCTCAGTTTTGTAGAATATTACCAGATTAAACTTGGAAAGTTCCAGGGTCCAAACTTTAACGGACTTAAGAACTATGTAATGGTACTTGCAACTACAAAGGGTTCTGGAAAGAATCTTGAGGTTGTATCATGGTTCGATACCATGACAGTTAAGACCATTGGCAACACATTGAAGATTTGGGTTTTGAACTTCATTCCACAGATCCTCTTAGCCTTGCTTTTGGCTTCTTGGTTTACAGATACAGTCGTAAAATTAAAGGGACAGGGCGCATTCAAGATCATGATGTTCATGCCGAACATCATTACAGCATCTTCCATCGCCGTATTGTTCTACAGTTTGTTTAATGCAAACGGACCTATTGCTATGATGCTTAGAAATGCACACATCATCGGACAGAAGTATGACTTCATGGAGAGCCCTGGTGGTACAATCGGACTGATTGCATTCATGCAGTTCTGGATGTGGTATGGTAACTCTATGATCGTCCTGATTGCAGGTATCTTAGGTATCAGTCCATCACTCTACGAAGCTGCCATGGTAGATGGTGCAAACAGCAAGCAGCAGTTCTTCAAGATTACATTGCCACTGTTGAAGCCGATTATCCAGTACAATCTGGTAACATCCGCTATCGGTGGTTTGCAGATGTATGATATTCCATCTCTGTTCAACGTTGACCAGTCCTTCAATGGTAAGCCAAACTATGCATCAGAGACAATTACAATGTGGATCAAGTCACTTGGATTCACATCTAAGGATTATGGTAAAGCAGCCGCTTCATCTATTATCCTGTTCCTTGTAACAATGGTAATCAGTATCGTCTTCTTCGCTGTAACAAAAGACAGACAGCCGAAGCAGAAGCATGCTGTAATTCGATAAGGGGGTGTACGAATAATGGCTAAAAACGCAGAAGTTGAAGCAAGCTACTCAGGACGTATTCGTGCAACGAAGATATTTAGAACAATTATTTGTGTCATATTGTGTATCATCAGTGTGTTCCCGTTCTATTTGATGATCGTGAACTCAACACTGGATTCAAACACAATCAAGACTGGTGTACATTTGCTTCCGGGTTCTTTCGCACAGTTTGGTAAGAACTTTTCAGGATTGATGGCAAAGGCACAGGGCGTTGGTACTTCACTTTGGGGCGCTATGCTTCACAGTGCAATTATCTCTGTACCGGCTACAATCCTTACAGTATATTGTTCTACATTGACAGCTTATGGTCTTACAGTATATAACTTTAAGCTGAAGAATGCGGCTCATACATTTATTATGGCTATCATGATGATTCCTGCACAGGTTTCTATCATCGGTTTCATGCAGTTCATGATGAAGGTTCATCTGTATGATTCTTACTGGCCATTGATTCTTCCTGCAGCAGCATCACCTGCTACATATTATTTCATGAAGCAGTATATGGCTACAGGCCTTTCGCTTGAAATTATCGAGGCAGCCAGAATTGATGGTTCTGGAGAGTTCTCTACATTCAATAAGATTGCATTACCTTTGATGAAGCCAGCTATGGCTACACAGGCGATCTTCGCTTTCATTACATCATGGAACAACTTGTATACACCTTCTATGATGTTGACAGATACAGCAAAGAAGACATTGCCTATGTTCATCATGGCTCTTCGTTCAGAGCAGTTCAGACAGGATTATGGTGTTATCTACCTTGGCCTGTTCTTGACAGTATTGCCTATCTTCATTGTATACTTCACATTATCAAAGTACATCATTGCTGGTGTAGCTCTTGGCGGTGTAAAGGAGTAATTTCAAGGATTTTAAAAGGATCGCGTAAGCGGTCCTTTTTTTATGCCTGATAAATGATTGCTTTCTGTGTATTTACTGTGAAAAGAGTTGACGATAGACAAAAAGAAAAGTAAAATAGAACATGCATATAAAGAAAGGGTTGGAGGACCAAAATGATTAAAGGTAAGAAGTATTTAAAGAAACAGGTGGTTGCTTCTGTGCTTGCATTGAGCATGGCTGCAGCATCGCTGACAGGTTGTAGTAACGGACTGAGCAGTTCGAAGAAGGAATCGTCCAATGTTGGCACGATGACACAGGAAGAGGCATCTACAACAAAGGTCATGGTGATTGGCGATTATGATATATATATGGATGAACTTCTGGTGTATGCGATTCAGGCAATGGTTACGAACAATGGAACACTGGCATCAGTAAAGGCAAATCCGGATACATACAAGGAACAGACGTTGTCTTTGATTCGTACGACCAAGATTTTGTACGATGTTACACAGCATAATGATGTGACGCTGGATGATAGTGATATGGAGACAACCAATAATACAATCAATAATTTCCTGAAGTCTATGCCGGATGGATTGTTGGAAAAGTATGGTATTTCTGAAGATGTAGTACGTAAAGTTTTTACAGAACAGACGTATGTATCGAAGTTTGAGAATGATATTAAGAACGACATGGGTAAGACGATACAGGATGACGTAGAAGAAAAAGTGAAAGATTATAATTTTATGGTTTTTGATTATATCTTGTTTCCGACTGTAGAGACGACTGAGGATGACACTCCGGCAACGAATACAGATGGAAGCTATAAGTATGTGGATGATGCAGCAAAGCAAAAGGCAAAGGAAAACGCAGAGGCTCTGTTAAAGGAACTGGAAGCAGGCGGTGATGCAGAAACCCTTGCAACAAAATATGGAGTTTCGAATTATTATTTTGAGAGAACTGGTTATGTAGGAAGCTTTACAGATAGTATTAATAAAGCGGTGGAGAATATGAAGGCTGGTGATTGCTCTGGCGTGCTGGAAGAGAAGTTGGGCTATGCAGTCATTCATATGAAGTCGGATCATGATGAAGAATTGTTGAAGAATTATGCATATGCGGTTGCCAGTGATACGGTTGATGATCAGTTTGATAAGCTGGAAGAACAGTGGCTCAGTACAATCGAAGTTGACACGGAGAAGGATATGGAAGGCACTGTGTGGGCAGATTATGATTTGTCTGGGTTGGCACAGTCCCTGGCTGATGGCGGATTGTTAAATGGAGCTTCTTCCACATCCAGTGCCGGATCGAACTAAATATGATTTATTAGTCAAAGATACAAATACGGAACAGTTTGCGACAGACTGTTTCGTATTTTTTTGTAAAAAAATAAAGGGAAAATGAGAAAAGTGTGGAATATATTATATAGGTGAGTTTTGACATGAACGAAAGGAAAAAAGATTGACAATTCGAGAAGAATTAGAAAAAAGAGAACATCAAATCTATCGTACATGTGCCTGCTTTGCGGATCGGACAAAAGGACGAGTAAGGCAGGAAGAAAAATGCGATTTGCGTACAGAATTTCAGAGAGACCGGGATCGGATTTTGCATTCCAAATCATTCCGTCGGATGAAACATAAGACGCAGGTTTTTTTGTCTCCGGGCGGAGATCATTACCGAACCAGACTGACACATACGCTGGAAGTTGCGCAGATTGGACGGACGATTGCCAGATCTCTGTTTTTGAATGAGGATCTGGTTGAGGCGATTGCTTTGGGACATGATCTTGGACATACGCCGTTTGGTCATGTTGGAGAACGGGCACTCTCTAAGTATACATCCAAGCCATTCTGTCACAATGAGCAAAGTATTCGGGTGGTGGAGCATCTGGAGAAAAATGGCGCGGGATTGAATCTGACATGGGAAGTACGGGATGGCATTTTGAATCATCGGAGTGCATGCGAACCGGCGACTTTGGAAGGAAAGATTGTCCGTTTGTCAGACAAAATAGCATATGTCAATCATGATATTGATGATGGAATACGTGCGGGGATATTGACAGAGGAGATGTTGCCGGTTGAGTGTACAAACCTTTTGGGGCATAGTACACGTGATCGTATCAATACATTGATTCATACGGTTGTTACAGCGAGCCATGATGTGGAAGATGTGGTTTTGCCGAAGGAATATCAGCAGGCGTTTCAGGAACTGCGCAGATTTATGTTTCAGGATCTGTATACCAATCCTGTTGCAAAAAGCGAGGAAGTGAAGGCAGAGCGCCTGATAGGTATGCTGTATGAAGAGTTTATGGAGCATGAAGACTGGTTGCCGGCAGAATATCAGAGATTTATTGAACAGGGAGAACCGAAGGAAACAGTGATCTGTGATTATATAGCAGGAATGACGGATAATTATGCGATTGATATGGCAAAGAAGATATTTATTCCGAAGTCGTGGAGCAAGGAATAACCATAGAGTCGCTCAAAATCCGTTGATAAGAATAGAGGAAGACAGTTGTATTATTCAGAAGATATAATTGAAGAGGTTCGGAGCCGCAATGATATTGTGGATGTGATCGGTGGATATGTGACCTTGAAACGCCGGGGAAATTCCTATATGGCGTGCTGCCCATTTCACCATGAGAAAACACCCTCCTTCCATGTAAACCGGGATAAGCAGATGTATCATTGCTTTGGTTGCGGCGTTGGAGGAAATGTGATCACGTTTGTGATGGAATATGAGAACTTCTCGTTTCCAGAAGCACTCAAGATGCTGGCGGAGCGTGCGGGTGTTGCTTTGCCAGAACAGAATTATTCCAGGGAACAGCGGCAAAGAGAAAATTATAAGATGGTTCTGAAGGAGATGAACCGGACAGCAGCGATTTATTTTAATTATTTACTGACTGCGACCTCGGCCGGTAAGCACGCACTGGAATACTATCATGACCGGGGATTCTCGGACGAGACGATTCAGCGGTTTGGGCTAGGATACGCGAATATTTATGAAAATGATTTGTACCAGTATTTGAAGAAACAGGGGTATACGGATGCACAGATGAAGGATTCCGGATTGGTGCGGATTGATGAACGCCGTGGCGGGCAGGATATGTTCTGGAACCGCGCGATGGTGCCGATAATGGATATCAATGGAAAAGTTGTCGGCTTTGGAGGACGTGTACTGGGGGATGGAACACCAAAGTATATTAACACCAAGGAAACGGCAGTTTTTGATAAGAGTCATACATTGTTTGCAATGAATATTGCCCGCAGATCCAAACGGCGGGGAATCATTTTATGCGAGGGATATATGGACGTCATCGCTATGCATCAGGCGGGCTTTGATAATGCGGCGGCATCTCTTGGTACGGCACTTACAATGGGACATGCAACAATTGTAAAACGATATACCGATGAGGTATATCTGGCGTACGATAGCGATGGCGCGGGTCGCAAGGCGACGATGAAGGCGATTGGCATTATGCGGGAAGTTGGAATATCAACCAGAATTATTGATCTGAAGCCGTATAAGGATCCGGATGAGTTCATACATAATCTTGGAAAAGAAGCATTTGAAGGACGGATTGCTGATGCGGTGACGGGAATTGTATTTGAGATTGACGGCATTGCACAGGGGTATAACCTGAGAGATCCGGAAGAGAAAATCCGTTTTACAAAAGAGGCGGCAAAACGATTATCTGCATTAGATGAACCGGTCGTCCGGCATAGTTATATTGAGGCGGTCGCTGAGAAGTACAAGATAGATGCAGCAGATTTGAAAGCAATGGTGACAAGGTATGGAACGATTGGATTGCAGACGCAGACAACCAATATGGATGACACGGCGCGTCCAGTGATTGCGACGCCGCCACCGGAAGGAAATCGGAATCCAAGGGATGAAGCGGCTGATCGGGAGACGCAACCACAACGGTTGCTGCTCACATGGATGGTTGGAAAGCCAGAGCTGTTTGGACAACTTGAAGGAATTCTGACGGAGGAGGACTTTATTGATGAGGATTACCATACGGTAGCCAAACGGTTGTTTGACCAGTACCGCGATAGCGGAACAGTGAATCCGGCGGCAATCGTAAATCTGTTTGAAGATATAGAAAAACAACGTCTGGTTGCAAAGATTTTGCAGACAGAGCTGGATGTGGAGATCACTGAGGATGAAAAAGAGCGGGTGATCAATGATTTAGTGAGAAAAGTCAAGATGGCGCGGATTGATTATGAACTTGCGCATATTGCTGACAATCCGGAGAAACTGCCGGAGGTAATTGCTGAAAAGGCAAGACTCACGAAATTGCATATTTCGTTAAAGAATGGATAGAATATAATCACAATGGAAGGATGGAACCTAAAATGGCAAAGAAAGTAACAGATAAGGACACAAAGCAGACAACAAAGGCGACAAACGAGAATATCATGAATTCAGACCAGATGAAAGAGCATCTGGACAATCTTGTCGATATGGCGAAGAAAAATGATAACACATTGATTGACACAGAAATCGTCAACTATTTTGTTGGAAAGCCGGATATTGAGCTTAATACAGATATGATGACAAAAATCTTCGATTATCTCGATGAACACCATGTCGCTGTTTTGTCAGAGACAGAGGAGGACGATGAGATCTTAGATGACATGATTCTGGAGGACGCAGAGGACGCAGATATTGACATTGAGAAGATTGATCTCTCTGTACCAGACGGTGTCAGCATCGAAGACCCGGTTCGTATGTATCTGAAGGAGATTGGTAAGGTGCCATTGCTGACGGCGGAGGAAGAGATTGAACTGGCAAAGCGGATGGAGGCCGGTGATGAAAAGGCAAAGCAGAAGCTGGCAGAGGCGAACCTCAGACTGGTTGTCAGCATTGCAAAACGTTATGTTGGTCGTGGTATGCTGTTTCTGGATCTGATTCAGGAAGGTAACCTTGGTTTGATCAAAGCTGTTGAGAAGTTTGATTATGAAAAAGGATATAAGTTCAGTACGTATGCAACATGGTGGATTCGCCAGGCAATCACAAGAGCAATCGCTGATCAGGCAAGAACAATCCGTATTCCAGTGCATATGGTAGAGACAATCAATAAGCTGATTCGCGAGTCCAGACAGCTTCTGCAGGAGCTTGGAAGAGAACCATTGCCGGAGGAGATCGCAGAGCGTATGGGAATCTCTGTAGAGCGTGTACGGGAGATCTTAAAGATCTCACAGGAGCCTGTATCTCTGGAGACGCCAATTGGTGAAGAGGAAGATAGTCATTTAGGCGATTTTATTCAGGATCAGAATGTACCAGTGCCGGCAGAGGCGGCAGCGAGCAACTTACTGCGTGATCAGTTAAATGAGGTGCTTGATACACTGACAGAACGAGAACAGAAGGTATTGCGTTTGCGGTTTGGTATGGATGATGGACGTGCAAGAACGTTGGAGGAAGTTGGTAAGGAATTCCAGGTTACAAGAGAGCGTATCCGTCAGATTGAGGCAAAGGCACTTCGTAGATTAAGACATCCTAGCAAGAGCAGAAAATTGAAGGATTACCTGGATGCCAATGACTAATATGCAGAATCGGGACAAGAAAATACCATTGTCAAACCGTATGCAGTCGATTCTTGCGATGCTTCAGCAGGAAAAGCTGTCCCACGGGAAGATTCCGTGTGTGGCGGATATTGGCTGCGATCATGCGTTTGTATCAATGGCATGTGTAAGAGATGGCTTGGCAGAGCGTGTTATAGCGATGGACGTGCGGAAAGGACCACTCTCCATTGCGCAGACACATATTCAGGAATATGGATTTGCAAAAAGTGTAGAAACGAGATTATCCAATGGGTTTGAAGCTATGGAACCGGGCGAAGCAACATGGGCGGTGCTTGCCGGAATGGGCGGAGAACTCATGAAAACTATTCTGCAAAATGGAAAAGCACATCTGGATGCGGGGATTGGGCTGATTTTACAGCCTCAGTCAGAGCCGCAGGCGGTCAGATCGTATCTGCAGGAAGAGCGGTACATAATCATAGATGAAGATTTTTTGCAGGAAGATGGAAAGTTTTACACAATAATCAAGGCAATAAAAAACACGGGAACGAAGAAACTGCCACAGATGGATAATGTGGAATTGAAGTATGGTCCGGTGTTGCTTCGGAAGGAAAATCCGGTTTTTCAGGAATATTTGATGGAAGAACAGCATAAAATGCAGGAATTGCAGAATCGTTTATCTCTGCAGGATACAGTATCTTCGAAACGAAGACGGAAAGAGTTGGAAGAGGAGCTTTTGTTGCTTGCGCGCGCGATGACGTGGAATCATGGATGAGATGAGAGGTGATAGAATGCGGTGTGATGAGATTATCCAGTTGTTGGAGAAGAAAGCACCCATCGAGTATGCGATGGATTGGGATCATGTAGGATTGCTGGTAGGCAGGCGGGACAAAGAAGTTCATAAGCTGATGCTGGTTGTCGATGTTACAGAAGAGATTGTGGATGCTGCGGTCGCGCAGAACGTAGATATGATTGTATCCCATCATCCGATGATTTTTGGCAAAGTAGATCGCGTAAATGATGAGACTGTGCTGGGACGGAAGATTTTGAAGCTGATTGAACATGGGATTGCCTGCTATGCGATGCATACGAATTTCGATACGATCGGCGGTATGGCGAAGGAAGCAGCAGCGATGCTTGGACTTCAGAACATGGAAGTGCTGGAAGAAACGAAAGATGGCGAAGGAATTGGCGAGGTTGGATATCTTCCGGCAGCGACGACTGTAACAGCGCTTGTAGTTTTAATCAAAGAGAAATTTGATTTAAAAAATGTGATATTGTATGGAAATCCAAATGACACAGTGGAAAAAATTGCGATCTGTCCTGGCTCTGGCAAGAGTGTGATCAATGAGGCGGTGCAGAAAAAAGCAGATTGTCTGATTACAGGAGATATCGGACATCATGAAGGGCTGGATGCAAATGAGATGGGGCTTACGATTCTGGATGCGTCCCATTATGGCTTGGAACATATATTTATGCATATCATGTATGAATATCTAAAAGGATATTGTATGGATGTTGAAATTGGAATCGCGGACGTTGGGGTGCCGTTTTCGATTTTATAGATGTGCGTGAAAGGAGTGGGTGTTATGGAAAAAATCAAGGTTACGATGGACGGAAAAGTGTATGAGGTGGATAAATTTTCTGCAATCACGGAATTTGTACACGCGCATATGCAGGAGAATAAGCAGAAGTATGTGCTTGCATTTTGCAACCGGAAGCTTTGCGAGCTTGGAAAGCTGTTAGACCGAGATGTGGAATTGAAGCTTGTAGAGAAGACTTCTGTAATTGGTATGGACACATATAAGCGAAGCCTGACATTCCTTATGGTGAAAGCATTTTCGGATGTTATGGGAAGCGGTTACAGCGTTAAGGTAATGTATTCGCTTGGCAAGGGGTATTATTGCAGATTGCTGAAGAATTTCCGCGAGGGTGACCGTATGGTATCGGAGGAAGTTCCGGTGACAAAAGATATCTTATTCCGCGTGAAAAATCGTATGAATGAATTGGTTCGTAAGGATATTGCGATCATCAAGGAGTCGGTTTCCACAGAGGAAGCAGTACAGCGGTTTGCAAAACAGGGACGCTTTGATAAGGAACGTTTATTCCGATACAGACGTGTGTCTAAGGCAAACCTGTACAGTATTGAAGATTATGAGGATTATTTTTATGGATATATGGTACCGTCAACCGGTTATATAACCTGTTATGATCTTGTTCCGTATGATACGGGATTTATGCTGATGGCACCAACACGGGAAGAACCGGAAATCATACCGGAGTTTGAACCACGGGAGAAACTATTCTCTGTATTGAAGACGTCGGATGAGTGGAGCCAGACGCTGGATGTCAGCAATGTTGGACAGCTGAATGAGTGTATTACAAAGGGAGATATCCGGGAACTGATGCTTGTCCATGAGGCATTGCAGGAAAAACAGATTGCACAGATCGCTGATATGATCCGCGCAGGGGAAAAGAAGATTGTTTTAATCGCAGGACCGAGTTCTTCCGGAAAAACGACATTTTCTCATCGATTAAGTGTACAGCTTCGTGCACATGGTCTGCGTCCGTATCCCCTTGCGCTTGATAATTATTTTGTGGATCGGGAGCATACACCGAAGGATGAGAATGGTAATTACGATTTTGAATGCATTGAGGCGATGGATCTTGATCTGTTCCATTCGGATATGAAGAAACTGCTTGCTGGAGAAGAAATTCCAATTCCAACGTTTAATTTCAAACAGGGAAGAAAGGAATATAAAGGCAAAAAACTAAAACTGAATGCAGGAGATGTGTTGGTTGCAGAAGGCATCCATGCACTAAATCCGCTGATGACAGAAGGACTTTCTGATGATAGCAAATTCAAGATTTACATCAGTGCGCTGACGCAGATCAACATTGATGACCATAACCGGATACCTACGACAGATGGAAGATTGATTCGACGAATTGTCCGGGATGCGCGTACACGCGGAAATGATGCGCGCGAGACGATTGCGATGTGGCCATCAGTGCGACGCGGCGAAGAAAAATATATCTTCCCTTATCAGGAGGAAGCAGATGTGATGTTTAACTCTGCACTGATCTACGAGCTGAGTGTGATCAAACAGTATGCGGAGCCACTTTTGTTCTCGGTACCAAAGGATTGCGATGAATATTATGAGGCAAAACGTCTGTTGAAGTTTTTAGATTATTTCCTTGGAATGGAAGTGACGAATATTCCGATGAATTCGATTTTACGGGAATTTGTTGGTGGTGGTTGTTTCGACGTTTAAGCAGAAAGAAATTAAAAGCGTAAGCCAGACGATAAGCCGGGTTATGTCGAGAGTGATTATCTATCTAGGCCTTACGTTACCGTAAGGCTCAAGCAACCTACCTGAAAACACAGCGGGCAACTGTATGGTTTTCTGTTTGGTCTTGCTCCGGATGGGGTTTACAGAGCCTGCCCTGTTACCAGAACAGCGGTGAGCTCTTACCTCGCCTTTCCACCCTTACCTCGTGTCCGAAGACAGAGGCGGTTTATTTCTGTTGCACTGGCCTGGGAGTCACCTCCACCGGACGTTATCCGGCATCCTGCCCTATGGAGCCCGGACTTTCCTCACCTGCCGATGTGGCAGCCGCAATCACTTATCTGACTTACGCAGTGATTAGAGTACCATAACTTGAATATAGATTCAAGCAAAAATAAAATATTAGGAGGATGAAACGATGGAATTATTAGAAGGATTAAAGACAAGAAGAAGTGTGAGACGGTATACGGACGAGCTGATCAGTCATGAACTGTTTGAAGAGATCATTGACACTGCAAAAATGGCTCCGACATGGAAGAATACACAGACGCTTCGCTACATATTGATTCAGAATGAAGAAATTATAAAGAAAATCTGTGACGATTGTCTGCTTGGATTTGAGCACAACGCAAAGACACTGTCCAAGTGTAAAAATCTGGTTGTGTTGACCCAGGTGAATGGCAGATGCGGGTATGAGAAGGATGGAAGCTTCTCCACAAGCAAGGGTACTGGCTGGGAGATGTTTGATGCAGGTATTGCGGCAATGACATTTAGCCTGGCTGCTTATGATAAGGGTGTTGGAAGTTGCATCATGGGCGTATTTGACGATGCGAAGGTTGCAGAGGCAATCGGATTGGAAGAGGGTAAGACGGTTGCAGCCCTGATCCCAATCGGATTTCCGAAATTTACACCGGATGCCACACCGAGAAAAGAGACAGCAGATTTGATCAGTTATATAGATTAGTAGTAATGTGAGTTTTAGATATGATATTAAAGATAGCAGTATGCGATGACAATGATAAGGATATAGAGATCATAAACCGGGAACTCCTGCTGCTGGAAGAAAAAGCAAGGGAAAAGGGATGTACCTATCAGATACAGGCATTTAAAAGCGGAAATGATATCCTGAAGAGCTTTGCGCTTGTGCAGGACATGCATATTTTGTTTCTGGATATTGATATGCCAGGAATCGATGGAATGGAGATTGCGAAAAGGCTGGAGCAGACAGAACGCCGTGTGAAAGTAATCTTTGTGACAAACCATGCAGATATGGTATTTACCGCGATTCATTACAGACCGTTCCGGTTTATCCGGAAGGAGCGCCTTCACATAGAGTTGGAGGAGGCGCTGCTTTGCGCGATTGAAGAGATTCGGGAAGAATCTTTGTATGGAGAGATATTCATAGAAAAAGACGAGGCGGAAATCCGGATCAGTGATATTACATATCTGGAAAGTCAGCGGCATTATGTGATCGTACATTTCCGAAGGAAAGATGACCAGGTGATTCGTGCAAAAATCTCGGATTTTTCAGAACGGCTGGAACGTTATGGCTTTGTTCGCACACATGTCGGGTATATCGTGAATATCCGGGACATCTATTCAATCAATACAAAACGGGTGTTGCTGGATGACCGGACACCAATCCCGGTCAGTCGGAAATATACAGAGCATGTAAGAGAAATGCATGCAAAGTATGTCAGGAGGATGTACCATGCAATTTCTTAAAAGACTGGTTGTCGCGTTGGCGTGCGCTTTGACACTTGGATTGGCGTGCCTGCTGGCACTTCTGATCCAGAATCCGGAGACAGAAGAGCATGAGCATACGTGGATTATCATTTTCTTAGTAGTACTGCTGTTGGCGGGGATCTTGATTGCAAGCTGTCTGTATGCGATTTTCAAATCCCAGCATTATACGGAAGAAAACGAAATTCTGAACAAACAGCTCGACCATGAAGGGACGATGTACTCAAGAACGAGTGAGCTTTATGAGCGAACGAGACGGCTGAACCATGATTTGAAATCTTATCTTCTGATCATTTTAGGCTATCTTGAAAATGCAGAATATGAACAGGCACGCTTGCATCTGGTAGAGATTTTGGATCGGCAGTTAAAGATGAATCTGATTCATTATGAATCGAGTGGAGAAATCAATGCCGTGTTGAACGACAAGTTGAGTTATGCGGAACAGCATGCAATCACGCTTGATATGCATATCAGCGGAGAAGTGCCACGGGAGGATAGCATGAATGTTGCAATTCTGTTATCCAATTTGCTGGACAATGCGATGGAAGCTGCGGAGAAGGCGGAATTGCGCAAGGTGCAGCTTGAGATGTATGAAGAAAAGGGCATGTATTATATCGACATTATCAATACGGTAAATGCATCAGTGTTACATCATAATCCAAAACTGCAATCCACGAAGAAAGATAAACAACAGCACGGAATTGGATTGAAGAGCGTTCGACATATTGTAAAGCAGCTTGAAGGCAGCCTGCAGATGTTTGAAGAGGATGATGCATTTCATTCCTGTGTCTCATTTCCGATGCAAAAGGGTTGAAATATAAAATAAAAGCTTGTATATTAAAATGAGTTTTGCAAAAGACGGAATGAAATATAGAAGAAAGTAGACAAAAGCAATGATAGAAAAAGGAAGAACAGATCAGATTATAGAGCAGCTGATCGATAGCGTTGAGAATGGACAAAATGTTCCATTTGCGCCAGGTAAGGTATCGGTTAATAAAGAAGAGACAATACGATTGTTGCGGGAATTAGAAAATATCGTACAGGGCGAGCTGAAAATTTACCGGGAAGTCAATGACCGGAAAGGTAAGATTCTGACAGAGGCAAAGAAGGAAGCAGAAGAAATTCTGACGCAGGCGGAGCAGAACGCCAGCCGTATCCGTGTGACAAAACGGATGTCCACACTTCCTGCATTTCATCCGGGCGATTTGGAGCCGGAGGATCGGGAAGCGTTGCGGACTGCCGGAGACATCTATGCGGCATCTTTGATCTACACAGATGAGATGCTCACGGAGGTAAATGATCTGTTGGCAGATTCGTATGATCTGGTGAAACAGCAGTATGCGAAGATGGTAGAGACGTTGGAGGAAAAGACTCGGATCGTGGCAGAAAATAAAGCAGAGTTGATGGGCAATCTCAAGGAACTCAGCAAGGAAGAACGTTATGCACAGATTCTGGAGCTTGGACAGCTTCTCTCGAATGAGTTATATGATGAGAAGAACAAGGTAAAGCTTGCAGCGGCGAAAAAGAAACCTGTGAAATTGGAATATGAAGAAGAAACAGGAAAAGAAGAAAAGGAACAGAAGTCATGACGAGATATCCATATTATGAAAGAACCATTCATTATTACGAGACAGACCGGATGGGGGTTGTACATCATTCGAATTATGCGCGGATTCTGGAAGACTGCCGTATCGATATGATGGCGTATTACGGACTGCCATATGCGGAGCTGGAACGCATGGGATATATGATTCCTGTGCTGGAGTTATCTGAGAAATTCACGGAGAGCCTGAAGTTTGGAGAAGTGGTAAAGGTAGTTCCAGATATTTACAAGGTTAGTGCATACAAATTTTATATCAGTTACAAAATCTATGATGAAGGGATGAAGACGGTCAAGCATACGGCAACGACAGCACATTGCTTTTTAAACAATGATTTCAAACCGGTCAGTCTGAAAAAAGAAGCACCGGAATTATATGACAAGCTGTTGCTGATGGCAAATCCGGAAGCATATTAGGAAATACAAAAGGAGAATGACATGATACAGGAAAAGGAACATAAGGGCGTCGTATTTTCGTGTGAGGTTTTTCCGCCAAAGCGTGATGATGACATCTATCAGATTTATAAAACACTGGATGAGATTAAGACATTGAAACCGGATTTTATCAGTGTGACTTATGGTGCCGGTGGTAGTAACAGTAAGAAAACGGCAACGATTGCAGCGTATATTCAGAATATCTGTGAGGTGGAAGCGCTTGCGCATATGACAGCGGTCGGTATGGATGAAGCAAGCCTTCGTGCATTGCTGTTTGAGTTAAAAAAGAAAGGCGTGGAGAATATTCTGGCATTGCGTGGCGATAAGCCGAGAACAATGTCACAGGAGGAATTCGACCAGCGCTATTTTAAGTATGCAACCGATCTGATTCCAGAGATCAAGAAAAATGGAGATTTCTTTATCGCGGGTGCCTGCTATCCAGAGGTACACCCGGAGTCTAAGAATCAGGAAGAGGACATCCAACATTTGAAACAGAAGGTAGATCTGGGATTGAACTGTCTGATCACACAGATGTTTTTTGATAATAACGCATTTTATTCTTTTATGGATAAATTGGAGAAAGCGGGCATTGATATTCCGGTGCATGCAGGTATTATGCCAGTGACAGCGGCAAAGCAGCTCGGTACGAGTGTAACGTTGTCCGGCTCTTCGGTTCCGGTAGAAATGAGTAATATGATCGCAAAGTACGGCGAGAATCCAGAAGATATGAAGAAAGCCGGCATTGAATATGCCGTGAATCAAATTCTGGATCTCAAGAAACACGGCGTTGCCGGCGTACATATTTATTCGATGAATAAAGCAGATGTGACAAAACAAATTTATGAAGCCAGCTTTTAAACTGGCTTCAATACGTCTTTTCGTTTATTTTTCTTGTGTTCATACAGCGATTCGTCTGCCTGATGCAGAACATCCTCGATGTTCAATGTCGGGTTACAGATGAAGGTAGAAACACCCAAACTGATATCGACATAATACGGCTTTCCGTTCGTCTCGTTGAGATGTTCGGAGAGCGCTTTTATTTTGCTGCACAGATGATCCGGTGTGTGTGGATCGTCTAGGAAGCAAAATGCTACGAACTCATCGCCGCCGATACGTCCGATGACGTCGTCAGTGTCGAAGCTCTGCTGCAGGATCTGGGCAATGCTCTTGATTGCATAATCGCCATTTTTGTGTCCGAAGCGGTCATTGACCTGCTTTAGATTATCCATATCAGCAAACAGTAGCATAGCAGGTTTTCCTTCGTTGTAGGAAGAGTTGACAAGGTGCTGTACACTGTCTAAGAATCCGCGACGGTTGTTAATGCCGGTCAGACCATCTGTGATTGACAGTTTGTTTAATAACTTGTTTTTTTCACTCAGCTCAGATGCGGAGCTGGCAAGCTTGCTCTGGGTAAGAAGCTGCTGCTTCATCAGAGAAATAAAGTTCAATGAAGTTGCAAGCTGTAAACTGTTTGGATAGATATTCTGGAAATGCTCGATGCCAATCTCGCCGACGAACAATCCATATTGGATATTATTTGTAAACAGTGGCGTGATCACGAGGGTACGCCGACGGTCATAGGACGTGTACTGGTTGAAGAATAATTTATCCGAAGAAATCAATCGGTCGTCCCCGCTTAAGTATACGGTTTTTCCGTTATTGTTGCATGCCTGAAGATAAAGGTTCTTTGGAATCTTCCATGAACCGTCAGACATCAGCATGACTGGATCTTCATAGATGTACATATAGGAGCTTATAAAATGTGCATCCTGTAATTTATCCATGATGAGACGGAAGCAGGATTCCTCGTCGTCACTATATGTCAGTGTATCTCTTGTGATGTACATAGAGGACCACACAGCCTTTTTGTGATCGTGAATCGTGTTATATAAGGTGCTTGACGATTTTGCCAGCATATCAGAATAAAGCTGGTTGAATAACCGCATAATCTTGCACCGGTTGTTGTCATCCACGAGGGAACAGAGCAACTGATTCAACTCGCGTATCGCATGAGTGAGCTTGTCGTTGCTGAAGTACAGGTCGACAAAGTCTGTGGCAATCAAGGCCAGCAGACTACCGGAAATAGCGGCAGCGTCAAATGCCATGGAACCATCCGCAACCGGCTTTAAAATGAGTTCCAAAGGTTCTGAGAACCGCTCAATCAGTTCCTCGTAGTAGAAATTGTCTTTGTAATCATCAAAGAGATAATTTAAGACATAATTTTTGGCTTTCTGCAGATCGTTGGCTGCAAAAACGGAAGTCAGCTCCTTGGCTTTGTTTAATTTATAATTGCCGCAGCCACACGAAGAACGAACGATCAGGCTGGAACTTAAAATACTTGTGCTTGTACTTCCGTGGTCGAGTAAATTCAATACTTCGTATACGGCATGGTAGCCCATGTCGATGATATGGTTATGAACGGTTGTAAGTGGTGGATCTAATACCAGTGCAGCAGGGGCATCATCGTAACCAGTCACAAGAATATCCTTGCCAATTTCCAGTCCCCTTGCTTTGATGGCGTTGTAACCGCCGATTGCCATCGAATCGTTTGCGAAGACGATCGCTTCCAGATCCGGGTTTGCATCCAGCAGATTATTTACAATATCCTCAGTAAATTCTGAGAAATTTCCATACACAATACGGTCTTCTTCTACCGGAATGTTATGATCCATCAGAACCTGGCAGTAGGTATCCAGACGTTCTTTTGCGTCTGCGTTTTCTCTTCTTCCGCTGACAAAACCGATTTTTGTCTTATGATGTTCGGTGATCAGATGCTCGATTGCCTGCCGCATGCCGGTACGACCTTCTGTATACAGATATGGGTAGCCTGGAACTTCAATCTCAATCGTGAGGATTGGAATATTGAAATTCTTCAAAAATGCAATCATATCGTTTTCTGACAGGAAGCTTCCGATTGAACCAATCGAAACGATCAGGGCATCCAGTGTATGCTTGGATGCATAATAAAAAATAGAATTATACTGGTAGTCAAACCGCGCATTTTTCGGATCATTATATGATGCGTTCATATACATGCCCGGAAAGACGATCAGATTAACGTCAAGTTCTTTTGCTGCATAATCGACACCTTTACAAACCTCGTAAGCATAGTCGTTATCCAGATGACAAGTGAAAAAACCAATGTTTAGCCGTTTGTTGCTTTTCTTCATGAAATTATTACACCCCCGAAAGTCTTTATCGCGGCACAGACCCTGTGCACAAAGACCTGATAATAAAATAGTAACACCCACTTATAAAAGTAGCATATATACGCTGAAAATTCAACAAAATCCGACATAAAAAATACACATTTTCAAGGTTTACAAACTGTTCTATATCGACTATAATTATCGGGTATGAAAAGAAGACAGGGTTCGCCCAAAACAGGAGGATAAGATTATGGATTACAAAAAAGCTGGCGTTGATATCGAGGCAGGTTACAAGTCTGTAGAACTGATGAAAGAGCATATCAAGAAGACGATGCGAAAAGAAGTGCTGACCAACATTGGTGGATTTTCCGGAGCATTTTCATTAAGCACGATAAAGGATATGGAAGAGCCGGTTTTGTTATCCGGAACAGACGGCTGTGGAACGAAAGTAAAGCTTGCGATGGTGATGGATAAGCATGATACAATCGGTATTGATGCAGTTGCAATGTGCGTCAATGATATTGCCTGTGCAGGTGGAGAGCCATTGTTCTTCCTGGACTATATTGCATGCGGAAAGAATTATCCGGAGAAGATCGCAACGATCGTCAGCGGTGTCGCAGAAGGCTGTGTACAGTCAGATGCTGCACTGATCGGTGGTGAGACCGCGGAGCATCCGGGACTGATGCAGGAGGATGAGTACGATCTTGCAGGATTTGCAGTTGGTGTTTGCGATAAGAAGGATATGATCACAGGACAGAACATCAAGCCGGGTGATGCGTTGATTGGTATTGCATCAACGGGTGTACATAGCAACGGATTCTCGCTTGTCCGCAAAGTATTTGATATGACAAAGGAAAGCCTTTCTACCTATTATGATGAACTTGGAACAACACTTGGAGAGGCATTGCTTGCGCCGACAAGAATCTATGTGAAGGCACTTCGCGGTGTGAAGGATGCTGGTGTGACAATCAAGGGCTGTAGCCACATCACAGGTGGTGGATTCTATGAGAATATTCCACGTATGCTGCCAGACGGTATTGTTGCAAGCGTGAAGAAGGACAGCTATGAAGTACCAGCAATCTTCAAGCTTCTTGCAAAGACTGGCGATATTGAAGAAAAGATGATGTACAACACATATAATATGGGTATTGGTATGGTACTTGCCGTAGATGCTGCCGATGTAGATAAAACACTTGCTGCTTTGGAGAAGACTGGCGATAAGGCATGGGTGATCGGTGAGACAAAGGCAGGAGAAAAAGGAGTCGAATTATGCTAAGAGTTGTCGTGTGCGTGTCCGGTGGCGGAACGAATCTGCAGGCAATCATTGATGCTGTTGCAGATGGTACGATCACGAATACAGAGCTGGTCGGTGTGATCAGCAACAATTATGGTGTGCGCGCATTGGAACGTGCAGAGAAAGCAGGTATTGATGCAAAGGTTGTATCCCCGAAGGATTACGAGAACCGTGCGGCATTTAATGAAGGACTGCTTACCACAATCCGGGCATATAAGCCGGATCTGATTGTACTTGCGGGATTTTTGGTTGTGATTCCGGAAGCTATGATCGAGGAATATGAGAATAGGATTATCAACATTCACCCATCCCTGATTCCATCGTTCTGTGGAACCGGGTATTATGGATTGAAGGTGCATGAGGCAGCACTTGCCCGTGGCGTTAAGCTGACCGGTGCAACCGTGCATTACGTGGATAAGGGAACGGATACCGGCCCGATTCTTCTGCAGAAAGCAGTCGAAGTAAAACCGGAAGATACACCGGAGATTCTGCAGAGACGTGTGATGGAAGAGGCGGAGTGGAAACTACTTCCGGCAGCTATCAATATGATCGCAAATGGTGAAGCATAGGAATAGAACCGAATAAAGGAGGAAATCATGAAAGTACTTATCGTAGGTGGCGGTGGCAGAGAGCATGCCATTGCATGGAAGTGTAGTCAGAGCAAACGTGTGACAGAGCTTTATGCAGCTCCTGGAAATGCAGGTATTGCACAGCTTGCAACCTGTGTAGATATATCGGTAATGGATGCAGAGAAACTGGTTTCATTCGCAAAGGAAAAGGAAATTGATCTTGCAATCGTCGGACCGGATGATCCGCTTGTTGCCGGTGTTGCAGATGCTTTTATGGATGCTGGAATCCGTGTGTTTGGACCAAGAGCCAATGCAGCAATTATCGAAGGATCGAAGGCATTTTCCAAGGACCTGATGAAGAAGTATGGAATCCCATCTGCAGCCTATGAGACATTTGATAATGCAGATGCGGCACTTGCATATTTAGAGACAGCCAAGATGCCAATCGTACTGAAGGCGGATGGTCTTGCACTTGGCAAAGGTGTGTTGATCTGCAACACTCTTGAAGAGGCGAAGGAGGGCGTCAAGACATTGATGCTCGACAAGCAGTTTGGCTCTGCCGGAGATAAGATTGTTATTGAAGAGTTCATGACAGGACGGGAAGTATCCGTACTCTGCTTCTGCGATGGAACGCATATCAAGCCGATGGCTTCTGCACAGGATCACAAGCGTGCGAAGGACGGCGATCAGGGACTTAACACCGGAGGTATGGGAACATTCTCACCAAGCCCATTCTATACAGATGATGTAGACAAATTCTGCAAGGAACATGTCTACCAGAAGACAATGGATGCGATGAAGGCGGAGGGCAGAGATTTCACAGGAATTTTATTCTGTGGTCTGATGCTGACACCAGATGGCCCACGTGTGCTGGAGTACAATGCGAGATTTGGCGATCCAGAGGCACAGGTCGTACTTCCACGTATGAAGAACGATATCATTGATGTGATGGAAGCCTGTATCGATGGCAAGCTCGATGAGGTAGAGCTGGAGTTTGACGAGCAGGCAGCGGTCTGCGTTGTTCTCGCATCAGACGGATATCCGGAGCATTATGACAAGGGATTTGTGATTGACGGTCTGGATACATTTAAGGATAAAGAAGGATACTATGTATTCCATGCAGGAACTAAACAGACAGATAAAGGAATTGTAACAAATGGTGGCCGTGTATTAGGTGTGACAGCGAAGGGAAAGACATTGGTAGAGGCACGTGCGAACGCATATAAAGCAACAGAATGGATTCAGTTTGAGAACAAATATATGCGACATGATATTGGTAAGGCCATCGATGAACAGTAATTAGGAAGAAGGAATTTTATGTTCATTGAACTTGATTTTAACAGCAACGAGGCAATTTATATGCAGTTGCGGAATCAGATCATACTGGGAATTGCACAGGATAAAATCAAGAATGGTGAGTCGTTGCCGTCTGTTCGGCAATTGGCGGAAGATATCGGTGTGAATATGCACACAGTAAACAAAGCATATGCATTACTTCGAAATGACGGATATCTGAAGCTTGACCGTAGAAAAGGAGCTGTTGTCTGCGTGACGGTAGATTCGCGCAAGGAACAGCTCGAAAAGGTCAATCTGGATATGCAGATGCTGGTTGCGGAGGCAATATGCAAAGATATCAGTCTTGCTGAAATGCACCAGATTATAACGGATATGTATAAAGAATTTGGCGACATTGCAAACGGAGGTAACAAAGAAACATGAGACTGGAATATACAGAGCAGGCACAGGAGGTGCTTGCTGTGATGGAGGAGACTGCCCATCAGATGAAGTTCAGCTATATCGGTACCGAGCATCTGCTCTATGGTATGCTAAGCTGTCCGTGGGTGACTGCGTGGAAGATTCTCGCGGAGAATGGGGCAGACGAATCCTTTGTTTTAAAATATCTGGAACAAAACAGTGGAACGAAGAAGATAAAGACACTTGTGTATTCAGATAAGCTGAATACACTTTTGGAACAGGCAGAAAAAGAAGCGGACAGGCTGCGTAACGAGAAGATCGGTACGGAGCATATTTTACTTGCTATTTTAAAATCCGAAGATACACTTGCCATCAAGCTTTTAAACTCGATGGCAGTCAATTTAAAGAAAACCTTTGTGGACACATTAGTGGCACTTGGTATGGATATGACACAGGCAAAACGGGAGCTTGGCGCATTAAGCAACCCAAAGAACAAGAAGAAATCCTCATTTCCGACTTTGGAGCAATACAGCCGTGATCTGACGGAAGCAGCACGGGAAGACCGGTTAGATCCTGTTGTTGGCAGAAATGCAGAAGTGGAACGCGTGATGCAGATTCTGTGTCGCCGTATGAAGAACAATCCATGTCTGGTTGGAGAACCGGGTGTTGGTAAGACCGCAGTTGTAGAGGGACTGGCACAGATGATCGCATCTGGCACAGTACCGGAGATTCTCGCAGACAAGCGTATTTTGAGTCTGGATTTGTCTGGTATGGTGGCAGGTTCGAAATATCGTGGAGAGTTTGAGGAGCGTATCAAACGTGTGATCGCGGAAGTGCGTGCTGCTGGAAATGTAATTTTATTTGTGGATGAACTGCATACGCTGATTGGCGCAGGTGGTGCCGAGGGCGCGATGGATGCGTCTAATATCCTGAAGCCGGCATTGTCCCGTGGCGAAGTGCAGATGATTGGTGCGACGACGCGGACAGAATACCGGAAGTATATCGAGAAAGATGCAGCGCTAGAACGGCGGTTTCAGCCAGTTTATGTGGAGGAACCGACGCGTGAGGAGACGATTGCCATCTTGCAGGGCTTGCGTAGCAAGTACGAGGAACATCATGGGGTAACCATTTCCGATGATGCGTTAGAGGCGGCAACGGATTATGCAATCCGTTATATCAATGACCGGTTCCTGCCAGATAAGGCAATTGATCTGATCGATGAGGCAGCTTCGAGAAAGAAACTCGGCATTTTTGCAGGAAATAAGACGGCGAAGAAGGCAGAAGAGACACGCCATAATCTGGAAGAGGCGCTGGAGGCTGCGCTTGCAGAGGGCGATATCGAAGCGGCACAGGCATTGAAGAAGGATCTGGATAAGACAGATAAGAAAATCGAAAAGACCAAACATAACATGCGTGAAAAAGAGCAGGAACAGATGCTTGTGACAGAAGAGGATGTCACGGATGTTGTTTCTGTATGGACAAAAATCCCGGTCAGCAAGATTACTCAGACGGAGTCTCAGCGGTTGTTGAAGCTGGAAGAGATTCTGCATAAGCGTGTGGTGGGACAGAATGAGGCGGTGGAAACTGTGGCAAAGGCAATCCGCCGTGGCAGAGTTGGCTTGAAAGATCCGAAGCGTCCGATTGGATCATTTTTGTTCCTTGGACCAACTGGTGTTGGTAAGACAGAATTGTCTAAGGCACTTGCGGAAGCGATGTTTGGCAATGAAAATGCGATTATCCGTGTGGATATGTCTGAATATATGGAAAAACACAGCGTATCGAAGATGATAGGTTCGCCTCCGGGCTATGTCGGTTTTGAAGAGGGTGGACAGCTTTCCGAACAGGTACGGAAGAATCCATATTCTGTAATTTTGTTTGACGAGATTGAGAAGGCACATCCGGATGTGTTTAATGTGCTGTTGCAGGTACTCGATGATGGACGTATCACAGATTCACAGGGAAGAACCGTGGATTTCAAGAATACGATCATTATTATGACAAGTAATGCCGGTGCACAGCGTATCGTTGATCCGAAGAAATTGGGATTTTCTAACGTAGAAAATGCAGAGTCCGAGCATAAAGATATGAAGAATAATGTCATGGAAGAGATTAAGCGGATGTTCAAACCAGAATTTCTGAACCGTATTGATGACATTATTGTATTCCGTGCACTCTCGAAAGAGGATGTCAAGGGAATTGCTGCGCTTATGCTGAAGGAACTGAAGAACCGTCTGGCAAAACAGATGGATATTACACTTACCTACGGCGACACAGTGAAGAACTTCATTTTCGAAAAAGGCTACGACAAGAAATATGGAGCAAGACCACTGAAACGGGCAATTCAAAATAATATAGAAGATTCTCTGGCGGAGGAAATTCTGTCCGGAAAGATTCAGGCATCCGACAAGGTAAGCATGACCGTGGTGGATGGCAAAGTTGTGTTCACAAAAAAATAATAATTTTGTACAAATTCCACGTAAGATTTTGTAGAAATTCATGTAAAATTGTTGTATAATGAAAAAGAATTGAGCAAGAACGAATTCGAGATACGAAATTATAAAATACAATACGGAGGAACAGAATATGGCAGTGATTGATGAACTGATCCGCGAAGAAGAGACAGGAGCCTTGAGCTTTGGTAATTTTGCACTGGCAACAAAGACAAAGAAGGATGGCTTCCAGTATCAGGGCGATAGCTATAAGATTAAAACTTTCCGTGAGATTACGAAGCTGGAAAGAAATGGAATGTTTGTATATGAATCCGTACCTGGTACAGTTGTACATGACTTCCGCGCGACAGATAAGGCAGTGAATTTTGTGGTAGAAGGCGAAGAAGATTCCCAGATCACGCTGGAGTTAGAGGCTGAGAAGGAATACAAGATTCATATTGACAAGGTATATGTTGGAAAGATGAAGACAAACCTTGGTGGCAAACTGAATCTGAGTGTAGAGCTGGAACCAGCTAAGATGGTAGATATTCTTGTAGAGAAAATCTAATTCGATGAAATGACAGGGCTGTCGCACCGGACATGATATGTTATGTCTGGTATGGCAGCTCTTTTGTTGTATAAGGAGAAATCAATGGCAGCAAAGGAAAAACAGATATTTTTTTGTAAAGAATGTGGATATGAGTCTGCAAAATGGCAGGGACAGTGTCCGGGATGCCGTGCGTGGAATACATTTGTAGAAGAAAAGGTGAAAGTTGGTGTCAAAGGAGCGGTGAAGCAACCGAAGGATGCAGTCAGTCCTATGGGTATTTTGCAGGTGACAACGGCGGAGGAAAGCCGCGTGCAGACCGGTATGCGGGAACTTGACCGTGTGCTCGGTGGAGGTATCGTCAAGGGCTCTCTGGTGCTTGTCGGCGGTGATCCCGGAATCGGAAAATCAACCATCCTCTTACAGATGTGCCGCAATCTGGTGCATCAGAATGTAAATGTACTCTATGTCTCTGGGGAGGAATCGCTGTCGCAGATCAAGATGCGTGCAGAACGGATTGGCGTATTTGAGAAGGATATGCTTCTTCTGTGTGACAATGACATGGATAATATTGAGCGGGTAATTACGAAAAGCAATGCAAGCGTGGTGATTATTGATTCTATACAGACCATGGTCGTAGAAGAGGTTGGATCGGCACCGGGTACAGTGACACAGGTGCGCGAAGTGACGGCAAGACTGATGCAGGTAGCTAAGCAGTATGGAATTGCGATCTTTATTGTCGGACATGTCACAAAAGAAGGAAATGTGGCAGGTCCACGTACATTGGAACACATGGTAGATTCCGTCTTGTATTTTGAAGGTGACCGGAATCATGGGTTCCGTATTTTGCGTGGTGTGAAAAACCGATTTGGCTCTACGAATGAGATTGGCGTATTTACCATGACAGAAAAAGGATTGGAGGAAGTTGATAATCCTTCACAGGCCCTCCTAAATGGACGCCCGCAAAATGTATCCGGCTCTGTTGTTGTATCTTCCTTAGAAGGAACACGTCCAATTCTGGTAGAATTGCAGGCACTTGTCTGCCAGACGAATTTTAATATGCCGCGGCGTACATCGGTAGGAATTGATTATAACCGCGTGAATCTGATCTTGGCGGTCATGGAAAAACGTGTCGGCATGAACCTGTGGGGGTACGATGCATATGTCAATATTGCTGGTGGTATGAAAGTAAATGATACTGCTGTTGATTTAGGCGTTGCGTTTGCGATAGCATCCAGCATGAATAATAAAGTTGTGCCAAGTGATACGATGATTATCGGGGAGATTGGACTTGCCGGGGAGATCCGAGGTGTCACAAATGTCCTGCAGCGAGTGAAGGAAGCCGACAAGATGGGATTCGCAACCTGTATTATTCCGAAGTCCAATTATGATAAAGCGATGGATAAGCTCAATGTAAAAATCCTATGTGTATCGACGCTGGTAGAGGCTCTTTCTCTGCTTTGATGGGGGCTTTGAAAAAGGCACTTGGAAGCAACTAGAAAAAATTCAAAAAAATTCAAATTAGCTGTTGACATTCTAAAAATGAAGTGATATTATAAGCAAGCTGTCGCTGATACGACAGCAAAAAACACCATTCGATATCACGTTTTGAAAATCAAAAAGTTGAAAAAACTTCTTGACAAAGACACAACAAAGTGATATTATAAGGAAGCTGTCGCTGAGGACAGCAAACAACGAACCTTTGACAAATTAATAACATGTTAACCCTGAAAATTTCTTTAAGATATTTTCAAGGATTTGATACA